>JBIOTX010000275.1:0-8878 GCA_044866315.1 Thermoanaerobaculia bacterium | reverse complement strand
CACGCTCGGGATGACACTAGATCACGATGGTCTCGTGGATCGGCTTATTCTCCCAGAAACGGCGGATCGAGAGCGGGGTGCAATCGAGGGTGCGGTACTCGCCGTACATGGTCAGCTCGGCCATGGCCAGTCCCGCGGCGGGGGCCTCCATCGCGCCGTGGCCGGAGAAGCCGGTGGCGAACATGAGGCCCTTCACATGCGGGTGCTCGCCGAGGACGGCGTTGTGGTCGACTTCGTTCGTGTCGTACAGGCCGCCCCACATGGACATGAGCCGGCAGCGCTCCATGCCCGGCACGCGCTCCTGCAGGTAGTAGTTGATCTGCTCTTCGTAGTACGTGGCGTCGGCGGTGATGTCGAAGCCCGGGGGCGTGTCCGGGTCCGCGCGCCCGATGAGCAAATTCGGCCCCTCGGGGCGGAAGTAGATCCCGTAGTCGATGATGGTCATGGGGATGCGCTCGAAGCCCTCGATGGGGGGGAAGTTGGTGATGTAGAGCATGCGCTTGAGGGGGATGACCGGCGGGAGGTCGTCGCCGGTCAGGCCGGAGACTTCCAGGAGTTGGTTCGTCCAGGCGCCGGCGGCGACGAGCACCTTGTCGCTCTCGAGGACCGTGCCGTCTTCGAGCTCGACGCCTTTGTACTCGCCGTCGCGGAGGACGAGGCGTTTGACCGACGTGCGCAGGCGCAGCTCGGCGCGGCCGCTCATCCCCTCGATGCCGCGCTCGAAGTAGCCCTGCGCGGCCTGGGAGGGATCGAAGCTGCCGCAGTCGGGGCCGAACACGCCCCCCGCGATCGGCTTCATCTGCAGCACCTCGTTGACCTCGGGATCGATGTGGTCGATGCCCGCGCGCAGGCCCGGCACCTTCTGCTCCACCTCGGCGGCATCGAGGAACTCGATGCGCACGCCGTTCTTCGCCCACTGCTCGCCGTACTGCTTCGCGCTCTCGAAGTTCTCCTCGTACTGGCAGAAGAGGTACCCGCGCTGGTCGAAGCCGATCGGCCAGTTCAGCTCCTCGCGGAACTTGCGCAGCTTGTCGATCGAGTAGCTGGTCAGGCGCATGTTGATCGGCGTCGTCCAGATGTTGCGGAAGCCGCCGGCGGAGAGGGCGGTGGAGCCCTTCGACAGCGCGTCCTCGCGCTCGAGCACGAGCACCCGCCCGGGGTAGCCGAGCTGGGCGAGGTGGTAGAGGCTGGAGCCGCCGATGATGCCGCCGCCGATGATGATGAGGTCGTAGCTCTCTGGCATGCGTTAGCTTGCTTTCGCGACGGCGATTGCGCAGACGCGGGTTGCGCCCGCCTCGAGGAGCGCGGCCGCGCAGGCGCGGAGCGTCTCGCCGGTCGTGCAGATGTCGTCGACGATGAGGATCGATTTGTCGTTCACGCGGGATGCAGCCGCGGCGAAGGCGCCGCGGACGTTCGCCGCCCGCTCGCGCCGGGACAGCTTGGACTGCGTGGCGCGCTCGGTGCGGCGGGCGAGGAGGTTCATATCACAGCGGATGCCGATCCGCCGTGACAGCGCCCGGGCCAGGAGCTCGGCCTGGTTGTAGCCGCGGCGCCGCTCCTTGTTGCGGTGCATGGGCACGGCGACGAGGGCGTCGAAGGCGAGGTCGCCGCGGGCGCGGAGGGTCTCCTCGAGCAGCGCCGCCAGGGCGTCGTCCAGAAAGTCCTGGCGGTCGAACTTCAGCGCCCTGAGGATCGCCTCGAGCGGTCCGCGGTACTCGCCCCAGGCCTCGCACCATGCCAGAGGGAGGGGATGGATCGAGCACTCGATACAGAACGTCGCGTTTTGGGGCAGAGGGAGCGCGCAGGATGTGCACTTCGGCCCCTCGATCTTCGGCAGCCTCGCCCAGCAGTCCGCGCAACAGGAGGCCGTCCGCCGGCGCCAGGGCAGCTCCCTCTGGCAGGCCACGCACCACGACGGCAGAACGATTCGCAGCGCCTCGCGTCCAACTATCGAGATCGCGCTGGCAAGTCTCTGCACGCGCACATTTTCTACGTAGGAGCCATCTTTGAACAACCAGAATCGATCCCTTATAGTGCGCCGCATGAAACGAGCCGCCTTCCTCGTCGCGCTGATGGCGTTCAGCGCGATTCCAGCGTTCGCCCAGTCGACCGAATTCGGGGTCATCGTCGGCGGCAGCCGCCGCTTCGTGCACGCCGGGAAAGACAACCCGGGCGATCCCAACTTCATCGAGAGCAACTTCTCCTTCGACAACACTTCCGTCGAGCTGTTCTGGGGTCTGAAGATGGAGGACGACCTGTGGCTGAAGTTCAAGGCCGGCCAGATCGACTCCGCCATCGCCTTCGAGAGCCCGACCAACGAGAACTTCCGCGTCGACGCGCCGGGCGAGGTCCAGCACGCCGAGGTCGTGGCCGAGTACCGCTTTGACGAGCCCTACGGCTCGACCGGCATTTTCGGCGGCCTCGGCCTTTACCGGCAGAGCGCCGACCATCCGGACGCCGAGTCCACGAACAACTGGGGCTTCAGCATCGGCGCAAACGCCGACTTTCCCGTCACCCGCCGCTACGGGATCATGATCGAGACCGCCTACCACTGGACGCGCGCACCGTTCCGGCCGCGGTATCTGACGGTCGGGGCGGGGCTGCGGGTGTCGTTCTAGCACGCTCATTGCTCTCCCTTCTCTGGTTGCACGTGCAACCGAAGGAGGCAATGCAATGGCTCAGAAGCAAGGCCCAGGGGCGAAGCACGTCCGTGACGTGATGACCCCCAATCCGGAGTGCGTCTCGAACAACGACAGCATTCTGGACGTCGCCCGAATCATGAAGAACGAGGACACCGGAGTGGTGCCGGTGCTCGACGGGAAGAAGATCGTCGGGCTGATCACCGACCGCGACATCGTGGTGCGCGGCATCGCCGAGGGACGCGACCTCAACAATCTGCGGGTGAACGAGATCATGACCAAGAGCATCCGCAAGGTGAAGGAAGACACGCCCATCAACGAGGTGCTGAACCTCATGTCCAGCTCCGAGATCCGGCGCGTGCCGGTCGTGAACAACAACGACGAGCTCGTCGGCATCGTGTCGATCGGCGACATCGCCGCCCAAGGCAACCAGGACGGCAAGGTCGGCAAGGCCGTCGAGGAGATCTCCGAGGCTCCGCCGAACAACTAAGTGTCATCCCGAGCGTAGCGAGGGACCTGGGCGGGAGGGGCTCGAGGAGCGTTCCTCGCGCCCCGCCCGCCCAGGTTCCTCGCTTACGCTCGGAATGACACGGGCGGGGACGCCCGTTTCACCGCGCGTGAAACGCCTCCTCCTCACCGCCACCGCTCTCTTCACCGCCACGGCCGCGCTCGCCGCGGACGTCGATCCCAAGCTCGAGAAGGCCGTCCGCGACTCCGTCCCGGTCTGCGCCGGCACGACCGTCTCCTTCGACGAGCTGCCGGTCAAGCTGCCGGCCCGCTTCAAGGGGACGCTGGTGAGGCTCGACAGCAAGCGTGCATCCTGCACCGGCCAGTACGCCGGTGTGCTCTCCCCCACCGGCGGCTTCTACCTGGGCATGCCGTGGGTGATCGAGAACGAGGACGGGGCGACGGTCGAGGAGAAGCTCAAGAACTTCACCTGGCGGAACATGCAGATCAACATCGCGCCGGTGATCGAGCGCAAGCTGAACGACGACGGCCTCTGGCCGGTCACGCTCCAGCACCTCACCGAGGCGGGCAAACTGCCGATGGAGGGCGAGCTCGATCCCACCGGGAAGGTGTTCTTCTTCGGCCACTTCCGGCGGCTCAACGGCGACCTGCGCGCGCAGCGGCTGAAGGTGTTCGACTCGCTGATGGCCAAGGCGCCGGCTCGCGGTGCGGCCGACGCGCCGGTGACGGTGGTCGAGTTCTCCGACTTCGAGTGCCCGTCGTGCAAGCGCGCCGCGGGATACGCGGACGCGGTCCTGGCCAAGCACGGCGAGAAGGTGCGCTACATCCGCCTGGATCTGCCGCTGACCGGCCACCCGTGGGCCTTCGCCGCCGCCCTCGCCGGCCGGGCCATTCATCGCCAGAAGCCGGAGCTGTTCTGGGAGTACAAGAAGCAGGTCTACGCCAACCAGGAGAACCTGAACGCCTTCATGATCTGGGACTGGGCCCGCGGCTGGGCGCAGGACCATGAGCTGGACATGACCAAGTACGACGCCGACCTGGCCAACGAGGCCGTGCGGAACGAGATCCTGAGGAGCGCGGCGGTCGCCCTCTCGAACGACGTCCGGGCCACGCCGACGTACATGGTCAACGGCGCGATGGTCGATCCGGGTGAGGACGGGACGGCGCTGGTGGAGTACGTGGGGAAGCTGCTGGCGAACTAGATCGCCTGCCAGACCAGGTCGAGAAACGCCTTCAGCATCCGCCCGGTGAGGCCCCAGATCTCGTAGGGACCGTGGTGGTAAAAGTACGCCGGATAGCGCTTCTGGCGAAAGGCGACGTAGCGCACCTCGGGATTGGAGTCGTCGAGCAGGGCCTCGATGGGCACTTCGAAGATCTCCACGACCTCGGCCTCCTGCATCACGTACGCGAACGGCTCGTGGATGACGCCCACGAACGGCGCGACGAGGAAGCCGCTGTTGGTGATGACGTCGTCCATGCGCCCGATGAGCTCCACGTGCCGCGGCGGGATGCCCACCTCCTCCTCGGCTTCCCGGATCGCGGCCTGCTCGAGGGTCTCTCCGGCCTCGACGGCGCCGCCGGGGAAGGCGATCTGGCCGCTGTGCGCGGCGAGGTTCTCCGCGCGGCGGGTGAAAAGGATCGACCAACCGCCGTTGGTGCGGATCAGCGGGATGAGGACGCAGGCGCGGCGATGCTGCGGGGCGTCGATCTCGATGGCCGGGCGCCGGGCGAGAATCTCCTTCAGACGCTCCAGCGCCGCGTCATCGAACACGCTCGGGCTCCAGCATGGGGATGTCCTGGATGGCGTGGTAGAGGCGGAGCGTGCCTTCGCGGGTGAAGGGGTTGGGGATCTCGGCGGTCTCGCCGGGGCGGAGGTCGCACGGGAGGGCGAGCCAGCGGTCATCGACGAGGCGGTCGCCATCGAAGAGCTGGGCGATGAGGCGGTACTCGGGCTGGCCGTAGGTGCGGGTGGGGAGGGTGGTGGTGCCGGTGTTGCGGAGGGTGATCGTGTTGGCGGTGATTATGGCTTCGAGCTGGGGGAAGAGAGGGAGCCCCTCACCCGGCGCTTCGCGCCACCCTCTCCCCGCGCGGCGGGGAGAGGGGGATAGGGCGTTCATGTATCCCTCGACCGTCCGGTCGAGCGTGGCGTTCTGTTCGAGCCAGGCGCGTTGGGCGGGGGCCGTATCGGGAAAGTCGCGAAGGAAGAAGTCGACCAGGGTCTCCACCTCCCTCTCCCCCAACGGCACCTTGAACGCGATCTCGTCCGGGAGCTCGGCGAACTGGGCGTAGTTGCTCACGGCGACGGGCTTGCCGGCGTCGAGGGCGCGGATGAGGGTGCCCGAGGTCTCGCCGGCGGAGGGGTAGCGGAGGTTCACCAGGCGGTCGGCGGCGGCGTAGTAGGCGGGGAACTCGTCGTCGGGGACGTAGCCGGTGGTGGCAATGTCGATGTTCGGGGCGGCCTCGCCGACGATGAGCAGGGCAAGGCGCGGGTCGCGCCCCTTGGCGATTCGGTACGCCTCCAGGACGACGTCGGCGCGCTTGGCCGAGGTGAGGAAGCCGAAGAAGCCGATCACGCACTGGTCGGGGGTGAGACCGTGGCGCGCGCGGATGGCGTCACGGTCGAACGTGCGGGTCTCGGGGATGTACGGGTGCGGTACGACGTGGATGGGCGTGGTCACGCCGAACGACTCCAGCCGCTCCCTCGCGTAGCGGTTGTGCACGATCACGGCGAGCGAGCGCTGGGCGATCTCCACGGATGCCGGCAGGAGGAAGTTGCCCATCTCGCTGTGCAGTCCCGCCGCCCGCCCCCGCGCCCACGCCGCCCCCGGCGCCCCGTGGCTGGCCTCGAGCGCGCGGACGTAGCCTTCGGCGTCGCCGCGGGCGAGGGTCATCTCCACGATGAGGTGGTGCAGCACGAGGTCGTGCAGCACGATCACCCCCGGCTCCCGCATCGCCTCCGCGTACACGAACTCGTGATGGGGGTTGTTGCCGAGCTGGTAGATGACTTGATCAAAGTCCGCGCGGCGGTAGCCCTCCAGCGAGTCGAACGCCCTCACCTCGGCGCGCTCGGCGAGCGCCGGCAGGATCATCGATGCGTAATGCGCGACGCCGGTGCGCGCCGGCGGGAGCGGCGTGAGGACCGCGAGCTTCATTCCGCCGTCTTGCGCGCCTGCGCGGCCAGGAAAGCCTCGATGAATCCGTCGAGGTCGCCGTCCAGGATCCGCTGCGGATCGCCGACCTCGTACTGCGTGCGCAGGTCCTTGACCAGCTGATACGGCTGCAGCACGTAGGAGCGGATCTGCGAGCCGAAGCCGATGTCCTTCTTCTCGCCCTCGATCTTGGCCTGCTCTTCCTTCCGCTTGTCCAGCTCGAGCTGGTAGAGCCGGGCCCGGAGCAGGTGCATGGCCGTGTCGCGGTTCTTGTGCTGGCTGCGCTCGTTCTGGCAGGTGACGACGATGCCCGTCGGCAGGTGGGTGATGCGGATCGCCGAGTCGGTAACGTTGACGTGCTGCCCGCCCGCGCCGGAGGAGCGGTAGGTGTCGACGCGCAGGTCCTTGTCGTTGATCTCGATCGAGATGGTGTCGTCGATGTCGGGGATCACGAAGACGGAGGCGAACGAGGTGTGCCGGCGCTTGGCCGCGTCGAACGGCGAGATGCGCACCAGGCGGTGCACGCCGTTCTCGGCCTTGAGATACCCGAAGGCGTAGTCGCCGCGGACCATCACCGTCGCGCTCTTGAGGCCGGCCTCTTCGCCGCCCTGATACTCGATCATCTCCGTCGACCATCCCTTGCGCTCGCAGTAGCGCAGGTACATGCGCAGGAGCATCTCCGCCCAGTCCTGCGACTCCGTGCCGCCGGCGCCGGGATGGATGGTCAGGATGGCATCGCGCTCGTCGTGCTCTCCGGAGAGCTTCATCGTCAGCTCGATGGCGTCGATCTCCTTCTCGAGCTGATCGACGAGAGCCTCGATGTCGCCGGCGACGTTCTCCCCCTCCCGCTGCAGTTCGAGCAGCACGTCCAGTTCCTCGGACTTGTTCTCGATGGACTCGCCGGCCTGGATGCGCTTCTCGACGCGCGAGCGCCTGCGGCCGACGTCCTGCGCCTTCTCGGGGTCGTCCCAGAATCCGGGAGCGGACATCTCCCGCTCGACCTCGTCGAGCTGTCGTCGTGCGGAGGCTAGGTCAAAGATAGCTCCGGACGGAGCCGATTCGGTCGCGGAGCGGGTCAATTCGTGTGAGCGTGTCTTCTCGCATAGGCCAGTCCGATCAGTACCACGACCACGCTCCCCCACGCAAACCAGTCGCCAAGCCGGGCATAGGGAGTCAGGTCCCGCCGGGGCTCGAATTTCGCGTAGATGATGCCCTCGCGGCCCATGGGGATGGACTCGAGGATCCGTCCCGTGGGATCGACGAACGCGGAGATGCCGGTAGTGGCGGAGCGCAGGAGATAGCGGTTGTCCTCGACGGCGCGCAGGCGGGCCTGCCAGAGATGCTGGGCCGGCGCGGCGGTGCCGTCGTACCAGGCGTCGTTGGTGATGGTGACCAGCACGTCGGCGCCGTTGCGCACCTGCTGGCGGGTGATCTGCGGATAGACGATCTCGTAGCAGATGGCCAGCCCGTAGCGAAGCCTGCCGGCGAGCGGTTGGTCGTTGGTGCCGAACTCGAACTCGCCGACGGCGTGGACGAGCTTCTCGGCGAAGAAGAGCACCTTGCGCAGCGGCACGTACTCGCCGAAAGGCACGAGGCGGATCTTGTCGTAGTGACCGATGGTGCGGCCGCCGCCGGCGAGGAAGGCAGAGTTCCAGATCCGCCCCGGGCGCGCGGGATCGGTGGCCACCGAGCCGAGGATGATGTCGATGCTGCGGTCGGCGGAGAGCTGCTCGATGGACTGGCGGTAGAAATCGGTCTGCGTGTACGAGAGCGGCACGGTGGACTCGGGCCAGATCACCACCTGCGCGCCGTGGTCGGCGGCCTCGATGGTCATCCCGATCATCCGGGTGTAGATCTCCATGACGTTCGACTCGTCCCAGCGCATCTGCTGGGAGATGTTCGGCTGGAGCATCGCCGCGGTCATGGTCTGCGCGCCCGTCGGCCGCACGATCAGCTTCGAGGCCACGAGGCCCGTCCCCCACCACACCAACAGCAGGATCCCGAGCGCGCCGCCCACGATTACGCGCGCGATGGGGAGAGGACGCTGGGTGATCCACCAGGCAATGACCGTCGCCGGAAGGACCACCAACGCGCCGGTAAAGTATGGCCCACCGAAGCGGTCGATCTGGATCAGCGGCGCGTAGTCGACGATGGCCGTGGCGATCAGGTTCCACGGGAACCCGGTGAGCAGATACGTGCGTACGAGCTCGACGGCCGCCCACGCCAACGGCACGAGCAGCCAAGGCAGGAAGCGCACACCGAGGCGGAGCTTCTTCACCACGAAGGCGAAGAGGCCGCCGTACAAGCCGAGCATCACCGCCATGGCGATGAAGAGCAGCACGCCGACGATGTACGGCAGTCCGCCGTAGTGCGACATCACCCGCACCACCCAGGGCACCATGATCGACCAGGCCGTCGACAGCGCGAGCCAGCCGTGGAAGAACGCCTCCCGCGGCGAGGGCGCCTTGGCGATGGCGATCAGCAGCGGCGCGAGGGCGATGAAGGCGAGCCAGCCGATGGCGGCGTCAGGGAAAGAGAGCGCGAAGAGGACGCCGGTGATGACAGAGAGAAGAAAGCGGAGGAGCACCGGCTATTTCTTGAAGAGCGCTTCGAACGCCTTCC
>JBIOTX010000274.1:0-2933 GCA_044866315.1 Thermoanaerobaculia bacterium | reverse complement strand
ACGTGGCCGGCAAGGGCATGCCTGCGGCGCTGCTCATGTCGGGACTGCAGGCCGCCGTGCGAGCCTCGGCGAGCAACTCGCCGCGCGATCTGTGCGAGCGCGTGCGCCGGGTGGTGGTCTCCAGCCTGTCGGGCGGACGCTTCGTCACCTTCTTCTACGCCACCATCGACACGGCCGCGATGAAACTGCGCTGGTGCAACGCCGGGCACAACGCGCCGGTGCTGGCCCGCGCGGACGGCAGCGTTGCGCGCCTCGCCGAGGGCGGACCCGCGTTCTCGCGCCTGTTCCGCGAGGCCAAGTACGAGGAGCGCGAGATCGATCTCTCGCCCGGCGACCGCATCCTGCTCTTCACCGACGGGGCGTCCGAGGCTACCGACGCGCGGGGCGAGCTCCTGGGCGAAGTGCAGCTCGAGGAGCTGGTGGCTCAGTACCGCACCCTCGGCGCCGAGGCGCTCCAGCAGCGCATCGTCGACGCCGCGCTCTCGTATGCCGGCGGAGAGCTGGAGGACGACCTGACCCTCGTCGTCGTCGCGGTTTCCGAGGCGTAAACTGACCGCGCTCATGGCGTCGCGAACGCGGCTGCTCCTCATCCTCAGCATCACGCTCATCCTGGTCGGTGGGGCGGTGGCCTATTCGCTGTCGCGCTTCGTGGCCTGGCACCACGACGGCTGGACGGGCGTGTTCTACGCGCCGGCCTTCCCCACGCAGTCGCAGCAGAAGCAGGGGAAGGTGAAGATGAAGAGCCAGCAGCTGCCCGGAGAGGTCATCCTCACCCAGGCCAGAAGCCCCGCAGACGGCCGCTTCGCGCCGCGAGACCAGATCGTGTCGGTGAACGGCGTTCCGATCGAAGACACCGCGCGGCTGCGCGCCTTGGAGAGCCGGCTCAAAAGCGGCGACGAGGTGATCTACCGCGTCAAGCGCGGCGGGAGGCCGGTCGACGTCCCGATCCGCCTCGGCTCGCCCTTCCGTTCGCCGTACGTGGTCGGCAAGCTCATCATCGCCTACATCGTCGGCACCACGTTTCTCTTCGTCGGCCTGGTCATCCTCCTCCGCCGGCAGACCGATGACCCGCGAGCGCTGGTCTTCTACGCTTTCGCCCTGGTCTCGGCGATGGCCATCATCGGGAGCGCCGGCACTGTGTACGAACAGGCCGGCGGGAAAGGAATCGTCTCGAACTTCGGCATCAGCGCGATCGCGTCGCTCCTGGTCTTCGTCCTCTCCTTCGCCTATGCCCCGCTCATCCTCCATCTGTCGCTGGTCTTCCCCCGCGAGCGGCCGGCGGTCGCTCGCAATCCGCACCTCCTCGGATGGATCTATGCCGGGGCGATCGTCGCGGCGCTCATGTGCGTGTCCATCATCCTGCTGTTCATGCAGCTGTTCAGCAACCCCGCGGCGATGGAGGCGGTCGGCAACAGGATCGGCAGGCAGTTCCACCGCGGCGCGCTGATCCTCGCCGTCGGCGGCCTGCTCCTGGCGCTGCAGGTGATCTGGGCCGGCCGGCGCGAAGGCGTCATTCGCGCCTTTGCCGTTCGTCCGTTCCGCTCGGCGTTCGCGCTGTTCGGAACCTTCTCCGCCATCACCATGATCATCGGCCGCTACGGCGCGAAGCTCGTGGCCATCCTCGCCGGCATCCTGGCGGTCCTGCTTCCGTTCCTGATCATCGCCAGTTATCCGATCTGCGCCTGCATCGCCCTGGTGCGCAGCTACCGCGCGGCCGGCGCCGAGGAGAAGCGCCAGGTGCAGTGGCCTCTGTGGGGGCTGCTGATCGCCCTGACCACCAAGATCGTGGCCTTCGCCGCCCAGGCCGGCGTCGGCTTCTGGATCAACGCGACCCACGGGCCGATGCTGAACTGGCGCACCACCCTTCAGGTCCTCGACATCGTGCCGACGATCACGGCCATCGTCATTCCGCTGTCGTTCGCCGCGGCCATCCTCAAGTACCGGCTGATGAACATCGACCTGATCATCCGCAAGACGGTGGTCTACGCGATCCTGACCGGCACGATCATCTTCGTCTACCTCGTGCTCGTCGGCGGTCTGGGAACGGTCCTGGTCCGCTTCACCGGCGTACAGAACCAGGCCATGGTCATCGCCTCCACGCTCGTGGTGGCCGTGCTCTTCGTGCCCCTGCGCAACAAGCTCCAGACCCTCGTCGACCGGAACCTCTTCCGCCACAAGTACGACTACCCCGCTGCGCTCAAGGCCGTCTCCGCGGAGACCCTGGGCGCAACGGACATCGGCGTCTTCCTCACCTCTGCGGCCGAGAAGGTGCAGCAGGCCCTCCAGAACCGCGCCGTGGTGATCTTCGTGGACCGCCACGATGAATTCGTGGCCGCGGCCAAGGTCGGCGTGGCCGACGCCCTCCTCGGCGCGCTGCGCGTCCCGCGCGGACAGATGCTCCCGTATCTCGATCGCCCCTTCGATCCGAAGCGGCGCGAGCTGGCCGATGAGGCGGCGGCCGCTCTGCGCAGAGTCGAGGCCACACTCGTCGTTCCGATCAACACACCCGGCACGCCGGCCAACGGCTTCCTCGCTCTGGCGGAGAAGCTCTCCCGCGCGCCGTTCGACGTCGAAGACATCGACTTTCTCCGCGCCGTGGCCGATCAGCTCGACCTGGGCATCGACCGCATCCGCTCCCAGCGCGAGGAGGCCGACTTCGCCCAGGCCCGGGCCATCCAGCAGACCCTCCTTCCGCAGGAGATGCCGTACGTCGCCGGACTGGACGTGAGCGGGGTCTGGCAGCCGGCGCGAATGATGGGCGGCGACTACTACGACCTGCTCAAGCTGAGCGACACCGAGTTGGCCGTCTGCATCGGCGACGTGGCCGGCAAGGGCATGCCTGCGGCGCTGCTCATGTCGGGACTGCAGGCCGCCGTGCGAGCCTCGGCGAGCAACTCGCCGCGCGATCTGTGCGAGCGCGTGCGCCGGGTGGT
>JBIOTX010000273.1:0-33565 GCA_044866315.1 Thermoanaerobaculia bacterium | reverse complement strand
TACTGACTCGGCACGTAGGTCGGGTCTTCCGTCAAGTTGTCGATGACGGAGCCGTACCCCGCCACCCGGCCCGTCCCGCTGATCACCTTCACGCTGACCCGGCCGTTGTAGACGTTCTGCGGGAAGGCCTGCTTGAAGATCTGCCCGATCTGGGTGAACTCGTTCGCGCCCAGGTTGACGTGCACGATGGCGCTGAGCTTCGCGTCCTCCGGGCGGAGGGTGAGCTCGACGATGACCGGGTTGCCGGTCACTTCGACGAGGCCGAGGTTGGAGCGGAAGCCGACCTTCTCGGCGGGGGAGCCCGACTGCTGGAGCTGGAGGATCTCCAGGGCGCGCTCGCCGAGGCCGACCGCCTCCTTCGCTGACACGGCGGGGATGAACTGGCCGTAGGTGCCGCCGTCGCCCTCGCGGCTGTACGTGCGCGCGGTGACGACGAGCGGCGCCGCGTTCGGCGCCTGCACCGAGACGGCGCCGCCGGTCTGGAAGAGGTTCCAGAGCGTCGGCAGGACGTCGTCGATGATCTTCACCTCCCCGGCGCCGACGGTGAGGTTCACCGGAGCCGGCGAGGCCGCCGTGCCCTGCGGCTTGTAATTCAAGGTGAGGTTCACCGGCGTCGAGGCCGCGTTGAAGATGCGCATGTCGGTGTGGAAGTTCGAGCCGGAGACGAACTCGGCCACGCCCGGCACGACGTACTTCGACTCGCTGAGGCGTCCGGCCTGCACGGGGAAGACCGCCAGCGGGTCGGTGGTGTCGTTGTCGACGACCGACGCGTACGCCGTGGCCTTGCCCGTCGTCGAGGTCACTTCCACCTCGACGCGGCCGTCGGTCACCGTGGTCTCGCCGAATACGCCCAGCCAGCCGGTCTGGAGATGCTCGTACGGCCCGAGGTTGAGCTGTTTGGTCTTGAGCACGGCGCCCGTGGCGCTCAGGAGCTTGACCAGGAGCTGCACCGGCTGGCCGGCGCCTTCGACGAAGCCGAGGTTCGTGCGGTACTTCGTGCTGTTGGCGATCTGCTGGAGGCTGATCTTCATCAGCGAGTCCTTGGCCACGTCGCTGATGAAGCCCGCCAGCGGCAGGGCGGGGATGAACTGGCCGAGTGTGCCGCGTGCACTGATCGCGTACGTGCGGCTGGAGGCGAACGTGGCCAGCGGATTGGGCTTGCCGTTGCTCGCGGTCTTGATCGGCCGGATCTCCAGCGTGCCCAGGCCGAGCTGGCCGGCCACGCCCGCGCCGAACCAGGCCTTGACCACGTCGTCGAGGCCGAGGGTCTCGTTCGGCTTGATGATCAGGGTGGTCTTCTTGCCGGTGATGGTCCCGTTCTGCCCCGACGGGGTGAAGCTGACGTCGTAGGAAATGGCCTCGGAAGAGGCATTGGCGATGCGGATGTCGGACTGGAAGCGCGAGCCGCCCACGCCGTCCGCATGCGCGACCGCCGGGACGAGCAGCGTCCCCTCGGGCGGCGTGAGGTTGCGCGGCTGGGGTGTGACCGGCGTGACCAGGCTGACGCCGAACGGCACCGGCGACGTCGTGGGGCCGTCGTGCGTGGTGACGTCGCCGCCCGCGGACGTCGGACCGTTCGTGCGGGTGACGCTGACGGTGGCGCTCTGCGAGCCGACCTCGCTCATCAGCGTGGGATCGATCGTGAACTGCACGGTCGTGCCGCCGGCCGACAGCGCGCCGTTGGGCGGGAAGACCGACAGCCACGGCGCATCGTCGGTGATGACGAACGTGTCGCTCGGCGTCGCCGTGGAGCCGAAGCCGGGCACGAGGTAGTCCTGCGTGATCGTCTGGGTGGTCCCCTGGGGGATGCTGATGGAGAAGGCGATGCTGGTCTGCGGCTGCTGGACGGTGTTCAGCGTGTCCGTCGGCTGCGACCAGTCCGTCGGCTGGTTGCCCAGGCACGGCGAGAGGCCGCGGACGCGGTAGTAGAAGCGCGTGTCCGCGCCGATGCCGGTGTGGGCGGGGATCTGCCTGAACAGCTGACCCTCGATGGTGAAGGTGACCGCATTCACGAACGACGGGTCAGTCGCCTCCTGCAGCTCGAACTTCGGCGAGGAGGTGAGGTCGGCCTCCCAGGACACGACGTAGCTCACGCTGGCCGGCGAGATCGCCGGCGCGGAGATCGTCGGCGTGAACTGGGTGAGGCAGGAGACGGTGACGGTCATCGTCGCGCTGTCGGCCTGGCCGCAGGCGTTCTTCACCCGCGCCCAGAACTTGAACGCGCCGGGGGAGTTGAGGACGCCGGTGCTGATCGACGGGCCGGTGGCGCCGTCGATCTTGTTCGAGGTGTCGGGGGCGTCGCCGCGGTACCACTCGTAGGTGAGTGGCGCGTCGCCGCTGGCGGAGACGCTGAGGGAGGCGCTGCCGCCGACGTTGATCTGCGCGCCGCTGGTCTGGCTTTCGATCTTCGGCTTCACGCAGTCATTGCCGACGGTGATGACGGCCTGGTTGCTGTCGTCGCTGCCGCAGGAGTTGCTGACGTTGACCCAGAAGGAGGTCGTGGTGTTGAGGATGCCCGTGTTCAGCGTCGGCGAGTTCGTGCCGACCTTGTTCGACGTGTCGCCGACGTTGCCGCGGTACCACTGGTACTTGAGCGGCGCCGTGCCGGCCGCGGAGACGGTGATGGTCGTGCTCGTGCCGGGGTTGATCTTCTTGCTCTGCGGCTCGCTGGTGAGATGCGCGCCTTCGCACACCTCCGGCTCCACGGTGAGGGTCTCGCTGTCGTCGCGCCCGCAGGCGTTGGTGACCTTGACCCAGTAGCTCTGTGGCTCGGTCACCGGCGGAGTGGTGAAGTTCGGCGAGTTGGATCCGACCGGATTCATCTCGTTCGGACTGGTGGCCCGGTACCACTGGTAGGCCAGCGGCGCCGTGCCCGTGGCGCTGACGCCGAGCTGTGCCGTCGAGCCGTGCGGCACGGTGCCTCCGCCGCCCGTGCCGGTGATGTTCGGCGCCACGCACGGCAGTCCGTTGCCATACACCTCGGCGACGGCTTCCTGGTCCCAGGAGTGGAGCGCGCCGGTGGAGAACTGGATGTTCGAGTTCATCAGGGCGTCGTTGCTGGCGGGACTGCCCTGGTTGGAGTGGCGGAAGCCGAGGACGTGCCCGATCTCGTGGCCGACGACGGCCTCGGAAAAGCCGCCTGGGCGGACGATCACGTCGCCTTCGACGATGGAGTAAAACTGCTCGCTCTTGAACGAATGTGTGGCTCCGAAGGAATGTCCGACGGCGCAGGCGAGCGCGCCATCGCAGATCACTTCTGACGGCGGCGAAATACCACTGTCGAGCAGGATGACGTTCTCGCCGTCGGTATCAGCGTCGGCATTGCTCGTCGTGCCAGTGAGGTTCAGGATCAGGAATGAGTTCGGATCGCCGGTCCAGTGGCCGAGAGCGTTGGCGATCTTGTCTTCGGCGTCGGGTACGCCGGCCTGCGTGCCATTGATCTTGAAGTCGATTGTGCAGTTGTCCTCGCACCCGGGCCAGCGGACCGCCCGCAGAGGGGAGCCGCCAGCCAGGAGGTACGCGGAGGGGGCGGCGTCGGTGACCGGCGTCAGCTCGCGGATGCGTTCGACGGCCGGCGCGGCCCCGCCGCGCAGGAACATCAGGAAGGGCTCCGCCTCGCGCTCCAACACGAGCTCACCCTCGACCGCCTCGATCCCCTCGGTCTCGCGCACCAGGGTGCGCGCGTCGACGAAGCGGAACGCGCCGAGGGCCATGTTCGCCGTGTAGAACGTCCCGTCGCCGCGGTCGCGGAGGAAGGCCACCACCCGGCTGGCGGTGCGGTAGTGCGCGCCTCCGGGGACGAACGTGATCCGCCCCTCGTGGGCCCCGCCGAATTCGCTCACCGTGATCCGCTCGCCCGCGGAGCCCTTCAGCACCTCTTCGACTCGCAGGGCGTAGTCGGTCATGACGTTGCCGCCGTCGGCGGCGCGCGTCTGCGAGCCGGTGACCGTGGCCACGACCACCAGATCGGCCCGGCCGAGGAGCGCGGGATCCGTGGGAGTCCGCATCGTCGCGGCGAATGCCGTCGCGGCGGAGCAGAGAACGAGCAGTAATGGAGCCAGACGAGAGCGCATCGACAGGAACCCTCCCTTGCGGACTGCCGGTTATTGTAAACGGATGATGGGGATCGTGCCGTGTCCGGGGTCACGGTGACTCCATACAAAGCGCTTTGCGTTACCATGTCCCCCCAGATGCCCGAGCCGGCCCCGATCCACGAGCACGCCCTGACCAACATCCGCTACATCCGCGAGGCGATGGAGCGGGCGGGTGCGTTCACCTCGATTCCCGGGTGGGGCGGGGTGGGCGTGGGCGTCACCGCCATCGTCGCGACGGTGCTCGCCCATGGCGCGACGACGTCGCAGGAGTGGCTCTTCGTCTGGCTGGCCGAGGCCGTCGTCGCGGCGGTGATCGCGGGGTGGGCTATGGTGCGGAAGGCGCGGCGCGCGGGCGTCCGGATCACCGACACCCCGGCGCGGCGGTTCTTCATCAGCTACCTCGCCCCGGTCTTCACCGGCGCCGTGCTGACGGTGGTCCTCGCCCGCGCGGACTTGTACGAGGTCCTGCCCGCGGTGTGGCTGCTGCTCTACGGTACGTCGTTCGTGAGCAGCGGCGCGTTCTCCATCCCGGTCGTGCCGGTGATGGGCGTCTGTTTCATGATCCTCGGCGTGGCCGCCTGTTTTCTCTCGCCGCTTCTGGGCAACCTGCTCCTCGGCGTCGGCTTCGGCGGACTGCACGTCGTATTCGGACTGATCATCGCCAGGAGGTACGGTGGCTAAACTCGCCCGCAAGACCGCAGAGGCGCCGGCGCCGCGACGGCAGCCGGTGGAGACCTCGATCCCCGACTTCGAACGCCTGATCCACGAGAAGACGCGCCTGCAGATCGTCAGCGCCCTGGCCGTCAACCCGACGCTCACCTTCAACGAGCTGAAGGCCATCCTCAAGACCACCGACGGCAACGTCAGCGTCCACGCCCGCAAGCTCGAGGAGGCCGGCTACCTCCACTGCCGCAAGTCCTTCGAGGGACGGATGCCGAAGACGGAGTACTCCCTCACCGCCGCCGGCAAGCGCGCCCTGGAGAAGTACCTCGGGCACATGGAGGCGCTGATCAAGGCCACGCGCGGGGTGTAACCGGCGAATCATTGCGCCCCCGGACGAGCTGTGCTTCAATCGGCGGGTCCGCGCCTGTTTGAACCCAATCCATTACCGGAGGTCCGTCCGCTCCATGCGCACGCTCGTCGTCTGCGTTCTCCTCGCCCTCGCCACCACCCCACTCGCCGCGCAGACGTTCGTCTTCGACCTCCGGGGGGCCCAGGAAGTGCCTCCGGTCCCGAGCACGGCCAGCGGCGGGTGCATGGGCGTGCTGAATCAGGGCGCGCGGACGTTCGCCCTGACCTGCGTGCACAACGTCGTCGGCCCGACGGTCATGCACATCCATAACGCTCCCGCCGGCTCGAACGGAGCGATCGTGTTCGACATGGGCGATCCGACCAGCCCGGTCACCGCGACGTGGACGAGCATGACCGACGCCCAGATCGCCGCAGTGCTGGCCGGCAACATGTACATCAACATCCACACCGCCGGCCGGCCCGCGGGCGAGATCCGCGGGCAGATCCTCCCGCGCACGGTCGACACGGTGAACTTCACCGCCGACGGCAGCCAGGTCGTGCCGCCGGGCGCCACGGCCGCGACGGCGACCTGCACGGCCAATCTCAACGATCCGGCCACGGCGCTGGCCGTGAGCTGCACCCACACCGTGCCTGATCCCACCGCGGCGCACATTCACCAGGCCCCGTTCGGGTTCAACGGTCCGGAGATCTTCACCTTCCCCAGCCCGGCCAGCCCGCTCGCGGCGGACGTTCCTCTGACCGCGGAGCAGGTCGCGGCCTTCGCGGCCACGTTCCTCTACCTCGACATCCACGCCGACGACGGCGTGGAGGAGACGCCGGACGTGAACATCCGCGGCCAGATCGGCACGCCGCCCGCGGGCGCGGGGACGGGCACGATCCGCATCACCAAGACCACGTTCCCCGCCGGCGGCAGCGGGTTCTCCTTCAGCGAGACCGTGACGCCGGGCAACTTCGCCCTCAATGACGGGGGGATCCGGACGTTCAACTCCGTCGCGCCGGGCGCGTACACGATCACCGAGGCCGATCCCGCCACCACCCCCGGCGGCTCCACCCTCGGCGCGATCCGCTGCGACGACGCGAACAGCACGACCAACACCGCCGCCCGCACGGCGACGGTGCAGCTCGAGGCCGGTGAGGTCGTGACCTGCACCTTCGAGAATCTCCAGACCGCGGCCACCGACTCGATCTTCGTCTTCCACCTCTCGGGCGACCAGGAGACGCCGCCGGTGGTGACGCCGCGCCGCGGCGGCTGCATGGGCCGCTTCGATGCCGGCGCGTCGCAGCTGACGCTGGTCTGCACGCACAACGTCGACGACGCCACGGTCATGCACGTCCATCGCGGCGCTCCCGGCGTCGCCGGCACCATCGCCTTCGACATGGGCGACCCGACCAGCCCGGTGATCGCGACCTGGAGCGGCATGACTCCGGCCGACGTGGCCGATCTCTTCGCCGGCAATCTCTACGTGAACATCCACACCGACGGGCGGCCGGCGGGCGAGATCCGCGGCCAGATCCTCGCGCGCACCGTCGACACGGTGAACTTCACCATGAACGGCGCGCAGGTCGTGCCGCCGAATGCCGCGACGTCGACCGGGAACTGCACGGCCAATCTCGACGACCCGGCCGAGTTCCTGGCCGTGCAATGCACGCACAACCACCCCTCGCCGGACGAGGCCCACGTGCACCAGGGCGACTTCGGCGAGAACGGCCCGCTCGTGTTCACCTTCCCCAGCGCCGCGTCACCGTTCTCCGGCAACGTGCCGATGACGCCGCGTCTCGTCGCCGACTTCGCCGGGCGGTTCCTCTACGTCGAGCTGCACGGCATCGGCGACTCCGAGGTGGAGGCCACGGAGACCATCCGCGGGCAGATCGGCGCGGCGCCCGTCGTGCCGACCACCGGCACGATCGTCATCCGCAAGGCCAGCACACCCGGCGGCGGCACGGGCTTCAACTTCACCGACGACGTGCCGGGATCGAGCGGAGCGTTCACCCTGAACGACGGCCAGGCCCAGACGTTCCTCAGCGTCACGCCGGGGACGTACACCATCACCGAGGGGGTGCCGGCGGGGTACTCCGTCACCGACATCACCTGCGGCGACGGCGACAGCGCGGGCAACGTCGCCACCCGCAGCGCGACCATCCGGCTGCAGGCGGGGGAGACCGTGGACTGCACGTTCCACAACCTGCAGTCGCTCGCCGGCGCGCAGCTGTTCGTGTTCCAGCTCTCGGGCGCGCAGGAGGTGCCGCCGGTGTCGACCACCGCGCGCGGCGGCTGCTTCGGGCAGCTCAACGCCGGCGCGGGAACGTTCTCCCTGGTCTGCACCCACAACGTCTCCGATCCGGCGGTGATGCACATCCACCGCGGCGCGCCCGGCGTCAACGGCCCGATCGTGTTCGATCTGGGCAGCCCGGTCAGCCCGGTGGAGGCGGTGTGGACGGGCATGACCCCGGCCGACGTCGCCGACCTGCTGGCGGGGAACCTCTACGTCAACGTCCACAGCGGCGGCCGCCCCAGCGGCGAGATCCGCGGCCAGATCCTGCCGCGCACGGTCGACAACTTCGCTTTCTTCGCCACCGGCGCCCAGGAAGTGCCGCCCAGCGGATCGGACGCGATCGGCCGCTGCACCGCCGACCTCTCCGACAACGCGACGTTTGTGGCCGTGCAGTGCAGCCACAACGTCGACAACGTGACCATCTCTCACCTCCACGTGGCCCCGCCGGGAGTGGACGGCCCCGTGGTGTTCAACTTCCCGAACACGAACCCGTTCTCCGGCGACGTCCCGCTCAGCCCCCGCCTCGTCGCCGACTTCGCCGCCGGCTTCCTGTACGTGAACATCCACTCGGTCGACTCCGAGCAGGGCGAGATCCGCGGCCAGCTCATCGCCGACGCCGCCGCCGCGCAGTCGGCGGACATCCCCACCGCCAGCGAGTGGGCGTTGCTGCTGCTCGCGCTGGGGGTGGGGGTGGTGGGCTTTTTAGGAGTGCGGCGGCCGTAGCCGCCGCTTTTGTATCCGGATAGGAAAGCGGTGGCTGCGCCACCGCACTCCTAAAACGGCACAGTTCGTGGACCGCCCCCGCCCGTGGCGCGCAACCGCAAGCCTCGGGCGGAGCACGTGGTGCTCATCAGCATCGACGGGCTCGTGCCCGAGTATTACCTCGACGAGAAGTGGCCGGCGCCGGCGATGCAGCAGCTGTATCGCGAGGGGGCGCACGCGGTCGCGGTCCGGAGCGTCTTCCCGGCGCTCACGTATCCGGGCCACACGACGCTGGTCACGGGGGCATTGCCGGCACGCCATGGGATCTGCAACAACCGCGAGCTGGTGCCGGTCCCGGACCCGCCCTGGCTGAAGGAAGCCAGTCTGCTGCGCGTGCCGGCGCTGTGGGACGCGGTCCGCGCGCGCGGCGCGACATCCGCCTCCGTCCTCTGGCCGCTGACCAAGGGCGCGCCGATCGACTGGTGCCTGCCGGAGATCTGGCCCGGCGGCGAGGGCTCGCTGATCGACGCCCTCCGCGGACACGACCGGCCGCAGGGACTGCTCGAGGAGCTCGAGCGCGACGCCGCCGGGAACCTGACGCCGGAGAACTTCAACAACAAATGGATCTCCCACGACCTGCGCGTGGCCCTGATCGCGGAGTACCTCTTCGAGCGCTACCGGCCGACGCTGCTCCTCGTGCACACCCAGGCCTCGAATCAGGTGCCGCAGGAGCCGGACTGGCGCAACCCCCGCCGCGGCCGCGCCATCGCCGCGTCCGACCAGATCGTGAACATGATCCTGGAGGTGATCGAGCGGACGAAGACCTGGGACACGACCGCGGTCATCGTCACCGGCGATCATGGGAACACCGAGGTGCACTCGGCGATCCGGCCGAACCTGTGGCTGATGGAGGCCGGACTGCGCGGCGAGCGCCTCGAAGGCGACGAGAACTGGCGCGCCGCGTTCTACGCCCTCGGCGGCTCCGCCTTCCTGCGCGTGCGCGGGGCCGTCGACGAGAACGTGAACGCCGTGCGCCGCGTGCTTGAGAACGTGCCCGCGGCGAAGCGCCGTCTCTTCCGCATCGTCGAGCGCGACGAGCTGGACGCCCTCGGCGCCGACCCCGACGCGCCGCTGGCGCTCGCCGCGTCCGCGGGGTTCGTCATCGACGACCGCACCGAGCCGCCCGACCTGCAGCCGAATCCGGGCATGAGCCACGGCCACCATCCCGATCTCCCGGGCATGCAGACCGGCTTCATCGCCAAAGGCGCGGGCATCCGCGCCGGCGCATCGATCCCGCTCCTGCCGCTGACGTGCATCGCGCCGCTGGTCGCCGAGCTGCTCGCGCTCGACTTCGAGGCGGCGGATGGCGTGCTGATGCCGGGGTTGCTGGAGTAGGGCGTCGTACAATGGAACGTACTTCTGGAGGTACGATGGGACGCCGGCTCAAATTGACTGACATCACCCCTGTTTCGGAGTTTCGCTCACGCGCAGCGGAGCTGATCGAACAGGTGAGGGCCAGTGGTCGCCCGTTGGTTCTCACGCAGCGTGGACACTCCGCCGCCGTGGTGCTCGACGTCGCGGAATACGAGCGCATGGTCGAGCAGATCGAATTGCTGAGCGACGTGCACACGGCCATGCAGCAAATCGAGGCCGGCCAGGGCGTCTCGAATCGGGACGCAAAGGCCGAGCTGCGAAGACGATTCGGCCGGTGAGAGTCGTCTGGTCGCCGCTGGCGATCGAGCGTGCCTACGAGGCCGCGGCGTTCATCGCCGGTGACAAACCGGAAGCTGCGCTACGATGGCTCGACGGTTTGTTCGACGTAGTCGATCGGCTGAAGAAGTTTCCCGAGTCCGGTCGGCAGGTTCCCGAGATCGGAAAGCCTGAATTCCGAGAGATCGTTTATCGCCGCGCCTACCGGGTGATTTACTTCCTCGAGAAGAGCCGTCTGAGGATCCTCACCGTCCGCAGTTTTGCGCAACTGCTCGATCCAGCGGAGCTGGAGCCGCCGTCGTAACCGTTTGTAGTGCGGCGGCGATGCCGCCGCTTTCAAAGCGGCAGCTGCGCTGCCGCACTCCAAACCGCTACAAGTTCTGCAGCACGTACGAGGGATGCTGCAGCCCGGTCGGCGGATACAGCTCGTCGCCCGTGTAGGCGAAGCCCAGCTTCTCGAGCAGCGCGCGCGAGCGTGTGTTTTGCGGGTGATGTCCCGCGAACAGGGCAGTGATGCCGAGAGTGTGGAAGGCGTGGTCGATGACCGCGCGCGCCGCCTCCTCGCCGAGACCGCGGCCCCAGTACGCAGGGCGGAGGTGGAAGCCGAGCGCGGGGAGGTCGGGGCGGTGGGGCCGCAGGCCGCAGCAGCCCACGTGCTCGCCGGTCTCACGGAGGAAGATCGGCCAGTACTGGAGGTCCGAGGCCATCTCCCGGGCCAGGCGTGCGGCTGCGTACTCGCGCGAGAACGGTCCGCCGATCAGCCGCGTGACCTCGGCGTCGCCCCAGAGCTGAAAGGCGAGGTCGAGATCGTCTTCCGTCCAGCGGCGGAAGCCGAGGCGTGGGGACTGGAGGAAATAGCTCACGCGTTCTGGGCGGATCTGCGTGCATCATACGCGAGCGGCAATGGTGCTTTGCACAGCAGCAATGAGGGTTTTCGGATCTGACGCTCAGACCCGGGAAGCATCACGGCCGCTGAAAAAGCGGCAACGCGCTTCCGGCAGCGCTTCGCGTGCTCCGCGCAGCTGCCGTGTTGCTTTTCGGAGCCGCGTGCAGCTCCAGGAATCCTCAAAACGGCTCGGAAAGCCGTTGATGGGCTTCGCGCAGCAGCCGTGCAGGTTCTCGGGTCTGACGCTCAGATCGGAGAAGCACCGATGAGAGCATGCGGAGCGCACTCCAAAGTCACTCCCGCAGCTCGCCCACCGCCCGCACCAGCTCCGCCGGATCGAACGGCTTGGCGACGTGGCGCTGGAAGCCGGCCTCGCGGACGCGCGCTTCGTCCTCCGGGCGCACGTAGGCGGTGATGGCCAGGGCGGCGAGGGCGTTGCCGGTGTCGCGGAGGCGGCGGATCAGCGAGTAGCCGTCCTCGTTGGGCATGGCCAGGTCGCTGATGAGGATCTCCGGGCGCCACTGCAGCACGGCGTCGAAGGCCTCGTCGACGCTGCTGCACTCCCGGACCTCGGCGCCCGCCTCGGTGAGGGTGGTGAGGATGACCCGGCGCGCGCCGGGGTCGTCGTCGACGATGAGGATGCGCGCGCCGGCGAGGGGGGTGCCGTCGTCCGACGCGGTGGCGATGAGCGGATGCCCCCTCACGCTGTGCTCGATGCGCGGGAGGGTGACGGTGAACGTCGCCCCTTTGCCGGCGCCGTCGCTCTCCGCGCGCACGATGCCGTCGTGCGCGGCGACGAGCGAGGCGACGATGGAGAGGCCGATGCCGAGGCCGCCGTGCTTGCGGGTGGTCGACGCGTCGGCCTGGCGGAAGCGGGCGAAGACGTGGGGGAGGAACTTCGGATCGATGCCCTGGCCGTTGTCGCGCACGATCACTTCCGCGCTGCCGCCGCGCTCGCGCACCTCGACTTCGACGACGCCGCCGGCCGGCGTGAACTTCACCGAATTGGAAAGCAGGTTCCAGAAGACCTGCTTGAGCCGCGGGGCGTCGCCGTGCACGGTGAGCACGGCCCGCGTGCGCACGCGCAGGGCCACGCCCTTCGTCTCCGCGGCCGGCCGCATCGTCTCCACGGCCGCGTCCACGACGCTGCCGAGATCGAGCGGCTGCATCTCCAGGCTCAGCTTCCCGGCGGCGATGCGCGAGACGTCGAGCAGGTCGTCGATGAGCTTCATCTGGTTGACCAGGCTCTCCTCGATCGCGCGCATGCCCGTGGCGACGAGCGCCGGCTCCTGGGTCTTGCCCAGGAGCTTGACCCAGCCGAAGGCGGAGGTGAGCGGCGTGCGCAGCTCGTGGGAGAGGGTGGCCAGGAACTCGTCCTTGGCCTGCTCGGCGCGCTTGCGCTCGGTGATGTCGACGACCGAGCCGACGAAGCCGAGGAACTCGCCGCTCGGCGCGAAGCGTGGGCGCCCCGAGGTGCTGGCCCAGCCGAACTCGCCGCCGGCGAGGCGGAGCCGGTAGTCGAGCGAGAACGGCTCGCGGCTCGCGTTCGCCGAGAAGAAGGTCTCCTTCACCTCCTCGGCGTCGTCGGGGTGCAGCACCGCGGTCCATCCCCTGCCGAGGGCCTCCTGGGCCGGCTGTCCGGTGAATTCCTCCCATCCCTGGGAGATGAACGAGCAGTACCCATCCGGCTCGGTGATCCAGAGCATGGCCGGGGCGGTGTTGGCGAACTCGCGCAGGCGGTGCTCGCTCTCCCGAAGTGCATCCTCGGCGCGCTTGCGCTCGGTGATGTCGGTGACGGAGCTGAGCACGCACGGCTCGCCGTTGATCTCCACGACCGCCGAGCCGATGACGCCGATCAGCTCCTCGCCGCTCTTGATGCGGAAGCGGGCCTCGATGTCCGGCGGCGGCAGGCCGGCGCGCAGGAGGCGGAAGCGCTCCGCGCGCACCTCCGGGTCGATCCACAGTCCCAATTCGTCGGGCGGGCGGCCGAGGGCCTCCTCGCGCGTGTAGCCGGAGAGGCGGACGAAACCCTCGTTGACCTCCACCATCCGGCCGGAGTCGAGGGAGGTGATCACCAGCGCGAGCGGGCTGCGGTCGAAGGCGGTGGAGAACTTCTGCTCCGACTCGCGCAGGGCCTGGCGCGCCTCCTGCCGCACGCGGCTGAGACGCAGGTGGGCGTCGACGCGGGCCAGGAGCTCGCGCGCGCCGAAGGGCTTGACCAGGTAGTCGTCCGCGCCGGCCTCGAGTCCCTCGACGCGCGACTCCTCGCCGGCGCGGGCGGAGAGAAGGATGATCGGCACCTCGCGCATGCGCTCGTCCGCGCGCAGCGCGCGCAGGAGCTCGAAGCCGTCCAGGCCGGGCATCATCACATCGGCGAGGACGAGATCGGGGACGCGCTGGCGCGCGGCCTCGAGCGCTGCGGCGCCGTCGGCGACGGCGTGCACGTCGTACTGCGGGCCGAGGAGGTGGGCGACGTAGTCGCGCATGTCGGCGTTGTCGTCGGCGAGAAGGATATGAGCGCCCGGCGGGCTGAAGCCTCCACGCTCCTGCCTGGTATCGGGAACCCAGCGCAGCGCTTCCTGGACGTAGGCGTCGCTGCGGACTGCGGTGGACGCGAGCGTGCGCCGCGCGCCGATGCGGTCGGCGGGGAGGTGGGCGCTGCCGAAGGGGAGGGACACGGTGAACGTGCTGCCGCGATCGACCTCGCTGGTCACGCCGACGCTGCCGCCGTGGAGGCGCGTCAGCTCGTCGACGAGGGCGAGGCCGATGCCGCTGCCCTCGTAGGTGCGGCCGCGCGCGCCTTTGACGCGATGGAAGCGGTCGAACACGCGCGGCAGCTCCTCGGCGGGAATGCCCGTGCCGGTGTCGCGGACGGTGAGCTCCACGCCCTGGCCGCCGGGCCTGAGGGCGATCTCGATCTCGCCCTCGAAGGTGAACTTGAAGGCGTTCGACA
This sequence comes from Thermoanaerobaculia bacterium, assembly GCA_044866315.1. GTDB lineage: Bacteria > Acidobacteriota > Thermoanaerobaculia > Gp7-AA8 > Gp7-AA8 > QHVT01. Next base: position 19,915 of record JBIOTX010000273.1, on the reverse strand, counting down.
GGAGGTTGAAGACCAGCTTCTCCCACATCTCCCGATCGACGTAGACCGGCTCGGGCAGAGGCGGGCAGTCGACGATGTAACGCAGGCCGGCGCGCTCCACGGTGGAGCGGAAAACGGCCGCGAGCTCGCTGGTGAGGGCGGCGAGATCGGTCGGCTCGTAGGCGGCCTCGACGCGCCCCGCCTCCATGCGCGAGAAGTCGAGGAGCGTGTTCACCAGCTCGAGCAGGCGCAGGGAGTTGCGGTGCACGACCTCCAGCCGCTCGCGCTCCCCGGGAGGCAGCGCCTCGCCGCTCGCCAGCACGTCTTCCAGCGGCCCGAGCATCAGCGTCAGCGGCGTGCGGAACTCGTGGGAGACGTTCGAGAAGAAGGCCGTCTTGGCCCGATCGAGCTCCGCCAGCGCCTCGGCGCGCTGGCGCTCGATCTCGTGAGCCTTGGCGTTGGCGATCGACGCGGCGATGTGCCCGGCGACGAGGCTGAAGAAGCCGTGGTACTCGTCGTCGAGCGCGCGGTGGGGGCTCGGCGCCAGGACCAGAAAGCCGGCCGGCTCGTCTTCGCCCGGGACGTTGAGGGGGAACGTGATCGCGTCGGCCTTCTCTCCGACGCTGCAGATGAGCTCCGTCCGCCCGTCCGCCCGGCGGAGGGAGATCGCGGCGAACGGCACGTCGTGCGGATTGGCGTCCAGGATCTCCGCGGCGTTGTGGCAGGCCTCGTCGACGGTCTTGGCCTCGCCTGCCCGCGCAGCCAGGCGGCGCAGCGTGTCCAGCCGCCGCTCGCCGATCACGCGCGAGGTGGTCTCGGTCACGGCGGTGAAGACCCCGCCCACCCCGCCGCTCTCGTCGCGGATCGCGCTGTAGGAGAAGGTGAAGTAGCACTCCTCGGGATAGCCGTGCCGGTGCAGCATCAACAGCTGATCGTCCGACCAGGTGGCCGTCCCCTCGCGCAGCACCTGATCGAGCATCGGCCCGATGATGTGCCAGATCTCCGGCCAGACCTCGCGGCCGGGCGCGCCGAGGGCGTGGGGATGCTTGCCGGCGATGATCGTGGCGTAGGCGTCGTTGTACAGCTTGATCAGCTCCGGACCCCACCAGATGAGGATGGGGAAACGCGAGGCCAGACAAATGCTCAGCGAGGTCCGCAGACTCTGCGGCCACGACTCGCGAGGGCCGATCGGGGTCCGGGCCCAATCGAATTCGTCGATCAATCGCTGCATGGGCAGCATGGCTGGCTGGTAAGGTGGTCCTTGAGCGGTGCGGGAAGCAGGAGTTGGGCCAGCACCGGGTCACGGGGTTACGGGGTCACGGGGTTACGAGGTTCGGGTTTGCTAGACTGAACGGCGAGGTGAAGATGCCCACGTCGACGCTGACCAGTGACGGCCAGACCACCGTTCCGGAGGAAGTGCGCGAAGCGCTGCATCTCCAGGAAGGCGACAAGCTGACGTGGGAGGTGCGCGACGGAAAGGTGGCCGTGAGCACCGAACGTCCTCCGTTCTGGCGCTGGGAAGGGTTCATCAAGGTGGGACCGGGCGATGTGGTGAGCGACGTCGCCGAGGCACGGAAGCTCCAAGGGCGGGATTGAGTTGCCTCACGTCGTCGTCGACACGAACGTCTTCGTCTCCCTTCTCACCGATCGCGACGAATCACAACGCATGACGGCGAAAGAGCTGCTTCTCCGCGCGGAAGCAGGCGAGATCGTTGCCGTGCTGCCGCTGTTCATCGTGTTCGAGATCGCTCACGTGTTGCGCAACCTCTACGGTGTTCCGGCGCAAACCGCGGCCTCGATGCTGCGCGACGCCGTGGCACTGCCGGGAGTCGTGGTTGTCGACGCGTGCCCATTGAACGAGGTGTTCGAGCACTGGTCGGATCTGCTCCCCTCGATCGCGGACGCCGGGATCATCGCAATGGCCGTGGTCAACCACTACGACGCCGTCGCGACATTCGACCAGAAGCTCATTCGGCAGATGCAGCGCGTCGGTGTGTAGCAGTACTGGTGATTCCCAGGGCCGCCCCTGCAGGGAGGAGCCCCCACGTTGAGCGTGCCACGGGCCATATAGCGTGGGGGCTCCCTTGACCCCCGCGTCTGCGCGCGGGGGTGAACTTTTGGGGGACCTACCACCGAGTCGGATACGACCCCAGCACCTTCACCATCTCCGCCATCTCCCCGAGATTGCGCAGCCCGCGCGCGACGAGCGAATCGTCCGACTTGCCGACGACGTCCAGATAGAACGCGTACTCCCACGGCCGGCCCTGCACGGGGCGGGACTCGATCTTGGAGAGGTCGATGTCCAGGAGGGCGAAGGCGCCGAGGGCGCGGAAGAGGGCGCCGGGCTTGTTCTCGACGCGGAAGACGATGGAAGTCTTCCAGCGCCGCACGGGCTCGCAGGTGCGGATGGTCTGATTGCGATCCTCGGGCACGAGGAGGAGGAAGCGGGTGAAGTTCTGGGGGTCGTCCTCGACGGCGCGCTCGAGGATGTGGCCCGCGTAGATCTGGGCCGCGGCCTCGGAGGCGATGGCCGCCTCGTCGTCGCGGCCGCGCTCCATGATCAGGCGCACGGCGCCGGCGGTGTCGTGGACCGGGACGGGCTCGAGCTCCGGGTGCGCGGCGAGGAAGCGCGTGCACTGGGCGAGTGCGACGGGATGGGAGTAGACGCGGCGGATGCCGCCGAGCCCCACGCCGTGCCGGGCGATGAGGTTGTGCACGACCCGGATGTTCGTCTCCGCGGCGATCGTAAGCCGGGAGGACATCAGCAGGTCGTAGTTGCGGTGAATCGACCCGGCCAGGCTGTTCTCGATCGGCGCGACGCAGCAGTCGGCCGTGCCCTTGTCCATCGAGGCGAACATGGTCTCGAACGACGGGCAGGGAATCGCCGCCACGTCCGGTCCCAGCAGGCGATGGGCCGCGCTCTCGCTGAATGCCCCCCGCTCGCCCTGATACGCCACTCGCAGATGCTCGCTCATGATCTCCTCCGGAAAACAAAAAGCCCGCTCGGTGGAGCGGGCTTTTTCGATTTGCGTTGTCGGTTTGGTCTAGACGCGTCGCGTGCCCGCTCCCGTGGGGGTGCTAAAGAAGAAAAATCGGAACGCGACGCGCGGCATGTGGGGCAGTGTACACGAGTCGGAGCGCCGGCGGCAGGTACAATCGCGTGATGGCAAAGGGCCGTCTCGAAGAGCACGGTACTGCGATGAGCGGACCGGACGTGCTGCGCCAGCGTCTGGGGATCGATCCGGAGCGGGTGGCCGCCTTCTGCCGGAAGTGGAGGATTCGCGAGCTTTCCCTCTTCGGATCCGCGCTTCGCGATGACTTCGGAAGCGACAGCGATGTGGATCTCCTGGTCGTGTTCGAAGATCCCCATCGGGAGCTCGGTCCGTGGGCTCGCCAGCTGTCCGAGATGGAGGAGGAACTGAAAGCCCTGTTCGGACGGGACGTCGATCTCGTTGAGAGGGGTGTCGTCGAGCAGAGTCCGAATTACATCCGCCGGCGCGAGATTCTCGCGAATCCACTTCCGCTCTATGCCGCGCGATGACGCGTTCCTGCTGGACATGCTGCTTGCCGCGCGCAGGGCCACCGCCTACGTGATCGGCGTTGATCCGGCGGCGTTCGCTTCCAGCCTCCTGCATCAGGCCGCGGTGATGCGCGAGCTGCAAATCATCGGTGAGGCCGCGGGTCGCGTATCCGAGCAGACGAAGAACAGACACCCGCATATCGATTGGGCAGGAGTCACGGGACTGCGCCATCGGCTGGTGCACGACTATCGAAATATTCGTATCGACATCGTCTGGCACGTGCTGCAGAACGAGGTGCCGCTGCTGATCGCGGATCTGGAAAAGATCGTTCCGCCCGAAAAGCCCGACCGGTGACCCTCTCACCCGCCACGTCCGGCCCCAGGAGCCGATGGGCCGCGCTCTCGCTGAATGCCCCCGCTCGCCCTGATACGCCACTCGCAGATGCTCGCTCATGATCTCCTCCGGAAAACAAAAAGCCCGCTCGGTGGAGCGGGCTTTTTCGATTTGCGTTGTCGGTTTGGTCTAGACGCGTCGCGGGCCCGCTCCTGTGGGGGTGCTAAAGAAGAAAAATCGGAACGCGACGTGCGACATATCGTTGAAAGGGTAGCGCGGCAGGCTTCCGGATTCAAGGGGTAGGAAAAGAAGAGTTTGGTCCCCTCCTATGGATGGGAGGCTCGTGACGTCCATGAAGATCGCGGTCATTGTGGCTACTGGTTTGTGCGCGTTGCTGGGCATCCTGGCGAACTTTCCTCCCCTGGAAAGGAGACGGCCGGGACGTCGAAGGGTTTGGCGCTGGATCACAGAACGGAAAGTCGGGATCAACGTGGCGCTCGGATTCGCAACCTTCGTCCTTCTCGGCTTGACTCTGGCGGATCATCTTCAACAGCCGGATCCGCTCGAGGTGCGTTTGGACCCGAACGGTAACGTGGTGACGAAAGTGCAGGCGAGCGCCATCGAACGGGAAATTCGAGCGGAGGCGGGCGATCGAGAGCGAAAGGCGGTACGGCTGATCGAACGCGGAGACGATCTGCTCAATCAGCAACGGATCGCCGAAGCCGCCGCGGCTTATCGCGAATCAGCCGAAATCATGCCCAGTCGCATGGCTCTTCTGAACCTGGCGCTGTGCCAGAGGTATCAGTCGGAGCTCGACGCTGCGATCGACACGCTTCGAAAATCACGCAAGATGTCTTCCGATACGCCGCTGGCCCAGCTCCTCGATGCGAATGCTCTGCTTCATCTCGGCAGCGTCTACTCTCGAAAAGGCGATCCTGAGCAGGCCTCGGCCAACTTGCGCGAAGCCTCGAAGCAGTTCATCAAGCTGAAACATGTCGGCGGTGAAGCGGCGACCGAGTACGAGCTTGGAATTCTCGCTTACCGGACGGGTGACCCGGCCGGCGCAGCGAAGCACTTCGCCGTCGCAAGAGACAAGTTCGCGGAAACGAAAAGCGACATCGGCCAAGCGACGCTGCTCAGTACGCTGGCGATCGTCGACACGGATCAGGGGCGAACCCGCCAGGCGATCGAGTCCTTGTCCGAAGCGCGAATTCTGTTCCAGGGCGCGAATCAACGGGTCAGCGAAGCCGGTGTCCTGCTCGCCCTGGGAAATGCGAGGCAGAGTCAGTGTGATCTGACCCCTGCACTGCACGCATTCGAAGAGGCGGCGACGATCGCCGAGGAGGCTGGGAACCGAGCCTTGTCGGCGCAAGCGGTTGCGAACGCAGCGAACATCTTTCTCGAACAGCGCAACACTACCGAGACGCGCCGTCGCGCCGGCAAGGCTCTTCAGATCGCGCGCTCGGCGCAGGCGGTCGATGCGGAAGGGTCGGCACATCTTTATCTGGCGACGGCTGCAAGGTTGGAAGGAGACCTGACCGAGGCGAAGCGTGAGCTGCAAATCGCGAAAGAGCAGCTGTGGCAGCTCGATGTTCTCTATCAAATCGCACTGCTCGTAGCTGATGCTCAGATCGCTTTGGCAGCTCGCGAACTTGGTCACGCAGAGGAATCGCTGGACGAAGCGATGAAGCTGGCCAAGGCGGCGAGTTACTACCACGAGCAGGTAACAATCCTCATCGCCAAGAGCGATGTCGCCATGGTTCGCGGTGATCGTGCGACGGCCATCCAGGTGCTCGAGGCGGCACGGGACATCTCCCGAAGCCATGGCTCGGCGCGATGTGACAGTAAAGAGATTCCGGCGAAACTGACGGCACTCGGCGTCTAGTTCAACGGAGGACAGGCAGGATTGCCTGTCCTCCACCGGTGGTCGCTGGCGAGCGCGGCAACGTGATCCAGGCCACACTCCGCCGCGCGGGGCGAAATCAGAATCGGGAGGCATGCGCAAACTGCTCTCGCTCCTGATTTTCGCGCTCGCGCCGCTCGCTCTCGCGCAGGCGCCGCAGCGCGGCGGCCCGCTCCCCGGTCCGCTGCCGCTCTTTCCGCCCACGAACTGGTGGAACGTCGACATCAGCGGCGCGCCGGTCGATCCGAACAGCGACGCCTACATCAACTACGTCGGCCGCACGTGGGGCATGCACCCCGACTTCGGCGGCGACAGCGGCGACCCGTCGTATCCGATCTACGGGATCCCCTACGTGATCGTGTCGGGCACGCAGCCGCTCGTGCCGGTGACGTTCGACTACGACGACGAGAGCGACTACGGCGCACCCGGCCGGCCGCTGGGCTATCCCATCCCCGAGGAGGCGAAGACACAGCTGAGGTGGATCGAAGGCGGCCTGGCCGGCAACGACTCGGACGCGGAAGGCGACCGGCACATGCTGATCGTCGACCGCGACCACCGGCTCCTGTTCGAGCTGTACGCGCTGCGCTGGACGGGCACGCACTGGGAGGCGGGATCGGGTGCGGTCTTCCCGCTGGACTCCAACGCCCGGCGCCCCGAGGGATGGACCAGCGCGGATGCCGCGGGCTTGGCCATCCTGCCCGGCCTCGTGCGCTACGACGAGGTGTACGGACCCGATCCCATCCGCCACGCCTTCCGCGTGACCGTGCGGCGCACCAACGGCTACGTCTATCCCGCGTCCCATCGCGCAGGCGACACCGCCGGCGCGCTGCCGATGGGCGCGCGCCTGCGCCTCAAGGCGAGCGTGAACCTCGCCGGCTACCCCGAGCCGCTGCGCAAGATCTTCCAGGCCATGAAGACCTACGGTCTCATCGTCGCCGACAACGGCTCGGACCTGTACGTGACCGGCACCTACGACCCGCGCTGGGACAACGACCTCCTCAATCCCGCCTTCGCCGCGCTCGAGGGAGGCGACTTCGAGGTGGTGCAGCTCGGGTGGGAACCGCCTAGGGGCGGGCGGCGGCGGGCGGTACGGCATTAGGGGGCAGGGGGCAGGAGAGATGAAGGCAGAGGGCAGAAGGCAGAAGGCAGAAGGATGAGGGAAGAGGTTCGAATGACGAGGGAAGAATGAAGAGTTTCGGCTGCGGATCCGTTTGGGCTGGGGTTGGCTTCCAACTCTTCCCTCTTCCCTCGAACCTCTTCCCTCCTCACGATCTCTGCCTTCTGCCCTCTGCGCCCTAATGTCAGTTTCCTCCTGCCCTCCACCCTCGTCTAAGAGCGCATGAAGCCGTCTGTGCGCTCGCTCTCGCTCACCGCTGCCTTGCTCGTCGCCACGGTCGTCTGTTGCCTGCTGATGGCCTCGGCGGCGCCGGATCCGGCGCCGCAGAAGGCGCTGGAGCAGCGGCCGCGCCTGATCACGGCCAAGCCGGTGCCGCGCGACGTCGGGCCGCCCGCGCCGCCGGTGTCGTTCGCCGATCCGGACGGGCAGGAGCTGATCCTCGAGGAGGTCTCGGCGCGCACGGCCATTCACGGGATGCTCTCGCTGACCGAGCTGGAGCTGCGCTTCCGCAATCCGCAGGCGCGGCGGATCGAGGGGCGGTTCACCTGCACGCTGCCGCCGAACGCGGCCATCAGCCGGTTCGCTAAGGACATCAACGGGCACCTGATGGAAGGCGAGGTGGTGGAGCGGCTGCGCGCGAATCAGGTGTACGAGCAGTTCCTGCACGTGGTGCTGCGCGATCCGGCCCTCCTGGAGCAGGACCAGGGCAATCGTTTCTCGGCGCGCATCTTCCCGATCGAGGCGAACGCGCCGGTGCGCCTGGTGCTGTCGTACACGGCCCTCCTGCCGATGCGCGGCGGCGTGCGCACGTATACGCTCCCGCTGCGCGGGCTTCCCGAGATCGACAAGTTCTCCTTCCGCGCGTTCATCACCCCGGTGCCGGGAGAAGAGACCGGCGGGATCGTGAAGGCGGCCTCGAACATCAGTGGGCCGGGACGGCGCAGCACGGCCGAGGTGATCTCGCTCGACGAGCAGGACTACACGCCGGAGTCGGACATCGAGCTGACCTGGCGTCCGACGGAGGACGCGCCGCGCGCGCGGCTGCTGCGGGCGGGGGACTTTTATCTCGCCGCGCTGCGGCCCACGCCGTCGGGCGGGCTGAGAGCCCGCCCCTCCACGTCCTCCTGGCTGTTCTACGTCGACACCTCGGCGTCGTCGGCCGAGGGGGCGAAGCACCGGATCGCGGCCATCGAGAGCGTCCTGGGGGCGCTGCCTGCACAGGATCGTGTGCAGCTCGTGGCCTTTGATCAGGAGATCGTCCCGCTGGCGAGCGGCACGGCCGCGGAGATGTCGCGCCGCGCCGGAGAGCTGCTCCAGAGTCGCCTTTTCCTCGGCGGCACGGATCTCGGCGCGCTGCTGCGCCACGCCGCGCGGGCCGCGCGTGAGGATTCGTCGCGCGCGATCGTCGTGGCCAGCGATCTCGTTCCCACCCTCGGCTCGGTGGCCCCGAACGAGATCAAGGACGCCATCGCCGCGATTCCACCGCAGGCAACCGTTCACGCTCTCGTCCTCGGCAGCCGCGAGAACGCCCCGACGGCGAAGGCTCTCACCGCCGGCCGCGGTCGCGTGGTGCGCGTGCCGTTCAGCCAGTCGCTGGCGGCGCGCGCGGCCGAGGCGGCGGACGAGCTGCGCCGGCCCCTCGGCGGATCGGTCGATCTCGCCGACGCCGGCGCGGAGTGGATCTACCCCGCGCACTTCGACGACGTCGCGCCGGGCGACGAGGTGATCGTCCTCGGCAAGGTGAAGGTCGGCGGGGAGCCGTCGATCGTGCGCGCGGCCTCGGCGATCTCGCTCGATCAGTCCACGTTCGAGCCGTTGCTCGAGCGCGAGGCCTACCGGGCGTACCTCGAGTATCTCGCCGAGCGCGAGGCCTCGGAGCCGTCGGAGGGCATCCGCCGCGCGCTGGCCACCGAGCAGGTGCGCATCAGCGTCGAGCAGCGCGTGGTCATCCCGCGCACGACCATGCTGGTGCTGGAGAGCGAGTGGGACTATCAGCGCTTCAACCTCGACCGCCGCGCGCTCGCAGCGATTCTGACGATCGACGCGGGAGGCATCGGACGCGTCGACCGCCGCGGACAGGGCACGTTCGTGGCCGAGGCGCCCCCGCCGCCGCCGATGCGGCGGGCTGAGCCGGCTTCTCCGAGGGCCCCGGCTTCGCTGGCGATGCCGAAGGCGGAGGCGGCGGCCGACGCCCAGGCGCAGGACTTTGTCCAGGCGGAGGAGCTCGGAGAGGACGAAGGAGTCGAGGGAAGTGTCGAAGGAGGCGTGGAGGGCGGAGTCGTCGGCGGCGTGGTGGGTGGTGTGGCGGGTGGTGTGGTCGGGGGGACGCCGGGTGGAGTGTTGAGCGCCGAGCCCGCGCCCGTGCCCGCACCTGTGGCCGCCGCCGTCGAGGTGCCGGCATCGGTCCCGCCGTCGGCGCAGATTGCGCCGCCTCCACCCCCACCGCCGCCGCCCGCCCCGCGCCTGCAGGTGTCTCACCCGGAGCGCGAAGACGACGAGCGGGCGAAGAAGGATCGCGACGACTGGACGAGGGTGCGCAAGCCGTCGCGAGGCCGCATCGCCGAGCTGGAGGCGGAGTTGCGCGCGAACCCGCGCGACCGCGAGCTGTACAACCAGCTCAGCGAGACCCTGGCCGCGTACGACGAGTGGACCGCGCTGCGGACGCTGGCCCTGCGCTGGCAGCCGTACGACCCGGAGAACCCGCAGGTCTACGAGGTCTTGGGGCTGGCCGACGAGCATCTCGGCAACGATAGTGAGGCGGCGCGCGCGCACGCGTCGCTGATCGAGGTCGCCCCGGCGAAGCCGGAGCTGCTGCAGCGCGCCGGACTCCTCCTGCTGCGCGCGCGGCGGGCCCGGCTCGCCGAGGCGCCGCTGCGGCGGGCGCTGGAGATGCGTCCGGACCGCGCCAACGGCTACCGCCACCTGGCGCTGATGCTCTGGCGCGAAGGCAAGTACGAGGAGGCCGCGCGCCTGCTGGAGTCGGCGCTGGACGAGCAGTTCCCGAACTGGTACGGCAACGTCCAGCGCGTCATTCGCGAGGAGCTCGGCTACATCTACCGGGCCTGGATGAAGCACGAGCCGGATAAGCGCGAGCGGATCGCCGAGCGCGCCCGCCAGCACAACGTGAACCTCGACCGCCGCGACGACCTGCGCATCACCCTGGCCTGGGAGACCGACGCGAACGACGTCGACCTGCACGTGGTCGACCCGAACGGCGAGGAGTGCTACTACGGGCACAACGCCACGCGCTCAGGCCTGCAGTTGTACGAGGACATCACCCAGGGCCTCGGCCCGGAGGTCATCCGCACCGAGCGGGCGAAGCCGGGCACGTATCACGTGGGCGTGCGCTACTTCAGCGCCGGGCCGATGGGCGTGAGCCGCGGGCTGGTCATCGTCATGCGTGACGACGACATCGAGGTGCACCCGTTCCGGCTGGTGAAGGGCGGGGGAGAGATCCGCTACGTGACGGCGGTGCGGGTGAAGGCGGCGAGTTAGGCCCCTCGCGGGACCTAATCAACGTCGCTCATCTTGCTGAGGAACTTCCCGTCGATGCCGTGGATGCGCATCTTCACCATCTTGTCCACGGGCACGTTCTTGTAGCCGGCCTGGGCGAGCTCGCGGATGAACTCCGGGGTGACGCCGTGGATGCGCATGTCCACGAGCTGGCGGGCGGTGAGGTCCTTGTAGCCGAGCTCCCGCAGCTCGTTGATGAACTTCGCGCTGACGCCGTGGATGCGGAACTCGACCAGCTTCTTGATGGGGAGATCGCCGTAGCCGAGCTTCTTCATCTCCGCGGCGAACTCCGGGGTGGCGCCGTGGATGCGCGCGTTCATGTACTCGTCGAGGGTCAGGTTCCAGCCCGCGGCGCGCATCTCGCGCACGGACTCGGGGGTCACGCCGTGGATCTTGGCGTTGACGAGCTTCTTCGAGGTGAGCTCGCCGAACATGGAGCGCATCTCCCGGATGTACTCGGTGGTGATGTTGAAGATGCGCATCTCCACGTACTTGTCGAGGGTCTCGTTGAACCCCTCGGCGCGCATGGCCTTGATGTACGCCGTGGAGACGTCGTGGATGGCGAGGGTGAACAGCTCCTCCTCCTCGCTCTTGTTGCGGCCGTGGCGCTTGGTCTCGAACTCCAGGCCGAGGGCGCGGATGGCGGCGGGATAGTTGCGGTTCGGCGTGAACTCGAACTGGCCGGCGCCGTCGCCGTGCTTGAACGTGCCCTCGAACGAGACCGTGCCCGCCTCACGGCGCAGCTCGAACTTGACCGGGGTCATGGTCGTGGCCCGGATCTGCTCGGCCGTCAGGCCGGTGAAGTCCTGCAGGCGCATGGTCTGGCCCCAGTTCGAGAAGGGGCGCTGGTTGATGTTGAAGTGGATGCGGTCGGGCCTCTTCTCGTCGTCGTTGGCGGTCCAGGCGCCGTGGATGTCCTCGGCCATGGCGGCGGCCGCGAACAGAAACACTGCGAGCGTGAGCGTCAGAATGCGCTTCATGATGGAGTCTCCTGTGGAGCGGCGGACTCTCAGTCCGCCGGATTGGGACGGCGGGCTGAGAGCCCGCCGCTCCACGTTTGTCAGAGTTGCTAGTTCTTGTCGCGGTACTTCTGCATCTCGCGGATGAAATCGCCGTCGACGCCGGCGGCGGCGAGGCGCGTGAGCTCACGGACGCTCAGGTTGGTGTAGCCGGCGTCGGCGAGCTGCTTGACGAACTTCACGGTCACTCCCATGGACCGGAGGGACTGAATGTCCCTGGCCGTCTCGAACTTCACGCCCGCCGCCTTCATGTCGGCGATGTACTGGGCGTTGACGCCGGCGGCGCGGAGGTTGGTGGCCTCGCGGATGGACGTGACCGGGAAGCCGGCCCCGCGCATCTCCCGGATGTACTCGGCGGTCACGCCCATGTGCCGGGCGCTGACGACGTCGCCGAGGGTGAGATCCGGGAAGAGCTGGCGCATCTCGTCGATGTACTTCGGAGTGACGCCGGCAGAGCGGAGCTGGATCAGCTCCTCGACGGTGAGCTTGCCGCCGCTGCCGAACTTGCGGGAGGAGCGCTCGCGGCTGCGGTCGCGCTCCTGGTCGTCCATCATCCAGGCCACGGCCACCGGCGGCGCCGGCGTGGCCGCGGGGCGCGGCGCCGGGGCGACGACGGGCGTCGGTGCCGGCGGAGCGACCGCGTACGCCATCGGCGCCGGCGTCACGGCCACCACGATGGGCTCGTCTTCGTCGTCCTCGGCCTCGGGCGGCTCGGGCGTGTAAATCTCGGTCTCCGCTTCGGCCGCTTCTCCTTCCGCGGCCTCCGCGTCCGCTTTCGCCGCGGCGGCGGCATGCGCGGGCTCGACCACTTCCACGCTCGCCTGGGCCGGCTTGGCCTTCTCGGCCTTCGCGGGCTTCTCTTCCTTGTCGGCGAAGACGGGCAGCGAAGGCAGGGCCAGGGCGACGGCGACGATGGTCAGCGCGAACACGGCCGCGGCCCAGCGCGAGCTGACGCCGGTGGACTCGGCGCGGGTGGTGGCGATGCGGCGGACGCGGTCGAGGAGAGACCCGCCGTTCGCGGCGACGACGACGGTCATCGACGCGGAGCGGAGCTCCTCGAGGCGCGTCAGCGCGCGGGCGTACTGGATCGGGTTGCCGCAGACGGCCACGGCCAGGTCGTCGCAGCAGTTCTCGCGCTCGATGCGCACGCGGCGGGACATCCACCAGACCGCCGGGTGGTAGAACATCAGCGTCTCGACCACGGCCTGCAGCAGGTTGACCAGGAAGTCGTGGCGGCGGATGTGGGCTAGCTCGTGGGCCAGGATCATCTCGATCTGGGCCGGGGTGAGCCCGGTGAGCGTGCTCGCCGGGAGCAGGATCACCGGCTTGAGCGAGCCGATCACCGACGGCACTTCGACGGCGGCGGACTCGAGGAGCCGCACCGCGCGCTTGAGCCCCAAGGCGTCGGACAGCCGCGCGGCGGCGGCCTGCCACTGCGCGCTGGCGTCGACGGAGCCGTGCGTGGCCAGACGGCGCGCGCGGATCCAGCTGACGAGCAGGCGCGAGGAGAGGACGACCACGCCGAGGAGCCAGATCGCGACCACGGACGGCAGCGACTGGCGGGCCGTCATCACGAACGACATCAGCCGCTCGCGCCACGACTCGGTGGCCACGGCGGCGATGATGACCGGAACCTGGGCCAGGGAGATCTTTTCTTCTTCCGGTGCGGGCGTTGCGGCGGCGGGGCGGACCGGCGCGACGGACGGATCGTAGGCGCGGTACGCGGTGCCGACGAACAGGGCGAAGACCAGGGCCAGGGCGGCGCAGGAGACGGCGTAGCGCGCCCGGGCGCTGGAGCGGGACATCAGGGCCAGGGTGGCGGCGAGGATGCCGGCGATGATGCCGGCCTGCCAGAGCAGGTGGAGCAACGCCCAGCCGATGGCCTGGGCGACGGGACCGGTCAAGAGCTGCATCGTGTTCATGGGGCGTCTCCTTCGAGCTGCTCGAGAAGCTGGCGGATCTGGGCGAGGTCTTCGGCGGTGGCTTTGGTTCCGGACAGGGCCTGCATGACCAGCTTGGCCGGCGAGCCGCCGAAGGCGCGGTCCATGAGATCGCCGAGGAGCTGGCGCTGGGTGCGCTGCTCGCTCTGCCGCGACGCATACACGTGCGCGCGCTGCGACTCATCGCGGACGACCAAGCCTTTGTCGGTCATGATCTGCAAGAGTTTGAGAACGGTAGTGTAGCCGGTGTCGTGGGAGCGGCTCAGCGCGTCGTGAACCTCGCGGACGGTGCTGGGCCCGCGCTCCCAGAGCACGCTCAGGATCGCGAGCTCGGCATCGGTCGGTCTGGGGATCTTGTCGCCCATGGTGTGCCTCCGGTTCTCTTGTACGCCGGATCTTACGAAAGGTTTCGTATGAAGTCAACGAGGAGTTTCGTAGATGCGATAGAGCGTGATCGTCTCGAACCGGCCCACCTGCGTCCATTTCCCGCGAAAGCGCTGCTCGAGCTGGGCGTGATCCAGCTCGTGGTCGCTCAGGGCGGCGTACCACGGCAGGCCGGCCATGCCGGCATAGGCGCGGAGCTCCTGGAAGCGGACGTCGTCCAGCGTGTCGTAGCGGATGAGGTCGCGGTCGGCGTAGTAGACGAAAGCGCCGCTGAGGACCCCGGTCACGAGCATGGCCCGCCGCGGGATCCGCTCCTCGGCCCAGGCGACGTACTGCGGGTAGCCCTTTTCCATGAGCGGGAGCAAGTGGATCACGCCCAGCCGGTGCGAGAACCAGAGCGGAGCGAGGGCGATCAGGAGCGCGAGCACGGCGGCGACGATGCGGACACGGCGGAGCAGGAGCAGCGTGCCGAGGAGCAGCGCGGGAACGGCCGGGAGGAGAAAGCGCACCGACTGCCAGGAGTCGAACCAGCCGTAGAACGAATAGAAGACGAAGAAGGGGAGGAACCAGGCCAGCAGCATCCAGCGCGTCCGCGTCTCGACGCGGCGATCGAAGGCGACGAGGAGGCCGAGCGGGAAAACGAGCGGCGTCATCATGCGTGCGAGCGCGGCGCTGAACCGCGGCGCCGTCCGCGCGGCGTCCCGCCAGGACATCGACTCGGCGAGGAGGCTGTGGTAGCCGGTCTTGAGCGCGCCGCCGTAGAGGGTCGCGTTCCACCACAAGAGGCCGAGGCCGAAGGGAATCGCTCCCGCGGCCGCGGCGGCGAGGAGCCTCGGCCGCCAGCGAAGCGCGAAGGCGAAGGCCAGGGCGAGCAGGAGATTCGTCGGGCGGACCCAGACGCCGACGCCGAAGGCGGCGCCGGCGAGCGCAGCGAGCGCGGGGGAGGGACGTTCCGCGGCGCGGAGTGCGCACAGCATGGCCGCGAGCGTCCAGAAGGTCGCCAGCACATCGCTCGCCGGCTGGACGACGTGCCAGAGCAGCGGCGGCATGAAGGCGAGGCTGGCCGCGGCGGCCATCGACGCGAACAGCGACAGCCCGAGCCTGCGGGCGATGGCAAAGAGAAATGCCGCCGCGCCGATGGCCGCCAGCGGTCCGATGAAGAACGGCGCGCGCTCCCATCCGCCCACCCGCCCCGCCAGAGCGATATGCATCGCTGTTCCGGCCGGGTACGTCGGCACCAGCTGCGCGTGCCTCGAGGGTGCAAACCCGAGCGGCGTAAAGTGCGGCAGCCACGAGTCGTCGAGACCGAGCTCGCGCAGCAGACGGACGGGACGGGTCACGCGGCCGGAGGCGATGAGGCGGGCCTCGTTCAGGTAGCCGGCGGTATCGGGGCCGCCGGCGGCATAGGAGAGATTGCGGAAGAGAAAGACCGCGTAGCAGACCAGTGCGACGGCGGGGAGCGCGAGCAGCAGGCGGCGGCGCGGCATCGTCACCGTGTTTCTACGAGCCGCGCAATCAATTCGTCCTTCTGCCGCCAGACCTCCTCGATCCACACCTTGAACCGTTCCCGCGCCGGGCCGGGCTCGGTGATCGCGGCGCTGTAAAACTCCGGCGGCACGTCGAGCCGGCGCACGCGCACCTTGATCCAGGGCACGCGATTGGTGACGTAGTCCCACATGGTGACGTCGGGCGCGGGGTAGACCAGGGTGACGTCGAGGACGGCCTCGAGTTGCTCGCCGAGGGAGGCAAGGACGAAGCCGACGCCGCCGACGCGCGGGCGCAGGAGATGGCGATACGGCGACTGCTGGTCCTCGTGCTTCTCCCGCGAGAAGCGCGTCCCCTCGCAGAAGTTGAGGATGGTGACCGGGATGTGCCGGTAGAGGCGGCAGGCCTTGCGCGTGGTCTCGAGGTCCCGGCCGCGCTTCTCGGGATGCTGGGCCAGGTAGTCGGGCGAGTAGCGCCGCATGAACGGAAAGCCGAGGGCCCAGCAGGCCTGGCCGACGATCGGGAACCAGATCAGGTCCTGCTTGAGAAAGAAGCGGATGAAGGGCGTCTTCCGGTGAAGGACGCGCAAGACGGCGAAGATGTCCACCCAGGTGACGTGATTGCTGAGCACGAGGTAGTGACCGTCGTGCTGGAGGTCCTCGGCGCCTTCGACGTCCCAGCGCGTGGTCAGCAGAAGGTCGAAGATCCGGTCGTTGACGCCCACCCACTGCTCGCCGAACCAGGGCAGGCCGCGGTTCACCTTCCGCCGCAGCTCGCCGAACGTGAACAGCTTCACCACGCCGCCGAGGAGGACCGGGATACCCCACAGCGCGAGGTTGAGCATCAGGAGGACGATGATCGCGAGCGCGCGGAGCACGCGCGGAGTCTACAATCGGTCCCGCTCACGCATGAACGTCACCGATCTTCGACGACTGTACGGCTACACCGACTGGGCCAACGACCGGATGCTGGCCGCGATCGGAGGACTCTCCGAGGAACAGTACGGACGGCACGTGGTCTCCAGCTATCCGACGATCCGGGACACGCTCGCGCACATCGTCTTCGCGGAGTGGCTCTGGCTGGAGCGCTGGCGGGGACGGAGCCACGCGGAGTATCCGGCGTGGATGACCGAGCCGCCGTTCCCTAAGCTCGAGGAGGAGATGCGCGCTATCGCCGCCGAGCGCCGCGCGTTCCTGGACGACCTCACCGAGGACGCGATCGAGTCGACCATCGACTACCGCAGCATGAAGGGCGACCCCTTCACCATGCCCCTCGGCGGAGTGATGATTCACTGCGCGAATCACTCGACCTACCACCGCGGCCAGCTCGTGACCATGCTCCGCCAGGTCGGGGCCACGCCGCCGAACACGGACTACACGCAGTACCTCCGCTCCTGATCATGCTCCCGCCCCTCGGCGACGACCCGCGCTTCGCCGCGGCGCTGCGGCATCTGGAGGACGGCGACTGGCTGGAGGCCAGCGACCTGTTCGAGGAGCTGTTCTTCGAGGCCGTGCGCGACGAGGTTCCGCTCGTGCGCGTCTTGCTCCAGCTCAGCACCGGCTTCCATCACGTCTCGCGCGGACAGCGGCGCGCGGCGCGGGAGCGGCTGGAGGAGGGCCTCAAGGCGATGGGGGAGGTGAGCAACGCGTTCGGGGTGGACCTGGAGCGGTGGCGCGAGCGCGCCGTTCGGGAGATCGACGCGCTCGCGCGGTGAGGTCATTTCGCGGCCAGGTACGCGCCCAGGTAAGTCGAGTCGTTGGTGGTGTTGTCAACCAGCGTGGCGAACGCGCCGATCATGCCCTCCAGCACCTCGATGCGGATCAGTCCCGCCTTCGGCGTGGGTAAGCCTTCGCGGGAGAAGAGGTCGTTGATCTGCGTGCCGCCGGTGGGTGGGATGGTCGCCGTGAACGTCCGCGTGAACGCGCCGGTGCGGACGGAGACCCGCACGCGCGGCGGCGTGCCCCAGGGGTTGCGGGAGACATCGACCAGGCCGAGGTTCGTGCGGAAGCCGGGGCCGCCGCCGGCGCCGAGGATCTCCAGGGCCTCGCCGCGCGTGGCGATCTGGAAGTTGTTCAGCGGGGGCACCAGGCAGCCGTAGGTGCCGCCATTCGCGTCGACGTGATACGCGCGCGAGGTGACGCGTACGCCCTGCCCGGGGTCGCGGGTCGTGTACTGCAGGCGGGCCAGGCCGGTGGTGAAGAAGAGGTTCTGCATCACGTCCTCGATCCGCCGCGTCTCCTTCGGCCGGAGGAAGATCGTCTGCCGCAGCGGCGAGCGGCCGCCCTGCCAGAGGAAGGCCTCGATCACGACGTCGCGGTGCTCGAGGGAGGGGTTGTAGAAATAGAGGTCGGTGCGGAACCGCGCGCCGTGCGAGCCGTTGACGTGGCCGACGATCGGGATCACGCGCGGGATGTCGCCGGGGAGGTCGGGCGGGAACCAGGTCGCATCGTTGCTGCGGTTGTCGATGGCCACGACGGTGGGGATGGCCGTGCCGCGGGTCGGCTCGACGAGGAGCCCGCCGGGCGAGCCGATCGCGCCGTCGATGGCGTTGAACTGGCCGATGCCGTTGGTGGGGGCGCTGACCTCGTGGCGGTCCTGCGTGCCGAGGTAGTCGCCGCCGGTGAGCTCGGCGTGGACGCCGCGGCCGGAGGTGTCGGTCAGGAGCAGGTTGGTGCGGAAGTGGGCGCCGGGAAAGGCACCGGCGAAGGAGACCGGGAAGCGCGGGCCGGCGGCGTTGAAGAAATCGACCGCGGGCATGCCGTAGCCGACCGTGCCGCCGCCGCTGCGCGTGTAGGTGCGGGAGGTGACGTTCACTCCCTCTTCCGGGAGGAAGTGCAGCGCGCCGCCGCCGTCCTCGATGCTGAAGAGCGCGCCGAGGACGTCCTCGATGGGCCGGATCTCGCGAGCGGCGAGGGAAAGGGTGATCGTCTTCGGCTCGGCGTCCGCCGCGACCGCCGCAGGCGGCGCCTCACCGAGGGGCGAGAAGCGGATCTCCACGTTCTGGGGCTCGGGCAGCGGGTTGTAGATCGCGACGTCCGTCTGCCAGAACGAGCCGAAGGCGCCGCGGGTGCGGCTGACGCCCGGCAGCACGAGGTGCTGGCGCAGCGAGCCGCGGACGACGCCCCACTCCTGGGGCACGTCGCCGCCGCCCCCGATCGGCGCGGAGACCGGAGCGTCCGGCACGCCATTCTCGGTGAATCCGGAGTCGAAGACGAACGTCTCGCCGTCGGCGACCTTGTCGGCGTTGACGATGACGAACTGCTTGGTGGGAGCCTCGTTCAGAAACAGCTCGTCGTACTCGGCGGGCGCGCCTTCGCCCACGCGCCAGACCGCCAGGGCGGGATCCTTGAACGGCTCCTCGAGGGCGACGTCGCGCTCGCGGTGCACCTGCACGAGCAGCGTCTCCCCGGACGGACCGGCGTGCAGGGCCTCGACGTCGGGACGCGCCGGATCGTGCCACATCACCTCCAGGTTCCTTTCGGCGGTATGGCGAAGGAGCGTGGTTCCTCCGACGAGCTGGCGCGTCAGGATCCACGCGCCGTCGTAGTCGTGGGTCGGGATGGCGAAGAAACCGACGCTCCCGGGCGGAGCGAGGATGCCTTCCGGGAATCCGTTGCGGTAGCGCACGAACGCCCGCCCCGAGCTCGTGCTGAGCATCGCGTATACGGTGCCGTCGGAGGCGATCCAGGCGTAGTACACGCCCGCGCCATTCAGGGCGCCGACCTTCGTGGTCTGCCCCTGCAGGTCGACCATGCGCAGCTCGGAGTTGGCGACGTAGAGGAAGCGCGCGCCGGCGTGGTCGCGGCCGACGATGTTCCTCGCGTCCACGAGTTTCTTGGTCTTGCCGCTGAGGGAGATGGCCATCACGCCGACGTCACTGGTGGCGACGACGAAGGGGTAAGCGGGCGTGCCCAGCCGCACGTTCGTGGCCAGCCCGTACGTGTGCGGCCCGCCTCGGTCGGGACTGCGCGGACCGGTGACCCAGCTGACCAGGTCCACCGGCCGCCAGGTCTTTCCTCCGTCCGGGCTGATGGCGCGCAGCGAGGGGCTGACCAGGAGGATCACCGGCGATCCGGACGGAGGCTCGTAAACCGCAGCGAAGTCGAGGGCCGGGGATTGCCTGCCGTCGGTGGAGTAGATCACCCGCGGCTCTTCGGCGCCGGTAGCGTCATAGAGGACGGCCTGGACGCCGGACTGCAGCGCGTCTTCGTGCGTCCCCTCCAAGAGGACGAACCAGCGCGCCACGCGGGCCTGATAGGCGGGGACTGCAGGACGATTGGTGTACGGGGCGTACGAGACGACGCGGGCGAAAACCGGGGAAACGGACCACAGCACCAGGGAGAGGAGCCAGAACGAACGGCTTTTCATCGAACCCTCCGATCAGATTTGGTCCTGATCGGCGCTTCCGATGGGTAATTTATGTTGTTATCGCATATCACGCAAGGGTGAGCGACGAAGTCGCGAAGAAAGGGGGCACGAGGGGAACGGGGGCACGAGGGGGGAGGGGTCACGGAGTCACGGGGTCACGAGGTTGTCGAGTTGTCAGGTTGTTGTTGAGTCGCAGAACGTGTCGCAAAGTATCGCAGAGTGTTCAGCAAAGCCTGCTCAGCTTGGCAGGGAGACACATGGCTGTCGGTCCGAAACTTACCGTCAACAAGGACCGAACTGAGCTAGAGGCAGAAAATGGAGACAATTGCAGGGATTGCCCATGTCGCTCTTGA
>JBIOTX010000272.1:0-20904 GCA_044866315.1 Thermoanaerobaculia bacterium | reverse complement strand
ACGAAAGAGGAGCGCTTCCTCGGCAATCTGAACGAGCGCATCCGCGACGTGGAGCAGGGGCCGGACGGGCGGCTGTATCTACTGACCGACAACGAGGACGGGCGGATTCTGCGGCTGGATCCGCGGTAAGCCTCACGCCGCCGTCTTCTTGAACCGCGCCATCGCCAGCACGATGATCAGGACCGTGTACCCCGCCAGCAGCAATGTCGGCTGCCAGAGGTCGATCAGGCTCGAGCCGCGCAGGACGATGCCGCGGATGACGGCGATGAAGTACTTCGCCGGAACGATGGCCGAGAGCCACTGAAAGATCTTGGGCATGCCGCCGATGGGGAAGACGAATCCGCTCAGGAAGACGAACGGCAGGAGGATGAACATCGACATCTGCGAGGCCTGCATCTGGGTCTGGGCGATGGTGGAGATGAGCATCCCCAGCCCCAGGACGGCGGCCATGAACAGGAAGCCGACGATGTAGAGATCGGCGACCGAGCCCATGATCTCGATGCGGAAGAGCCAGCGCATGAGCAGCACCGCCAGGGTGAACTGGAAGTAGCCGATGAAGAGGAACGGGAGGATCTTGCCGAGGATCAGCTCCGCGCGGGTGGCGGGAGTGACCTGCAGCTGCTCGAGGGTGCCCCGCTCGCGCTCGCGGACGATGGCCGTGGCGGTGAACTGGATGAGCGTGAAGGTCAGGATGATGGCGATCAGGCCGGGGATGATGAACCGCGAGGTCTTGAGGTCGGGGTTGTACCAGGGCCGCACGCGCAGATCGACCGGCATCTGCTTGTAGGTCCACCCGCCGCGCCGGGCCAGGGTCTGCACGGACAGCTGCTGGGAGATGCCGGACATGATGGACATGGCCTGCGACGAGGTGGTGCTGTCGGAGGCGTCGACGATGAGGAAGGCCTGGGCCGGCGCTTTGCGGTGGCGGTCGGAGCCGAAGTCGCGGTCGATGACCAGGCCGACCGAGGCCCGGCCGTGGTCGATCTCCGCGCGCATGGCGTCCATGGTGTCGACGTGTTTGACCACGTCGAAGTAGCCGGTGCCGCTCATCTTGGCCACGAGCTCGCGACTCTCGAAGGAGCGGCTCTCGTCGAGCACGATGGTCTTGAGATGCTTGACGTCATAGTTGATGGCGTATCCGAAGATGAGGGTCTGCAGCAGCGGCACCATGACGATCATCTTCAGGGTCATGTGGTCGCGCCTCAGCTGCAGGAACTCTTTCCAGGTCAGGGCGAAGAGACGAGTCATACGGTCACCAGCTCCTTGCTTCGCACGCGCTTCCGCGCGAGCGAGACGAAAACGTCTTCCAGGGAAGGCTCGGCCGGCTCGGGCGAGCCGAAGGGAGAGAGAAGGTCGTACACGCGCTGCGGATCGCCTTCCGCGGCGACCGTGCGCACGGTCAGTCCGAACAGATACGCGTCTTCGACGGCGGGATGGCCGCCGAAGGTGGACAGGAGCTGGAAGGGATCGCGCTCCGGGCGCACCTCCAGGATCCGCCCCACCAGATCGCGCTTGAGCTCCGCCGGCGATCCGGTGGCGATGAGAGTGCCGTCGAGGATGAAGGCCAGGTTGTCGCACTGCTCGGCCTCGTCCATGTAGTGGGTCGTGACCAGCACGGTCATGCCGCGGTCCGCGGCCAGCTCGTAGATCAGGTCCCAGAACATGCGCCGGCCGCGCGGGTCGACGCCGCCGGTGGGCTCGTCGAGGAAGAGCAGCTCCGGCTCGTGCAGCAGCGCCGCGGCGAGCGAGACCCGCTGCCTCAAACCCGTCGACAGTCCCTCGGTCAGCTGGTCCATGATGTCCGTGAAGCGCAGCCGCCGGGAAAGCACGTCGATGCGCTCGCGGATCTTCTCCGTGCCCAGGCCGTAGATCTTCCCGTAGAAGAGGAGGTTCTCTTCGACGGTGAGGTCGAGATAGAGCGAGAACTTCTGGCTCATGTACCCGAGGCGCGACTTCCACTTCTCGGTGTCGCGGGCCACGTCCAGGCCGTCGAAGCCGGTGATCGACCCCGAGGTCGGCGCGAGGAGGCCGGCCAGCATGCGGATGGTGGTCGACTTGCCCGAGCCGTTGGGCCCAAGGAACCCGAAGACCTTGCCGCGCGGCAGGTCGAACGAGACGTCGTTCGCGGCGACGAACGCGCCGAACTTGCGGGTGGCGTTGCGGACCTGGATGAGCGTGCTCATGCTTCCCCCGCCAGGACGAAGACGTCCTCGAGACTCGGGCGCAGCGGCTGGATGTCGTTCGGGGCGACGACTTCGAAGAGCCGGTCGCGCACGCGGAACACGAGGTCGGGACCGGTCCCCGCCGCCCCGCGAGCATGGAGCACCGTGCCGAACAGCGACAGGTCATCCACCTCGGCCATCGGCGCCATGAGCTGCCGCACCTCGACGCGCCGCGAGGTGCGGATCTCCAGGAGCGGCCGGTCGTACGTGGCCAGGATCTCCTCGCGCGTGCCGGCCTGGGAGATCCGTCCGCGGTCGAGGAAGGCGATGCGCGTCGCGTACTCCGCCTCGTCCATGTAGGGCGTGGAGACGACGATGGTCAGCCCTTCGTGGTGGAGGCGATTGAGGAGCATCCAGAACTCGCGGCGGGACACGGGGTCGACGCCGGTCGTCGGCTCGTCGAGGAGGAGCACCTGCGGCTGGGTGAGCAGCGCCGCGACCAGGGCGAGCTTCTGCTTCATCCCGCCCGAGAGCGCGCCGGCCAGGCGCGCGCCGAAGCGAGCCATGCCGACGCGCTGGAGCATATCCGCCGCGCGCGCCCGGGCCACGTCCGTCGGCACGCCGTACAGCTTCGCGCGCAGGGTGAGGTTCTCGTCGACGGAGAGGTCTTCGTACATGGAGAAGCGCTGGGGCACGAAGCCGAACGTCGTTCCCTTCTCGACGGCGATGCTGCCCGACGTCGGCGCGAGCACGCCGGCGACGATGCGGAAGAACGTGGTCTTCCCCGCGCCGTCCGGTCCGATCAGGCCGAAGAGCTCTCCGCGCTCGACGTGGAGGTCGATGGCGTCGAGCGCGGTCTTCGCGCCGAACGTTCTGGTGAGTTTGGTTGCGGTGATCATTTGTACTCCACGGTGATCTCGGCGGGCTGCCCGGGAACCAGCGGCTCGTTCCAGCCGCCCTGGAGGTCGGCCTTGGCGGCGTAGACGAGGTTCACGCGCTCGGCCTTGGTCTCCACCGCCTTCGGCGTGAACTCGGATTCCGGCGAGATCTCGGTGATGCGTGCGGCGAAGGTGCGGTTGGGGAAGGCGTCGACGTGTACCTGCGCGGCCATGCCCATCTTCACCTTGCCGAGACTGCTCTCGGGGATGAAGGTGCGGACGAAGAGCCGGTCGGCGAAGGCCATCGTGACCGTCGGCTGGCCGGCGGCGATGAGCTGGCCGGGCTCGGCGAGGCGATGCACGATCACGCCGTCGGCCGGCGCGCGGATCTCGCTTTCCTTGGCGAGGACGAGCGACTGCTTGAGCAGGGCCGCGGCGCGGTCGGCGTCGGCCCTGGCGATCGTGGTCTGGTCGCGGCGGAAGCCGTCCCGGGCCAGGGCGAGACGCTCTTCGCTGGCCTTCAGCGCGGCCCGGGCGCGATCGAGGTTGGCGCTGGCGAAGTCGGCGTCCCGCTGAGTCGTCACTTCGCTCTTCAAGAGGTACTGCTGCCGCTCATGCTCCTTGATCGCCAGCGCGACGGCCGCGCGGCGCTCGCTCACTTCGGCGGCGGCCGCGGCGATCTCCGCGCTCCGGCTTCCGGCCTCGAGGTCGTCCACCCGGGCGGCGGCCGACCGCATCCCGGCCTGCTCGCGCTCGACGGCGATGGCGGTCTCGCCGAGGTCGAGGCGGACCAGCAGATCGCCGGCCTTCACCCGGTCGCCGGCGCGGACGCGGATCTCGACCACGCGTCCTGCAACCTTGGGCCCGAGGTCCACGGTCGTGGACTCGATGCGCCCGTTGAGATGAACGGTTTCGATGTCCGCCTTGGTGTGGCGGCAGCCGGGGAGGGCCAGGATCAGGGAAAGGGTGGCGATGGCTATGACGGCGGCGATGACGATCTTGATCTTTTTCATACGCCGCCAAGGTAGGTTTCGGGCCGGCGTACCCGCATTCGCCGAACGGCGTATTTTCGGAGTGCGGTGGCGGTAGCCACCGCTTTGGGAATTAGAGCAGATTCAGCTCCCGCCCCCGGGCCACCGCCTCCACCCGCCCGCCCACCCCGAGCTTGGCGTAGATGTTCTCGAGGTGCTTTTTGACCGTGCCGGCGGCGATGAAGAGCTTGCGGCCGGCCTCCTGGTTCGAGGCGCCGGAGGCGATGAGGCGGAGGACCTCGAGCTCGCGGTCGCTCAGGGCGTCCGGGGCGGCAGGGGCACGGGGGGCAAGGGGGACGTCGAGCGACGCGAGGATGCGCGCGGCGAAGTCGCCGCCGGCGCGCTCGAGGAGCGGCTGCACGGCCGGGCCTTCGTCCAGGAACGGGCGGAGGTAGCGCGGCGGGGCGGCGAGATCGAGGGCGCCTTGCATGGCCGCCATGGCGTCCTCGCGCCGGCCGCGGCGGGCTTCGAGGAGCGCGCGGACGATGAGGGCCTCGATCTGGGCGAGCACGCGCCTGGTCTGGACGGCGTGCGGCCAGACGGCGTCGAGGATCTCCAGGCCGCGCGCGTACTCCTCCTTCTCGATGAGCACGCGGACGGCGAGGAGGAGCGGGGCGTCGCAATGGAACCCGGCTACGCGGCGCACGTTCCAGTCGGCGAGCCGATCGACCACGTTGGCCTGGCGGAGCCAGGTCTCCACCGTCGCAAAGTCGGCGCGGTCGCCGGCGGCCTGCCAGCGGCGGAAGAGGATGGTGTGGATCAGCGTCGCCGCGTCGAGGGCCCAGGACGGGTTGCTGCCGACGTTGCGCACCGTGCGCTGGACGTCCGTAGCGGCGCGCAGGGCCGTCTCCCACTCCTGCGCCGCCAGGGCCACCCGGGCCACCGCCCGGGCCGACTCGAAGAGGCCGATCATGACCCCGCGGCGCCCGTGGTCCATGGCCCGCTCGGCGAAGCCGCGGGCGGACGGGAGGTCGTTCCACGAGCAGTGCACATGGGCCAGCACTGAACAGGGCAGGCAGTCGAGCGGGCGGCCCTCGATCGTGTCCGCGGTGACATCGATCCAGCCGAAGGCCTCGTTGGCCAGGGCCACCGCTTCCTGCGGCTCGCCGCGCCACCATGCGCCGAAGGCGGTGAAGGTCTGGGCCAGGACCGCGGTCAGGATCTCCTTCGGATGGGTGTGCCGCGCGCGCACGGCGGTGAAGGCCGTGGCCATCGCGCCGGCGTCCGCTTCGAGGAGCGCCGTCAGCCCGAGGAAGTAGTGCACGAGGCAGTACCAGAACGTGTCGTTCTCGACGATGGGCGCGGCTTCGCGGAGATGAATGAGCCCCTCGTCCACTCGGCCGAGGGCGCGCTCCAGCGCGCCGCGCAGGCCGAGCACGGCGCCGCGGCGCGGAGCGGCGGGGTCGTCGCCGAGGACTTCGGTCGCGCGGAGCATGGTCTCGTAGGCGCGCGGGAGCTGCCAGTCGCCGAGGAGGGCCATGCCTCGCACCAGCAGCAGCTCGACGTCGTTGTTGATGCGATCCTGGGGGAGGAGGTCGAGCCAGCGCACGGCGGACTGCGTGTCCCCGCCGAACATGCGCGCCAGGCCATAGGTGACGATGATGCGCACGCCGCCCTCGACGTCGCCCGCCGCCAGGGCATGCTCGAACGCCGACTCCGGCATCTGGTTGGCCTCGTACCATGCCGACGCCCGCCGGTGCAGCGCCGCGATCTCCTCGGCACTCGATGTCCGGGTGAGCTGATGCTTGAGCAGCGTGGCGAAGAGGTGGTGATAGCGATACCAGTAGCGGACGTCGTCGAGGGGGATCAGAAAGAGATTCGCGCCGTCGAGCTGCTCGAGGATCTCCTCGCTGTCCGCGCGCTCCATCACCGCGTCGCAGAGCGCGGGGCTGAGGCGGTTGAGGATGGACGTGGACAGGAGGAAGCGGCGGACGCGGTCGGACTGGCGGTCCAGGACCTCGTCGGTGAGGTAGTCGAGCACGTAGCGGTTCGATCCCGAAAAGCGCTGGATGAACGCGTGCGCGCCGTCGCGGCCGCTCAGCGAGATCGCCGCCATCTGCAGGCCCACCGCCCACCCTTCCGTGCGCCGCTCCAGCTCTCCGACGTCCGCCGGCGGCAACGCCAGTCCCATCGCCCCGTTGAGAAACGCGCCGGCCTCGTCGACGGTGAAGCGGAGGTCCGCCCCGCGCACCTCGGCGAGCAGGCCCCGCGCGCGCAGGCGCGAGAGCGCGAGCGGCGGATCGGCGCGCGTGGCCAGGATCAAGTGAAGGTTCACCGGAAGGTGATCGACGATGAACTGCACCACGTCGTGCACCGCGCGCGACTCGATGACGTGGTAGTCATCGAGGACGAGCGACACCGGCGCGCCGCGCGCGGTGATGGCGTTGAGCAGCTCCGTCGCCGTCGCCTCGAGCGCCTCCGGCTTGGCGGAGTACACCTCGAGGAGATCATCCGCGCCGATGCACTCGCCCGCCCGCAACGCGGCGACGACATAGTTGAGGAAGCGCCGCGGGTCATCATCGGCCGGATCGAGCGACAGCCAAGCCACCCGCCCGGCGGCCTGGATCGCCCAGTCCGCGAGGAGCGTCGACTTTCCCGATCCCGCCGCCGCGGCGACGAGCGTGACCCGCCCGCCGCGCGTCGCCGCAAGGCGATCACGCAGCCGCGCGCGCGGAACCGCGTTCTCGCGCAGCGGAGGGACGAACAGCTTCGTCGCCAGGATCGGCGCGTCGCCGCCGGGCTGGGGCATGGGTCATTTTAAATCGCGTTCCGCGCCGCGGCCTGCGCGTGCAACACCGTCGTGTCGAACACCGGCACCGGCGAATCCGACTGGTCGAGGAGCAGGCCGATCTCGGTACAGCCGAAGATGATCGCCTCCGCTCCGCGGGCGACGAGATCGCCGACGATGCGGCGGTAGGCCTTCCGCGAGGCCTCCTCGGTGCGCCCGAGGCAGAGCTCCTCGTAGATCACCCGGTGAACTTCCGCGCGGTCGCGTTCCTCAGGAACGAGCACGGTCAGGCCCTTCTCCTCGAGCCCGCGCCGGTAAAAGTCCTTCTCCATGGTGAAGCGCGTGGCGAGCAGGCCGACGGTGCGCGCGCCGGAGGCGAGCACCGCCGCCGCGGTGGAGTCGGCGATGTGAAGGAGGGGGATGCGGATGGTGGCGCGGACGGCGTCGGCGACGATGTGCATGGTGTTGGTGCAGATGACGAGAAAGTCGGCGCCCGCGCGCTCGACGGCCTGCGCCGCCTCGGCGAGCAGCGCCCCGGCTTCCTCCCACCGGTCCGCGTGCTGCAGCTCCTCGATCTCGGCGAAGTCGACGCTGTAGAGGACGATCTTCGCGGAATGGAGGCCGCCGAGGCGCTCGCGCACGGTCTCGTTGATGATCCGGTAGTAGGGGACCGTCGATTCCCAGCTCATGCCGCCGAGGAGGCCGATGGTCTTCATGTCTGAATTCTAGGAGTGCGGTGGCGAAAGCCACCGCTTTCGTATCCGGATCGCAGAGCGGTGGCTGACGCCACCGCACTCCTACATCCGCTTCCCCGCCCCCGCCTCCAGCCGCGCCGTCGAGACCACCGCCCGCTTGTGCGTGCCGCGGCCGATCTCGCCGGCGTTGTCCGTGGCGATGACCTCGAACACGTACGCCCTCCCCTCCCGCCCCGTGTAGCGCGCGGTCGCGGTGACGGTGGCGCCCGGGGGCGTTGCGGCGGTGTGGATGACCTCCACTGCAACGCCCACGGACAGCTCGTCGCCTTCGAGATGAGGACGGAGCACCCGCGACGCGGCCAGCTCCATGAGGGCGATCATCCGCGAGGTGGCGTAGACCGCCGGGAACTGGTCTTCCACCTCGAACCGGAGGTTGCTGGCCAGCTCCCCTTCGGTTACACGGACGTCGGCTGTGGCAACGGCATCGAGCTCGGGGTCTCGCATTTCTCCTCTTTTTCCTTGTGCGCGCCCGGCCACTTCACGATCTTGAGGTCGAGCACGGAGATGGCGTAGATGACGGGGACGATGATCAGGGTAATGGCGGTCGCCGTCAGCAGGCCGCCGATCTGGGCGTAGCAGAGCGCCTCCCACAGCGGGCCGCCGTGCGACGCGAGCGGGAACAGCCCCAGCACGGTCGCGCCGACGGTGATGAGCACGGGCCGCAGCCGGACGATGCCCGCGTCGAGCAGGGCCTCGCGCAGCGGCAGGCCCTCGGCCTGGGCCTCCTCGATGAAGTCGAACAGGACGATGACGTGGCTGACGATGACGCCGATCAGACTGGCCACGCCGAGGAAGGCCATGAAGCCGAACGGCGCGCCGGCGATGACCAGCGAGATCAGGGCCCCGATCACGCCGTAGGGAATGGCCGCGTAGACGATGATCGGCTTGATCGCATTGCGGAACTGCAGGACCAGGGCGACGTAGATCCCGACGATCGAGACGATCATGACCACGGTCATGTTGCCGAAGCCCTTGACCTGCTCCTCTTCCTCGCCGCCGATCTCGAGCTTGTAGCCCGGGGGAAGGTCTT
Organism: Thermoanaerobaculia bacterium; assembly: GCA_044866315.1. GTDB lineage: Bacteria > Acidobacteriota > Thermoanaerobaculia > Gp7-AA8 > Gp7-AA8 > QHVT01. The sequence continues at coordinate 12,320 of JBIOTX010000272.1, read as the reverse complement.
TCTGCAGGGCCGTGATGCGCTCGCGCGCCGCGGCCATGACTTCCGAGGGCAGCACGCCCTCGGCGGGGAAGGCCGAGACCGTGATGGTGCGGAACTGGTTTCTCCGCCGCAGCTTCTCCGTCTCCATGCCGTACTTGATCTTCGACACCTGGCCGAGGGGAACGCGGGTGGTGCCGTCCTGCGGGGCCACGTAGAGGTTCTGCACGTCGCTCAGGCGGGCGCGCTCCTCGGGCCGCAGGCGGACGACCACCGGAATGAGCGTGTCGCCGTCGCGCAGCTGGGTCACGGCCCGGCCGTTGATGGCCGACGAGGACGAGTTGGCGACGTCATAGTTGGTGATGCCGGCGAAGTTCGCCCGGTCGCTGTCAATGTCCAGGCGCAGCACGACGCTCTCGTCGCCCCAGTCGTCGCGGATCCGCTGCGCGGTGGGAATGGAGCGGAAGATCGCCTTCAGCTTCTCCGCCTCCTGCCGCAGCACGTTCAAGTCCGTGCCGCTGATGCGGATGGCCACGGGGATGCCGACCGCCGCCATCTCCAGCTGGCGGGCGTCGATGCGCGCGCCCGGCACTTCGGCGGCGAGGGCCTTCTGGAAGCGCGGCACGAGCTCGCCGGTGTCGTGCTTGTCCTTCACCTGGATCATGATCTGGGCGTAGTTGAGCTGCTGCAGCTCGGGGCTGACCGAGAACCAGAAGCGTGGTCCGCCGCCGCCGACGTACGTCGTCAGGCGCTCCAGCACGTCCTTCTTGCCGTGCTCGCGCCCGTACTCCTCGGCGACGCGGCGGATGACCTCCTCGCTCTTCAACGCGGCCCGGTTCGTCGCCGCCAGCGGCGCGTCCTCGGGCAGCCAGACGTCGACGTAGGAGAGATACGAGTAGTCCTTGGGGAAGAAGCTGGTCTTGAGACGCGTGGCCAGGAGCGCGCCCCCGACGACGAACACCATCGAGAAGGCCAGCACCCGCCAGCGATGCTCGATGGCCCAGGAGCCGAAGCGGTAGTACCAGCCGAAGAAGCCGCGGGTGCGCAGCTCTTCGCGCGTGGGCTCGGTCTTGCCGGAGGCCCGCAGCAGGTAGTAGCCGAGGAGGGGGATGAACGTCATCGACACGAGCCGCGAGGCCACCAGCGAGCAGGCCAGAACGACCGGAAGGGTGAAGATGAACTTGCCGGTGTCGCCCTCGATGATCAGCAGCGGGAGGTAGGCGACGATGTTCGTGATCGTGGCGAAGAGGATCGCCGTGGCCAGCTTGGTCGGTCCGAGCCAGGCCGCGATGAGCGGCGACTTCCCTTCCTTGAGCGCGCGCTTGATGGCGTCGCCGGCGACGACGGGGTCGTCGACGAGGAGGCCAAGAGCGATGATCAGCGAGGCCACGGAGATCTGCTGCAGGTCGATCCCCAGGAGCGACATCATCCCGAAGGTCATGGCCAGGGTGATCGGAATGGAGAGGGCCATCAGCAGCGCCGAGCGCCACTCCCAGAACCCGATCAGCGCCACCAGCACGACCAGGAAGATGGCCTCGTACAGGCTCTTCATGAACAGGTCGAGGCTCTCCTCGACCTGCAGCGGCTGATCGGAGGTGCGGGCGATGACCAGGTCGGCCGGGATGCGGTGGCGCAGATCGGCCAGGGCCTTGTCCACTTCCACGCCGAACTTGGCGATCTGCTCGCCGGAGCGCATCTGCACGGCCACGGTGATGGCGCGCGAGCGCTGCCACTTGCCGTCCTTGTCGCGCCAGGTCGAGTAATTGAGGAACCGGGCCGGGGTCTGGTAGCTGCGGTGGATGTCCACCAGGTCGCGCAGGTAGACCGGTGTGCCCTTGTCCGAGGTGCCGACGATGACGTTGCCGATCTCCTTCTCGCTCTTGAACTCCCCGGAGGGATCGAGGATCAGGTTCTTGTCGCCGACCTGGAGGATGCCGCCGGGCATCATGATGTTGCGCGCGCCCAGCAGCTGGGCGATCGACGCGCCCTGCACGCCGAAGCCGGCCAGCCGCTCCTGCGAGTAGTCGACGAAGACCCGCTCCGGAACGATGCCCGAGCGCGAGACCTTCGACACCATCGGCACGGTCTGCAGCGTGCGCTGGATCAGCTCCGTGTACTTTTCGAGGTCGCGGTAGCTGTACTTGTCGCCGGCGACGGCGGCGAGCCGGGCGCGCGTATCCGCCGGATTGCGCACCACCACCGGCTCCCACAGGTCGGGATGGCGCTCCGCCTCGGGGAGGCTGCGCTCGACGATCTCCTTGGCCAGGCGCAGGACCGTGGCCTCGTCGAGGGTGGTGGCGAAGTCGAGGCCGGCGAAGCCGCTGCCCTGCAGGGTGCGCACGTCGCGGCCGATGCCGTTCTTCTCGATCGCGCCGGCGTACTTCTCGATCGCCCGCGCCGTGGCGCGGATGTCGACGGACTGGGGAACGGCGGCGAGCACGGTGAGACGTGGAGCGGCGGGCTTTAGCCCGCCGGCCTCAGCCCGCGTTTTCTCGATCGCCGCCTTGATCTGCTGCGCGCGCAGGCTGATCTCGATCTCGTCCGCCTTCGGGCTGGCCACGGTCAGGGTCAGGGCCTCGGTGTCGCCGAAGTCCTTGATGAACTGCACCGGCCCCGCCCCCTCGGGGAGGGGCACGTCGCCGAGCTTGAGGCGGATGTCGTCGAGCTCCTTGCTGGTTTCCTTGAGGCCCTCCACCAGCTCGACGTAGACCACCGAGAGGCCGGTGCGGGAGATCGACTCGATCTTCTTCACCTTCGCGTTCTCGGCCGTCTTCGCCTCGAGCTTGCGGGTGATCAGGTCCTCGACCTTCTCCGCGCTCGCCCCCGGCCACGGAGTCATGGCCACGGCCATGCGCACCGGGATCTCCGGGTCCTTGCGCTTGGGCATCTTCATGTAGCCCCAGACGCCCCACAGCACGACGCCGATCAGGAGCACCCAGGAGATGTGCCGCTGCTCGGTGAAGAAGCGGGCGGTGTTGTGGGTCCTGGCGATGATCTCGTCGTCACTTCTGTGCATACGTTCCTCCGTTCACCACCCGCACGGCCTGGCCGTCGACCAGGAGGGCCGGGCCGCTGACGATGACCTGCTCGCCGCTCCGGAGGCCGCCGCTGAGGGCGACCAGATTGCCCATCGGGTCGCCCAGGGTGACGCTGCGCGACTTGGCCTTGCCGTCTTCGACGACGAAAACCGCGTAGCCCTCGCCGCTCTTCGGCCGGACCACGGCGTCGAGGGGAATGGCCAACAGCGCGGACGCGCCCTTCTCGATCTCCAGCGACGCCACCATGCCGGGCTTCAGCTCATCGGATGCGTTGTCGATGTGCAGCTCGACGTCGAAGCTGCGGGTCTTCCGGTCGGCCGCCGGCGCGATGCGCGCCACCGTGCCTTTGAAGGTGCGGTCGGGGATCGACTCCGTGGTGACGTCGATCGACTGCCCGGTGCGCAGCGCGCCGATCATCATGTCCGGCGCGCCGAACATCACCTTCACCGTGCGGGTGTCGGCGAGGACGAAGGCCACCGTGCCGGGGGTGCCGAGGTCGCCGCGCTCGATGTTGCGGCGGAGGATGACCCCGTCGATCGGCGCGATGAGGGTGGTGTCGGACAGCGCCAAGCCGGCCTCGCCGGCCGCGGCGCGGCCGCGGCTCACGCGGGCCTGGTTGACGTCGACGGCAGCGATGGCGCCGTCGAGCTCCGGCTTGGTCAGCGCGTTCGCGGCGTACAGCTCTTTCGCGCGCGCCAGGTCGCTCTTCGCCTGCGCCAGCGCCGCCTCGGCCTCGGCCTGCGAGGCCGTGGCCTGGCCGAGCTTCTCGGCGTAGTCGCCGCGGCGGATGCGCGCGAGCACGGTGCCCTTGGCGACGCGGTCGCCCTCTTCGACGGCAACGGTCTCGACGTATCCGCTGACGCGGAACGCCACCGCGACCTGGGCGTCGGGCTCCACGGTGGCGGAGTAGCGGAGACCGCCCTCGCCCGCGACCTCGCGCACGGCCGCGACTTCGACGGCGCTCGGGATGGTCTCGTGCTGCTCCTTCTCGGCGCAGGCGCCGAGGGTCAGCGCGATCAATAGCAGGGTGGAAATGCTTCGCATGATCAGTCCTCTCCGATTGCCTGTTCGTAGTCGGCCCGCGCGGTCCAGTAGGCGGAGATCGCCTCCTGCTCGCGCGCCGCGGCCGCGGTGAGCGACGCGCCGGCGTTCATCACTTCGTCCGGCCGCGCCGCCAGTTGCTGGAACTTCGTCCTGGTGACCCGCAGCCGCTCCTTCGCCGCCTCGGACTCGAGGCGCCGTACCGCGATCTGCGCCGCGGCCTCCTCGGCTTTGCGCTGCAGGGCCGCGACCTCGACCGCCGCCGCGGAGCGCTTGTCGCGCAGCGCGTTCTCGGCCTGCTCCAGGGCGTGCCGCTTCTCGGTCATCTCCGCCTTGCGGCGGCCCCAGGTGAAGGGCTCGTACTTCATGGTGATGCCCGCGCTGGTCATGTTTCGCGGGAGCACGTCGTTGTTGAACGGCGTCGCGCTGGAGACCATCAGGGCCACGTCGGGGATGCGGTCGGCGGCCTGGAGTTTCACGGCCAGCCTGGCCTGCTCGACGCGCAGCTCCGCCTCGCGCACGTCCGGACGGCGCTCGACCCCGTGTGGCGCCGCCGCCCCCGGCGGCGTGAGCTCCGCTTCGACGACGTCGATGTCCTTGCCGACGAGGTAGTCCAGCCGGTCATTGGCCGTGGCCAGCGTGTTCGTCGCGGAGAGCGCGGCCACGCGGGTCGAGGCCAGGCGCGCCGAGGCGTCGAGGCGATCGGCCTCGAGGACGACCTTCTGGGCCACGCGCACGTTCATCTCGCGCTCGACCTCCTCCCACGCCGTCACCGCCTCCTTCATCGCCTCGGCGTAGGCTTGGGCGCTGAGCACCGCGAAGTACGCGCTCTTGACCTCGCGGGTGATGGCCAGGCGGGCGGCGCGCTCGCGCTCCCGGTCGACCTTCACCGCGGTCTCGTTCAGCTGCACGCCGAGGTTGATGGCGTGCAGCTGCGTGAGCGGCTGGACGATGCGGACCAGGCCGAGCATGCTGAACGTCCGGGCCAGGTCGACGCGGGTCTTGCCGTTCGGGCCGTCGTCGATCTCGATGGAGAGGTTGTTCAGGGCCTCCCCGCCGATGGCTTCGAGGGTCAGCGATGGCAGCCGCTGCGTCTTCGTCGCCGCTACCCGGGTCTCGCTCTTGGCGATCTCCAGGCGGGCGTTGCCGACGTTGGCGTTGTGCTCGATGGCCATGGTCACGGCCTGGTCGAGCGTGGCTGAGTCGCCGGCGAGGACGGGCGTCGTCGCCAGCAGCAGGAGCAGCCCGAGGATGCTGCGTTTCATCGGGAGCCTCCGATCGGAAATGCGGCGATGGAGATGAGAGTCAGTCCGAGCTGTTCGATGGACCGGAGGACCCCGAAGAGCGCCGCCTCGTCGGGGACCTCACCCTGGATGGTGGTGTGACCGTCGGGAGTCTTATGAAGATGCATCCCTTCGAAGTGGCCTGTCCAGTGGTCGGCCAGCCACCCGCTCACGCGGATCTCGAATCGATGGGGATTGGTGGACATCAAAGGCTTTCCTTTCTTGGGGTTACGCGTCCGGGCAGACCGCCCGGGCCAGGAGGCCCAGGATCAGTCGGGTCAGCACCAGTCGCAGGAGCGTTCGAATGCGTTTCATCGACGCTCAAGGTAGGGAGGGAGCCGGCGTAGTCGCATTCGCCGAACGGCGTATTTCGGGGGTGCGCCGCCGGTTTCGCAGCGCGAGAGCCGGTTTTTTCAGCGTCGGTTTCGCTTGTCCAGCGCCCGCGATGGTTTTTCCAGCATCCGCCCGCTTGGTCCAGCGCCCGGCCCGCTTGTCCAGGGTCCACGATGCTTTTTCCAGCACCCAGCCCGCTTGTCCAGCGTCCGCGTTGCTTTTCCAGCACCTGGCCCGCTTGTCCAGCGTCCGCGTTGCTGTTTAAACCGTCGCGAGCGCTAGGGACATCAGGATCACGTTCGAGACGAGACCGCTCGCCGCCGTCCAGCGCTGGCGCTCCCGCTCCCGGTATCCCATCCGCCGCCAGAAGCGCTGCCCTGCTTCGTTCTTCTCGAGGACGCCCAGCCAGAGCGTGGTCCCCGACTGGGCGACGATCCAGTCCTGAAGGGCGCGGTGAACCTCACTGCCCAACCCGGTCCCGCGAACGGACGGATCGAGCAGCAGGAACCCGATCCACCACTCCTGAGGCTTCGGATAGTTCCGGGCCACGCTCAGGAACCCGACCAGCCCCCCGGAGCACTCGATCCCGAAGGAGAACGTATCCTCCGCGGTTCCGTTCGGAGGGACGCTCGCGAGCTCCTTCTCCGCCGCGTCCTGGGGCGTGGGCGTCCCTTCGCTGAGCAGGAAATAGTCGTCGCAGCGCGCCAGGAGCTCCTGCAGCTCGGGCGCGTCCCCGAGGGTGAGGACGCGGAAGGTGCCGTTGGGGAGGTGGGGGGTGGTCATGGCCGAACTTTTTCCCGTCCGACGGGAGATGCGCCTTGACCCATTTCACGAGCGTGCTGCCGCCTCATTGCTCGAAGTCTCGCAGAGGAGTCGAATCTCGGCAACGGGGCGATCGTGATCGGTCAGGACAAGTATCTCTCCCTCGAGGACGTGGTGAATCACACTCTCGGGATCGCGCTTGACCTCTTCCAGGCTCCCCAGCGCGGAAAGCGGCGGCTGCGGCCGCCGCACTCCTAAAACGTCTTGCCTACGGTCATGTAGAACCGGTCGTCCCCCGTCTCCGCGCGCGCATAGCCGAGGAGGATCGGTCCGGCGATGGTGTCGGCGCCGGCGATGAGGGTGGCGGAGCGATGGAGCTCGCCCCAGACGATCTCCTCCTCGGCGTCCCAGGTGTTGCCGGTCTCGAGGACGGCGCCGACGTAGATGCCGCGGCCGAAGGTCGCCGGGAGGTCGCGCACGCGGTAGTAGCCGCCGGTGCGGACGACGGCGAAGCGGTCGCCGTGGAGCTGGCCGGCGGCGAAGCCGCCGAGCTCGAGGAGGCCGCCGAGGCGGAACTGGTCGTACTCGGGAACGTCGGTGCCGAGGTTGGTGCCGCCGAAGCCGCCCACGAAGAAGGTCTGGCGGCCGATGCTGAAGGACCAGTTGCCGTCGATGCGCAGCTTCGAATAGTCATCCTGGCTGCCGAGGGCTTTGCGCGCGCCGTAGTAGCGGATCCAGGCCGCGCCGCCTTCGCGGGGGGTGGTCGGGCTGTCGGTGCGGACGATGACCAGGGCCGCGCGGACGGCGCCCCGGTCGATGGTTCCCTCCGGTAAATTGAGCGCGCCGGAATCGACGGCGGCATTCACTCGCCCTCGCTCCACGCCCGCCCGGATCTCGCCCCAGTGGCCGAGCGACATGCCGAGATCGACCGCCCCGGCGCGCTCTTCGACGTCGTACACGGCGACGCGGCGCGAGCCGTCGTAGAAGGGGAACTTCTCCCGCCGCACGGCGAACGAGGGGGCGACGAAGAAGCGGCCGCGGAAGTCGAGGGGCTGATAGAGCTCGCTGTAGAAGCCGGCGTTGTGGCCGATGCGGAGGTCGTTGCGCCATTCGGCGCCGAGGGCGTTGATGCGGGTGCGGGTGATCCCGGCCACCAGGCTGTAGTTGCTGTCGCCCTGCAGGTCGTCGGCGAGGTTGATTCCGAAGCGGACGTAGGTCGGGCCCCAGGGCTTGTCCTGGAGGTCCATCACCAGGCCGTTCTCGCCGTTGCGCTCGCGCAGCGAGAAGGTGACGCTCTGGAAGTCGTCGAGGCCGTATAGGCGGGCGACGTCGGCGCGGAGGCGCTCGCCGTCGAGCGGCTCGCCGGCTTTGGTGCGCACGCGGGCGCGCACGACGCGGGGGTCGACGCGGGTGTCGCCCTCGAACTCGACGAAAGCGGGTGTGGTACTGGCCTCTGGCCGGTCTTTGTGTGCGGTGAAGCCCGAGGGCAGGCCGGAGGCCTGCACTACACGGCGGGCCTCCTTTTCCCCCTCGGCGATGATCGGCTTGGACTCGTTGAAGGCCATCGCTCCCCAGCGCGCGACGTTTGGCGCGAGGACGACATCCGCTTTCTTCATCTGCTCCGCGGCGTTGCGGCGGGTGAGGATGGTCAGGACCTGGCTGGTCACGGCGAACATCGATCCGAGCTGCTCGCGTTTGAGCATCGGCCCGCCCACGTCCACGGCGATGACGATGTCTGCGCCCATGGCCCGGACCACGTCGACGGGGACGTTGTTGGCGATGCCGCCGTCGACGAGCAGCTTGCCGTCGATCTCCATCGGCGAGAAGACGCCCGGGATGGAGATGCTGGCGCGGATGGCCTCGGCGAGGTCGCCGCTGTCGAGGACGACCGCCTCGCCGGTCTCGATGTCCGCGGCGACGGCCTGGAAGGGGATGGGCAGCTGGGAGAAGTCGCGGACGTGGGCGACGTGGAGGAGGTTGGTCTGCAGGAGGAAGCGCACCTTCTGCGCGGACTGCAGGCCGCTGGGGAGGGCCAGCCTGCGCCCGCGCAGGCCGGCCTCGAATGACGTCAGATATCGATTCTCGTCCTCCTTTCGTCGATAGGTCAGTTCCTTGTAGGCCGTTCGGTCGCTGAGGGTGTCGTTCCAGTCAACGCTGGTCAGCGCCTTCTCGATCTCGTCGGGCGACAGGCCGGAGGCGTACAGCCCACCGACCACCGCCCCCATGCTCGTGCCAGCCACGAAGTCCACCGGCACACCCTGCTCCTCGAGCACGCGCAGCACGCCGATGTGTGCCGCGCCCCGCGCCCCTCCGCCGCCCAAGGCCAGGCCGATTTTGGGCCGGCCCTCGACCGGCATGGCCATGAGCAGCAGCAGGAGGAGCGCGGCCGGTGTCTTCATGCCGCGCAAGATGGGGCCGGGCGCGGCGTAGCCGCATTCGCCGAACGGCGTATTTTAGGAGTGCGGTGGCAAAGCCACCGCTTTTGTATCCGGATCGCAGAGCGGTGGCTGCGCCACCGCACTCCTATAAGAGCTTCAGCTCGCGCGCCCTGGCGATGGCCTCCGTCCGCCCGCCCACCTCGAGCTTGGCGTAGATGTTCTCGAGGTGCTTCTTGACCGTGCTTGGGGCGATGAAGAGCTTGCGCGCGGCGTCCTGGTTGGAGGCCCCGGCGGCGACGAGCTGCAGCACCTCCAGCTCGCGCTCGCTGAGCGCATCGGGCGCGCCGGAAGGCTGCGCTTTTGGCGCCGCGTCGAACGACGCCAGCACGCGGGTGACGAAGTCGCGGTTCTCCGCGCGCGCGGCGGCGCGCTCGACCAGCGGCTGGATCGCGGGGCCCTGCTCGACGAACACGCGGATGTAGCCCGGGCCGCTGCAGAGGTCCAGCGCCCTGCGCATGGTCTCCACGGCCGCGTCGACGCGCCCGCTTCTCGCCTCGGCCAGCGCGCGCAGGACGAGCACGTTCCCCTGCACCACGAGCCGCTCGGTCGAGACGGCCGGTCCCCAGACTTCGTCGAGGATCCGCAGCGCCTCGTCGTACCGCTCGCCCTCGATGCGCAGCCGGGCCGCGAACAGCAGCGGCGCGTCGCAGTACAGGCCGCCCACGCGCCGGGCCTCCCATGTCGCCAGCTTCTCCAGGATGTCGCTCGACTCCAGCCAGCGCAGCGCCGTCTGGACGTCCTCGCGATTCCCGGTGGCCTGCCCGCGCCGGAACACGATGCTGTGGATCAGCGTCTGGATGGCGTGCTGCCAGGGGAAGTAGCCGCCGACGTTGCGGATGCTCCGCATCGCGTCGGCCGCCGCGCGCGAGGCGGTCTCCCAGTCCCGCTGGGCCTCGGCCACGCGGGCCAGCGTGCGCATGGACTCGAACAGGGCGATGGTGAAGCCGCGCCCACCGTGCTCCGCCGCGGTGTTCGCATAGCCCCTGGCGGCATCGAGCTCGTTCCGCGCGAGATGCACTTCCGCCAGGACCATGTTCGGCAGCGCGTCGAGCGGCCGTCCCGCGGTGACGGCCTCGGTCAGGTCGATCCACGGGAACGCCTCTCTGGCCAGAGCCGCCGCGCGATCGGGACGGCCGCCCCACAGCTCGGCGACGGCCGTGTAGGTCTGGGCGAGCACGGCGATGATCACCTGGTCGGGCCTGGTGTGATGCGCCCGGGCCTCGGCCAGCCCGGCGATGATGCCCGGCACGTTGCCGTGGAGCATCGCGTTCATGCCGAGCTGGTAGGAGACCATCGAGTACCAGAACGTATTCGGCTCCACCAGCGGCAGCGCGTTGTGCAGATGCGTGGTCCCGAGATCGGCCTTGCCGGTGATGCGCTCGTAGGTGCCGAGGACGCCGAGGTACGCGCCGCGTTGGCCGGGAGGGGAGTCGTCCGTGATCAGCTTCGCGGCCGCCTCCACGGTCTCGCTCACCCGGGTCAGCTGATAGTCGGCGATGAGGGCCGTGGTCTGGATCAGCAGGAGCTCGAGGTCACCGCTGATGACCTCTTTCGGGACGGCGTCGAACCAGCGCGTGGCGGACGCCGCGTCTCCGGCCAGCGTGCGCGGGAGGCCGTGTGTGCGCAGGATGTCCGCGGCGCGCTCCAGGTCCTTCGCGGCCAGGGCGTGCTCGAGCGCCGGCTCGGGCATCCGGTTGGCGAGATACCACGAAGAGGCGCGCTCGTGGAGCGCGGCGATCTCGCCCGCGCCGAGCATCCGCGTCAGCTGGTGCTGCAGCAGCGTGGCGAAGAGATGGTGATAGCGATACCAGTAGCGCACGTCGTCGAGGGGGATGAGAAAGAGGTTCGCGCCGTCGAGCTGCTCGAGGATGCGCTCGCTGTCATCGCGCTGCATGACCGCGTCGCAGAGCGACGCGTTGAGGCGCGTCAGGATGGATGTGGAGAGCAGAAAGCGGCGGATCTCCTCGCCCTGGCGGTCGAGCACCTCGTCGGTGAGATAGTCGAGGACGTAGCGGTTCGAGCCGCTGAAGCGATGGATGAACTCCTCCGCGCCGCCGCGGCCGGACAGGGAGATGGCCGCCATCTGCAGCCCGGCCACCCACCCTTCCGTGCGCCGCTCCAGCTCCTCGATGGCCTTGCTGCTGAGGGTCAGACCCATGGCGTCGTTCAGAAAGGCGCCGGTCTCGGTGGCGTTGAAGCGCAGGTCCTCGCCGCGCAGCTCCAAGAGCAGCCCGCGCGCGCGCAGGCGCGAGAGCGCGAGCGGCGGATCGACGCGCGTGGCCAGGACGAGGTGGAGGTTGGGCGGGAGGTGGTCGAGGATGAACTGCACGACCTCGTGCACGGCCGGCGACTCGATGGAGTGAAAGTCGTCCAGGACCAGCGACAGCGGCGCGCCGCGGGCCGTGATCGCGTTCAGAAGCTGGGTGGCGGTGGTGCGCACGGCCTCGTCGCCCGAGGGGACGGTCTCGGGCACGTCGTCCGCTGCGATCCCGCCCGCGCCGCGCAGCGAGGCGATGAGGTAGCTGAGGAACCGCCGCGGCTCGTCGTCGCCGGCATCGAGCGACAGCCACGCCACCCGCCCCGGCGCCGCGATCGCCCAGTCCGCGAGCAGCGTCGACTTTCCCCAGCCCGCCGCCGCGGCGATCAGCGTCACCCGCCCTCCGCGCATCTCCGCCAGCCGGTCGCGAAGTCGGAGACGCGGCACGAGCTTCTCGCGTGGCGGCGGCACGAAGAACTTCGTCGCCAGGAGGGGAGCGTCTCCACTCAGCTGCTGCATGGACGTTTGAGGGAGATTATCCGCCTAGCGCGTCAGGTGCCGCAGGGCCGTCTTCAGCACCGCCGAGAACTCCGCCTCCCCGCCCAGCTCCTTGCGCGCCTTCTCCAGCGCCGCGTCCGCGTCCTTCGGCCGGTAGCCGAGGTTGATCAGAGCGGAGTGAACGTCGTCGTCGACCGAGAGGCGGGTGGGGGCGGCGGGGGTGGCGGCGGCGGGGGCGGTGACGACGAGCTTGTCGCGCAGCTCGAGGCAGATGCGCTCGGCGGTCTTCTTGCCGACGCCGGGGATGGAGGAGAGCTTGCGGGCGTCGGCGCGGGCCACGGCTTCGGCGAGGTCGTTCGCGTCGATGCCGGAGAGGATCTTCTGCGCCAACGTCGGCCCGATCCCGGAGATGGAGATGAGCTTCTCGAACGCCAGCCGCTCCTCGGCCGTGGCGAAGCCGTACAGGGCCAGTGTGTCCTCGCGTACGTGGGTGTAGATGTCGAGCTCCACCTCGCGCCGGCCCTCGAGCTTGTAGTAGGTGGAGAGGGAGATGTGCACTTCGTAGCCGACGCCGCCGGCGACGACGAGGGCGCGCGTGGCGTCGAGCTGGCGGAGGGTGCCGGAGAGGTAGCCGATCATGAGCCTGGTGCCGCGGAATACCGGCGGCGCGGCGTATGCTACTGTACCGGCGAGA
>JBIOTX010000271.1:0-21373 GCA_044866315.1 Thermoanaerobaculia bacterium | reverse complement strand
CCCCCCCCCCCCCCCCCCCCCCCACGATTTGGTTCTGGCACGCTTGGGGCCTGTGGCGGCCTCTCGAAGTCCTCGGGTACGCCCGCGAACGACTCGACGTAGCCTTCCGGCCACCCCTTGTTTGATTCGGGAATCGCTGCGTCCGTGGGTTGGTCGCTCATCGTCGTAATGGTATCGGAGTGCGGCGGCATCGCCGCCGCTTTCAAAGCGGCAGCGTAGCTGCCACACTCCAAAAGTTGCCATTCGCCTCCTGCGGTGTCTAATTCGCCGTCATGACCCGAAAGACGGCCGCGTTTGCCACCATCGCACTGCTCCTCATCTCCTTCGCCATGGCTCTCCCGCCGCAGGGCGGCGGGCAGAGTGAGTACGACGCTCTAAAAGCCCAAGCCGAGCGCGAGTATGCGGAGAAGTCCTTCCAGCGCGCGCACGACCTGTACGAGCGCGTCGCGAAGCTGAAGCTCTCGGACGAGCAGCGGCGCTGGGTCGATTTCCGCCTGGCGGACACGGCCTGGCGGGCGGGGTCGGAGGAGCAGCAGGAGGCGATCCGGAAGCTCCAGGAGCTGGTCTCGAAGGAGCCCCACGACCGGGTCTGGGCCGAGGCCAACGAGTCGCTCGGCGACTTCCACGGCCGCAACTACAACGGCGGGCAGCAGTACTACCTGGCCGCGCTCGACTTCTGGGCGGGCAGCGACGACATCGACTACGCGCGGCGGCGCTACCTGGACATCGTCTGGCGGATGGTCGGCGCGCAGGACCGGTACGCCTACACGATCCCGCGCGAGGTGCTGGTCAACGCCCTCACGATCGCCAACACGGACGCCGACCGCGCGCGCGTGCGCTACCTTCTGGCCTGGCAGCTGGTGAACGAGCGCACCGCCGCCGCGCGCGAGCGCGCGCTCGAGCACCTCGAGGCGATCATCGCCCTGGGCAGGAAGACGGAGTGGTACGACGACGCGCTCTTTCTCGCGGGGCAGCTCTGGTCGGACACGAGCTCGGTGTACGTCCGGGGCCGCAACGAAACCCTGCAGGCGGACTTCGTGAAGGCGCTGGGCTACTTCCGGCGCCTCCTCAGCGAGTTCAAGCCGGACGAGACGCGCTGGTACGAGGCGGCCAAGCAGAACGTCGAGACGATCACCGCGCCGACGCTCCACGTCGGTGCCGCCGGCACGTTCCTCCCCGACTCCGAGCAGCAGGTGCTGGTGAGCTGGCGGAACGTGAAGGAGATCCGCCTCGCTCTAACCGCAGTGGACCTGACCAGGGACGTCGACTATCGGGAAGACCGGCAGTGGTTCGAGAGCATCCGCACCGAGGGGAAGCCGGTCGTGCGGACGTGGGAGCTGAAGACGAACGACACCGGCGAGCACAAGAACGGCTCGGAGGCGGTGCGCCTCCAGCCCCGTCTCGCGCCGGGCGCGTACGTGCTGACGGCGAGCGCCGCGGGGCAGACCCAGCGCACGCTCGTCCTCGTCTCCGATCTGCACGTGCTCGTGCAGGCGGCGCACAACCGCCTCCAGGTCTTCGTGTCCGACGTGATGACCGGCGAGCCGGTGTCCGGCGCGCGCGTGGCGATCTGGCAGCAGCTCGGCCGCGACCGGGCCACGAAGAGCGCGCAGACGAACGGGCAGGGCATCGCCGAGATGACCTCGTCGCCCGACTCGAACGGCCAGCTCCTGGTCACCGCCGCCGCCGGCGAGCGGCAGGCGTATCACGCGACCTATCACTCCGGCTACGGCGCCTACTCGTCGACCGGGCAGTGGCGCATCTACGCGTTCACCGACCGCCCGGCGTACCGCCCCGAGGATACGGTGCAGTGGAAGATCATCGCCCGCGTCCGGGACAAGGACCGGTGGGTGACGCCGGCGGGAACGACGCTGGAGTACGAGATCGTCAGCCCGCGCGGCGACAAGGTGGCCACGGGCAAGGCCACGCTGAGCGACTTCGGCACCTTCTCCGCCGAGCTCCCGCTCACCACGGCCATGCCCCTCGGCGCGTACGCGATCACCTTCAAGTCGAAGGAGAACGTCGGCCAGGCGACGCTCTTCCGGCTCGAGGAGTACAAGCTCCCCGAGTTCCGGGTCAGCGTGAAGACGGACAAGCAGTACCGGCTCGGCGACGTCATCGAGGCCCAGATCGAGGCCGAGTACTACTTCGGCGGGCCGGTGGCGAACGCGGAGGTAGAGGCGGTCGTGTACCAGCGGCCGTTCGTGCGCTGGTGGCATCCCTGGCGCGAGCGCTACGCCTGGTACTTCCCCGAGCCGCCGCAGTACAGCCGCGACTCGGTGATGAAGCGGGAGACGCTGCGCACCGACGCGAATGGCCGGGCCACGCTGCGCATCGAGACCCAGGCCGACGGCAACGAGACCAGCTACCGCATCGAGGCCCGGGTGGTCGACGCCTCGCGCCGCGAGGTCCGCGGCGAGGGCACGGTGCGCGTCACCCGCCAGCGCTACAGCGTCTTCGCCACGCCCGAGCACTACGTCCACGCGCCGGGCGAGTCGGTGTCGATCGACTTCAAGGCCATGGACGCGAACGACCAGCCGGTGGCGACCACCGGCACGGTCACCGTGGTGCGCCGGCAGTGGCGCCAGGAGCGCAGCCGCTACGCCGAAGAGGAAGTGACGAGAGGGCAGGTCACCACGGACGCGAAGGGCGAGGCTACGTTCACGTTCACGCCGAAGCGCGAGGGCTACTACGTCGTCACCTGGGTGAGCGAGGACGGCACACGCGCGCGCGACGTCATCACCGCCGAGACCACGGTCTGGGTCGCCGACCGCCGCACCACCGACCTCGGCTACCGCATCCCTGGCGGCCTGGACGTCATCGTCGACAAGGAGACTTTCCGCGCCGGACAGACGGCCACGGTGATGCTGGTGACCCCGTCGAGCGGGCGGTGGGTGGTGCTCACCACCACCGGCGACGAGATCCTGGACACGCAGGTGATCCGCCTCGATGGCACGGTCAAGGTCGTGCAGGTGCCGATCGACGAGCGGCACGTGCCGAACTTCTTCATTACCGCCTCGTCCGTGTTCGACCGCCAGATCGCGACGGACATGGAGCGCGTGGTCGTGCCGCCGGTGGAGCACTTCATCGACGTCGAGGTGAAGAGCGACCGCGAGGAGTACCGGCCGCGCGAGGAGGGGACGGTCACGGTCACCACCCGCGACGCCGACGGCAAGCCGATCTCCGCGGAAGTCGCGCTGGCGGTGTCGGACGAGTCGGTGACGGCGATCCAGGCGGACCTGGCCGGCGATCCGCGGCCGTTCTTCTTCGGCGAGGTGCGCGAGCAGATCCTGCAGGTGACCGGCAGCGTGCACTCCCAGCGCTACGTGAAGCTGGTGGTCGGCGACCGCGGCGAGCTGGTGGACGAGGAGGAAGAGCAGAGGCGACGGCAGTCCGGGTACTACGACCGCGAGGAGAAGGACGGGTTGGTGGAGGGCGGTGTGGAGGGTGGGGTGGTCGGCGGCGTGGCGGGCGGGGTCGTGGGCGACGCGGTTGCCCTGCGCTCCGTGGCGCCTCCGCCTCCGCCGGCCATGGCCCCGGCTCCGGAGACGATCACCGTCACGGCCCAGGCGGCGGTGATGAAGGAGCAGGCGGAAGCGGCGAACATCGCCGTCGAGGTGCGCAGCGACTTCCGCAACACCGCGCTCTGGAAGCCCGACCTCGTGACCGACAAGAGCGGCACGGCCACGGTGAAGGTGAAGTTCCCCGAGTCGCTGACGACGTGGCGCGCGACCGCGCGCGCGGCGAGCCGCGGCGCGGAGTTCGGCATGGGCACGGCCACCTCGCGCACGAACCTCCCGCTGATCGTGCGCCTGCAGGCGCCGCGCTTCTTCGTCGCCGGCGACCGGGTGGTGGTTTCGGCGGTGATCAACAACAACACGGCCGAGGCGATGACGGTGACGCCGTCACTCGACGTCGAGGGACTCGCCCTCGAGCGTGGAGGACAGGCGATCTCGCCTGTCCGCGTCGAGCCGCGCTCCGAGGCTCGCGCCGACTGGACGGTCGTCGCGGAGAAGCCGGGCCCGGCGAAGCTGCGCGTCACCGCCCGCGGCACCGCCTACGCCGACGCCATGGAGCGAACCTTCACCGTCTACGACCACGGCATCGACAAGCTGATCGCTCAGTCGGGCAAGCTGCGGGGCAATGAGGCGTTGGTGCGCCTCGACCTCCCGCGCGAGCGGCGCGGCACGGACCTGGTCGTGCAGGTGGCGCCCAGCCTGGCCGTGGCCATGCTCGACGCGCTGCCGTACCTGATCGAGTATCCGTACGGCTGCACCGAGCAGACCATGAGCCGCTTCCTCCCCGCGGCCATCGTCGCCCGGACGCTGCAGCAGCTCGGCCTCGATCCGAAGCGCGTCGACGACAAGAAGCTGCGCGACGTCACGGCCAAGGGCATGGCTCGCCTGTACGACTTCCAGCACGGCGACGGCGGTTGGGGGTGGTGGAAGGAAGGCTCGAGCGACGACTTCATGACCGCGTACGTGGTGTGGGGCTTCGCCGTGGCCCGCGAGGGCGGGCTGAGCGTGCGCCGCGAGGCGGTCGACCGGGCCGCGGCCTTCCTGCAGCGCCGGCTGGTGGCGAACGAGGGGCAGTACAACGACCAGGCCTGGATGCTTCACGCCCTCTCCGCGTGGCGCGGTGCGAAGCCGACCGACGCCGAGCGGCGCGCCTTCGACGAGGTCTGGAAGAACCGCGAGCAGCTCACGTCCTACTCGCGCGCGTTACTCGCTCTTACGGCACACCGCTACGGCGACGCGGAGCGCGCGGCCGTGCTGGTGCGCAATCTCGAGAACGGGGCGAAGATCGACGCCGCCACCGGGTCCGCCGAGGCCATGTCCACCGCCCACTGGGGCGAGGACCGCTTCTGGTGGCGCTGGTACGAGAGCCCGGTCGAGTCCACCGCGTTCGTGCTCCAGGCCCTGGTGGCCATCGATCCGAAGCACCGCCTGGTCGAGCCGGCCATGAACTGGCTGGTCAAGAACCGCCGCGGCGCGCAGTGGAGCAACACCCGCGACACGGCCATCTCCCTGCTCGCGCTCAACGACTACCTGAAGGCCAGCGGCGAGCTCGCCGGGGACGTGGCCTACGAGCTGACGGTGAACGGCCGGGTCGTCGCTTCGAAGACCATCCCCGCCGCCGAGGTCCTCTCCGCGCCCAGCCGCTTCTCCGTCGATCCCTCGGTGCTCGCCGAGGGCGCCCAGGAGATCCGCATCCGCCGCACCCACGGCACCTCGCCGCTCTACTTCGCGGCCGAGGCGCGATTCTTCTCGCTCGAGGAGCCGGTCAAGGCGGCGGGCAACGAGCTATTCGTGAAGCGCGAGTACTTCCGCCTGGCTCCGCGCCCGACCCTGCTCAAGGGCGTGCAGTACGACCGCGTGCCGCTCCGCGATCGAGACACCATCAACAGCGGTGAGCGCGTCGAAGTCGTCGTGACCGTCGAGGCCAAGAACGACTACAGCTACCTGATGTTCGAAGACCTCAAGCCGGCCGGCTTCGAGGCCGTGGCCCTGCAGTCCGGCCAGCCGCTCTGGGCCACGCAGGAGAAGCGCGGCCGCACCGTCTACGTCTACCAGGAGCTGCGCGACCGCAAGGTGGCCATGTTCATCGACCACATCCAGCAGGGGGTGTGGGAGATCCGCTACACCCTGCGGGCCGAGGTGCCGGGGTCGTTCCACGCGCTGCCGCTGCTCGGGCAGGCGATGTACGTGCCGGACATCCGCGGTAACAGCGACGAAGTGCGGATCACGGTCGCGGAGCGACCGTGATCCGTGGCCAGTAGCCAGTAGCCAGTAACTCCCACTGGCTACTGGCTACAGGCTACCGGCTACCGTCTCACCACCACCAGCGTCAAATCATCGCTCCGCACATCGATCGCATCCATCACCGCCTCGGCGATGTCGTCGGGGCGGTGCTCGAGGATCTGCTGGAGGCCTGGGACGCCGAGCTCTTCGCCGTCCCAGGTCGCGGCCTCGATCACGCCGTCGCTGTAGAGGACGAGCGTGTCGCCTTCCTCGAGACGCAGGGTGGTCTTGCGCCAGGCGGCGCCGTCGAGGATGCCGAGGATGGGGCCGGTGGAGTGGATGGCGTCGACGCGGCCGTCGCGGCGGAGGATCAGCGGCGGGCAGTGGCCGGCGTTGACGACGGTCAGCACGCCGTCGTCGGTGAGGTGCCCGATCACGGCCGTGGCGAAGCGGTTGCGCGGGATGAGCGGGCGGAGGAACTCGTGCAGGCGGCCCATGGTCCGCACCGGATCGCACTCCGTGGTGGCGCAGGAGACGATGCGCTGCTCGAGCTCCTCCTGGATCATGGCCATGACCACCGCCGCGGGGAGGCCCTTGCCGGCGACGTCGCCGATGGCGATCCAGACCCGGTCCTCGTGGCGGTGGGTGAAGTAGAAGTCGCCGGTGAACGTGCGCGCGGGGCGCGACACGGCATCGATCACGATCGGGGTCAGCTCAGGGGCTGGCAATGCCGACATGGGCGGAATCCTTTCTTCACCGCCTCGGCGGCGCCGTGAAAAGGGACGCGGTTCTCCTCCCGGATGCGCCGCGCGTCGCGGCAGGTCGGGAAGCAAAGGACCTTGGTGGTCTTCGAGCCGATGTAGCGGATGCCGGCCCGGGCCAGGGCGTCGAGGGCGTCGACGTCCACTCCCTCCCGGCGCAGGATCTCGCGCTTGAGCGGCGTGCCGAAGGCGTACTTGCCCACGCCGCCCGAGGTCGGGACCACCCGGTGGCAGGGGAGGACGAAGGGGACGAAGTTCTTCGCCACGATGTTGCCGACGGCGCGCACCGCGCGCGGGTGGCCGACCTGCGCGGCCAGCCAGGCGTACGTCCGTACCTCGCCGCGAGGGATGCGCGTCAAGGTGTCGAGCACCTTCCGCTCGAGGTCGGTCTTGCTGTCGCCCCAGTCGACCTGGGGTTTGTCCACGCCTTCGCCGCGCAACGCGGAGATGACCTGCTTGCGCAGCTTCTCCGGGAGCTTGCCTCGCTCCAGGGCCCGGCCGTGCGCCTTGGCGTACAGGGCGCGCAGGTCGGACTCGCTGCCGCCGCGATAGACCAGGCGCAGGCCGCGGTCGGAGAAAGCGACCCAGACCCGCTCGCCGCTCTCGCTGATCTCGTCGAACGAGTCGGCGCAGGTGCCTTTGACGGCATCGCGGCAGGAGCGGGGCGGCGTCGCGGAGAAGACGCTCTTCACCGTGTCGGCGAGGGTCGTCACGTCCGCGACGGACTCGTTGCAGCTCGGGCAGTTCTCGATGTGCTTGTGGACTTCTCCGGCGTCCGCGGCACCGAGCTCGCCGGTGCGCAGGGCGTCGACGCGCGTGAGGACGGATCTACACCGCATGGGCAACTCCTTTTTTCTCGAGGGCGTCCCGCAGGAGTTTCAAGGAGCGGAACACTTTGCCGCGGAGCGAGGCCTCGGTCGATCCGACCGTCTTGGCGATGTCCGCGTACGACATGTCTTCCATGAACCGGAGCACGATCAGCTCCCGGGCCTCGACCGGCAGGACGGCCATGGCCCGCTTGAGCAGCTCGGCGTCCTGCTTCTTCTCCAGCTCCGAGCCGTGCTCGCGGACGAACGGCCCGATGCGGCCGTCGTCGAAGGACTCCAGCGGCTGCTCGAGCTGATGGCTCTTCGAGCGCCGCTTGTTCAGACACAGGTTTCGGGTGATGCGGAAGAGCCAGGGCCTGAGGGCGAGCGCGGCCGCGCGGCCCTCGTCGTACTGGCGGGTAAGCGCCTTGTGGGCCCGGATGATGGCGTCCTGCACCACCTCCTGGGCGTCGAAGGCGTTCTGGAGGATGCCGTAGGCGTAGCTGTAGAGCGCCGGCTCGTAGCGGTCGATCAGCCGCTCGAGCGCGCCGGCCTCGCAGCGGTGTACCGCAATGGCAAGGTTCTCTTCCTGAGGCTCCATGAGGCGGGCCGCGGCGCCGTCGCCGGTCCAGGAGTTCTTCATACGTTTATTAACACGGGGTGGGGGGATTTCGTTCGTGGGATCTTCGGGCTGACAAAGTTCCTGGGTTGCCGGTTGGGGGATGGCGCATTCGGCCAAGCCTTTGGCGCGCTGCGTCAGGCGGCCGCGCGTGGTGCGGCCGATCTTGAGCCCACTACGAAAGGAGGCCGCCATGACCATGCAGCAGATCCAACTCGGCGGCTACGACACCGTCGTGGCCCTCACCCAGGATTCCATCAACGCGATGCTGGCGGGATACCTGGACCAGATGCAGAAGAACGTGGCGCTGTATTACACGTGCGACCAGGAGGGGAACTACGTCGCCACCACGGCGGACGAGGCGTGGTACACCTTCACCGGCACGCTCGACTATACGTTCATGAACGGCGTTCCGGTCGACATCGTGCAGCTTTACACAGGTCAACCCCAGACCATTCTGTACAACCTCACCTTCAGCAACGCGCAGTTCACCTCCAAGGCGCCGCCGGTCGGCCCGATCAGTCAGACCGGGAACGACCCCTGGATCATTCAGTTCAGCGTCGATCTCGCCCTCGCGTCGGTGACCCTGGACAGTCTGCCGGCGAACGTCCAGCAGGTCGTCAGCCAATCCGTCGACAACCTGGGCCCGGATATGTTCACCATCCAGCAGCTCTACCTCGACCTCAACAACGCCGCGTTCGACAATTTCCAGAACAAGATCGAGCACATGCCGGCGATGGCGATCACGCTCATGTCCGGCATCATGAAGGCGTACCTCGCGGAGCTGCAGAGCAACGGCGGGATCATCTTCGGCTACGTGACGCAGTCGACGGCCGCGAGCCCGAGCCCGCCGACGTTCATGCCGACGGCCCTGGACTTCTGTGTGACGCCGTGGACCGATCCGGCGACCGGCCAGCACTCGAGCCCCGGTCTCGATACGCTCAATTATCTGGTCATGACCGGCAACAATCCTCTGCCGCCCGATCCGCCCCTCGGGTTCGGCTTCAACTGGGTCGACGACGACACCGTGCAGGGCACCATGGCCGTCCGCCGCGGCCTGATCTTCGATTTCCTCATTCCGCAGCTCAATCCCATCCTTCAGACCATCAGCCCGACGCTCCACGCGGATGCCGATCACGCAGCGATCACCTTCGGCACCAGTGACAGCAAGCCATCCTTCACCATCATGGACCCGCCGTCGGCGAGCAACGAATCAACGGCGGTCGCCGCCGAATACAGCTACAGCACCAGCGCAAACGATTCGGACAGCGGCTTTGGCTACTCCTGCAGTGTGTCGTCCGACTACAGCTCGGGCTGCACGCTCACCATCGCCCTGGGCACCGTCCAGGACACGCTCGAGCTCACGGGCTTTGTCACCTGCAGTGCGTCGGAGGAGGTCGACGCGTCCAACTCCGACGCCAGTACGGACATGCCGGCGACCACCTACAACTGGTCCGTCAACCTGCAGCTGCAGATGGACCTGGCGAACAACGGCAGTCTGGATCTCGTGGTCATCGGCTCGGACTTCGACAGTCCTCCGACCGTCGAAGGCGACGGCTCGTCGTGGCTGGACACCTTCACCGCGAACATGCAGCAGTATGTGAGCGACTTCAGCGGCCTGCGCGCACAGGTGCAGACCAACCTCGACGCCGTCCTGCCCGAGATCAAGCAGGCCCTCTCCTCGGCGAATCACTTCGTCTTTCCCGGGGCGAACACGTTTGCCTTCAAGAACCCCCAGTTCAGCGCCGACTTCGATCTGGCATCGAACATCACCTATCTGAGCTGACCGCTCCCCCCCAAGCACGGTCCGGCGAAGGAGCATCCCATGTACAAATTTCAACATTCGACCGAGCTGATGAAGAATCAGAAGGCGGCCCAGGTGATGTCCGCCCAGTCGCTCTTCGACGTCCTGCAATCATCCTCGGGACAGGCCCTCTTCTTCTCCATCGGCGACGACGGCATGTTTCGCCTGAGCGCGGAACAGGACGCGGTGAAGACCGGCTGGACGCCGATCGACCTCACCACCGAGCTGGCCCGGAACTTCACCGGTAAAACCGTCACTGCGAAAACGTTTGCGGTCTCGCAGAATACGTCCGCCGGCACGATCATCATCGCCCAGGCCGTTCACGTCGCGGAAGACGACGTGGATCACCTCTATCTGCTCACCGATCTGTCCGACGCACCCGACGCTGCCTGGCTGCAGTCGTCCTCCGGCAGGAGCTGGATGGCCCGGCCGTATGACAACACCACGGATCCGATCGCCAGCCTGAACATCGCCTACGTGAACATCGCTCCCGGGAACGGCAATGCGGCGCCCTGGATGATCGTCGGCGTTCGGAAGCCGTCGACGTCGGTCATTCAGAATTACCTGGTCAGTCTGGAGCCGTCGCCCCCGGCTGGGCCGGCGTGGACGGTGTTCCAGACCGCCGAGGACTACGAGCGGATGCTGGACATGCACACCGGCAAGCCTTCGCATTCGCTGTACTCAGGCCTCTACGAGCTCTACACGCGCAACGAGAACACGTCGCTCACGTTTACCGCGCGGAAAGGACTCTTCAACGCGCCGCCATCAGTCACCAAGCTGACGCCGCCGACAGGAGCTTCTTCCATGGCATCGCTGCCCGTCGACGCGAACGGCAACACGAGTCTCTACGTCGCCGGAACGGGCGGTATCTGGCTGTACACACCCGAGGAGCAGACCAGCTTCGCCAAGGGAACGGAGATCCTCAGCGACGGCCTGATCGACGGCGTGGAGTTTCTGGAAGCTCATCCGGCCGACACACAGGTCGTGCTCTGGGGACGCAATGGCCAGGGGCAGGTGTTCTATTCGCGCTGCGCGGCGGATCGGCAGGCCGAGCCCGGCTCATGGTCGGCCCCGGTCGTCATCCAGCAGGGCGGCGCTCAGCTGGCATCCATGCTCAACCGGCAGACGCAGTCGAACGAACTGTACGTCCACACCGAGGGGCAGACTCTGGTGAAGCTGACCCAGGACCCGGTCACGACCCAGTGGCGGTCGCAGTCGATCCTGCTGCCCGCGCTGGCATCGAGCGACGTGGTGGAGCGCTACACGTTCACCACCCACATCACCATCGTCGACGAGAACAATCTGCGACAGGCCAATGTCTCGTTCCCGCTGACCGCCACCAGCCCCTGCACCGTCTATCTCAGCGATCAATACATCACCCTATCGGACAAGGAGTCGTTTCAGGCCCGGTCGGACCTCACCGGCACGGTGACGATTGTGCAGGAGACGCAGTCGCTCGGGGCCGTCTGTTACCACCTGGTGCAGGGCGACGGCACAGTGGTCAACGTCAATCCGATGAGCGGCATCATCGATCGACTGTCCGCGGTCAAGAGCGGCTCCGACCTCGAGAAGGTTCAAGTGTCCGACGAGGAGGGGAACACCTCGCAGCTGCTCCCGCCCTCGGTCACAGAGCAGCAGCAGGCCGCCACGGCGAAATCCATCGTGCAGTTCGTGCAGATCTCCTCGACCATGCCCCAGGACGGCTCGCTGAAATCGAGCGGCACGCCGCGCCGGCTCGACCCCGCGGCCTTCGATCCGCAAACGCACCGGCTCTGGGGAATGTCCTTCGCCGAAGGCGACGTGCGCTATTTCGAGGGTCCGGAGCAGATGAGCGGAATGGGCCTGACCGTTGCGGGCGGGCGTCTGACCCTGACCGCGCCCGGACGGATGGGCGACATCAGCGACAGCATCGAGACGCTGGCCGGAGATGCCTTCCGGTGGGCCGAACAGGCGGTCCAGGACGTGGTTCAGTTCGTCGTCAAGGCCGGGAGCGACGTGGTCGACGTCTTCATCCAGATGGGGGAGCGCTGGTATCACTTCGTCCTCCAGTGCATGAACGACGTCCTGCACGGCGTGCAGCTCGTTTTCGCGCAGATCGGGGTCTTCATCGACAAGCTCGTCCAGTGGCTGGGTTGGATCTTCAACTGGCCCGACATTCTCCGCACGCGCTCGGTCATCAAGAACATCTTCAGGCAATACGCGCAGCACTGCGGCGACAACCTCGAGCCCTGGAAGCAGGAACTGAGCAACGCCTTCGACGGCCTCGAAGACAAGCTCGATGCCTGGGCCGCACTACCTCCGCTCTCCTCCGGCACGGTCATCGGCTTTGCGTCGGCATCGACGCCGCGACCGGGTCAGGACAGTCCGCAGTCTCACTGGGCCGTACACCACTTCAAGAGCAATCTCGACGGTGCGAGCACTTCGTTCATGCCGACCGTCCCCGGACAGTCGCTGGAACAATCGCTCAGTCAGCTCTGGCAACTCGTTCAGAGCGAGGAGAGCACGTTCCAGAGGGCGTTCGACGACCTCGAGACTCAGGTCATCGACCAGCTCACCACCCTTTCGGCGGGAGAGATCGTCAGAAGGATGATCACCATCTTCCTGGACGTGCTGCTCGACACGATCAGGAACATCCTGACCGCCCTCATCGACGTGCTGCAGGCAGTCCTTCAGGCCGCGCTCGAGGCCCTCGACGCTCCGATCGACATCCCGGTCCTCTCCTGGCTGTACCACCGGTACACCGGCGACTCCCTCAGCATGCTCGACCTGGCCTGCCTGATCGTGGCCATTCCCGCCACCATCGTCTACAAGTTTGCGAAGGGCTCGGTGCCCTTCCCGGACGACCCCACGACCACTGCCCTCATCCATGCCGGGGACTTCGCTACGATCCAGGGACTGCTCGGCGGCAATGCCGGCTTGCGGAAGCCGGCCCCGGCCGGTGGCGTGCCGACGCTCGGCTCCGCGGCGGAGGTCGTCCCCGTGGTCTTCGAGATCCTCGCGTACTTTGCCACGCTGGGCCTGATCCCCTTGTCGGCAGCGAAGTCGCGCAACCCGGACAGCCACACCCTGGCAGCGCTCTATGCCGTTCTTTATTTCCCCTACGTCGCTCCCAATATTCAGTTCAATCAGCAACAGACTTGGGATGTGATCATGGACGAGACCATCACCGGCATCAGTGTCTGGAAAACAGTCGGCGACGCCGTTCTCTGCGGAGATCCGTGGATGTCGAAGGCTTCCCCGTACATGGAGCTCGTCATCAACGGGGCATGGCAGGTGCCCGCTGTCGCCGGCTTGGTGAGAAGCCAGGATGCCGACTCGGTGATCGCATTCCTCGGCAACACGGCCTTCGACCTCAGCGGTGTGATGGCTCCATGGGCCGAGAACCAGTACGTCTTCCTGGCGATCCTGGCCTGCATGGGCATCTATGGTGAGCTCCAGCTGGTGACGGCGACCGTGAGCTGACCGGCCGCGCCGGGAGAGAACTGCGTGCGCCGGTACTCTCCCGGCGCCTTGCCCGTCCAGCGGCGGAAGGCGCGATGGAACGACGTGGTGTCGGAGAAGCCGAGGAGGAAGGCGATCTCCGGCACGTTCAGGCGGTGAGCGTTCATGTGGCGCAACGCCAGCTCGCGGCGGACGTCGTCGAGGACTTCGCGATACGACACTCCCTCCGCCTGGAGCATGCGCTGCAGACTGCGGACGCTCGTGGCTAGTTGCCGGGCCACTTCGCCGAGCTCGGGCAGCTTGTGGGTCGGGGATGCGAAGAGGTATTGCCGTACGCGGTCGCTCATGCGCTGCGTCGGTGCCCGCGCGAGCAGGTCATCCGCCTGCTCCTGAATCAACGAGTACAACCCGCCGTCGGTTCCGGCCACGGGAAGATCGAGGACCTCCCGATCGAAAACGACCTCGGATACGGAGCACTCGAACTCCAGAGGCGCATGGAAGAATCGCCGGAGCGGCGCCGTGTCGGCGGGCGCAGCGTGCGTGAATCGGACCACCCGGGGACACCATTCCCGCGCGGCGATCTTGCGTCCGACGCCAAAGATCGAAGCCAGGAGATAGACGACCGCCTGCGGCGGGATGTCGATCGGTACCGGCGGACCGACGAAGAAACGCGCCTGATGGCCGTGGCTCTCGAGACGGATGCCGTTGCCGTCGTGAACGATGGAGAGGTAGCGGAGGATGGTCTCGTAGGCGACGCCTAGGGTGGGGCTGGTCGACGCGGCATAACTGAGGATGGCCAGACCGGTGTGCGGAGGCTGTTCGAGCGTCAACTGCGCGAGCTCGAGCCCCAGATGCTCGGCCCCAAGCTGCCTCGGGATCTCGCGCCAGGCCGCCGCATACACCGAATGAGGCAACCGCTGCTCGCCGTCCGTCAGCATGTCGGCGGTCATCCCATGCTGATGCAGGAACGCCGCGACGTCGAGCCCCCTGCGCGCGGCAAAGCCCACGAGCATACCGACCTGCCGCGCGGTCACGGTCACGATTTTCATGGGGAGTAACGGAAGTATACAACCCAGCAACCGAGCAACCTGACGATTTGTGACGGATGACCATCCTCCGGGGCCACCCGTCACGGCCGAACCCCTCCCGCCGCCCGACGTTGACCCCACAAGGAGGGAAACAGTCATGGCGCTCAGCACGGGGTCCGAAGGGCATGAGAGGTGGCGTGGCTGGACCCTCCTTGTCTCTCTCCTCATCACGTTGTCGGTGGCCGGCGGGCCCGCATTCGCGGGGAATCCGCCGGCCACCTTCGACACCGAGGAGACGCCGCTGCAGAAGGCGATCAAGAAGGCCAATCTCGAGAACGCGAACAAGAAGAAGGACAAGCTCGGGCCCGGCGAGAAGAAGGACAAGTGTGCCGCGGCCATCGCCGCCGGCGACGAGGACGACATCGCCAAGTGGTGCGACGTCGCCAAACGCCACTCGCAGAAGCTGGGGCACCAGGACTTCAAGCACGAGGACGGCAAGGCCGCGGGGCGGCGCGTGGTCACGAAGACCGTGCTCGAGTTCGAGGGGCCGAATCACAAGGGCAAGCCGGGGGACGTACCGGTGGACAAGTGGCCGGCCACGAAGCTGAAGGCCTTCGAGCGCAAGGCCGCCCATGCGCCCGGCCCGGTGAGCGAGGGCAGCGGGCGCACGCTCGGCTCGGCGTATCTGCCGTCCTCGGCCGACAACGAGGACCGCGACTGCGTGGACTGGGTGACCGGCGAGCGCCACGGCGCGAGCTCCTGCTTCGACGAGGACGGGAAGCTGCTGGCGACCCTGACCGCGAAGGGCCAGACCGGCTGCACGCACGCCGGCGGCAGCGCGTTCTTCGGCAACGCCACGGACGGCGTCGAGGACGACTGCTGGGACGCGGCCAACCAGCTCAAGACCACGCTCGTCGAGTCGATCGACGAGGACGGCCCGGACTCGCTCGACAACGACGGCGACGGCGAGGTCGGTGAAGACCCGCCCGGCGGCGGCAACGAGGACGGCGACTGCATCGCCGCGAACGGCGAGATCTTCCACGGCTCGGCCTGCAACGGCAAGGGTCCCTTCGGCGAGACCTACATGGCCCTGGTCGACGAGGACGGCCCGGACGCGGTCGACAACGACGGCGACGGCCGGATCAACGAGGACGGGCCGGCCGCGCAGACGGAAGACGACTGCCAGCGCCTCTATCGGAAGGCCGGTCTCACTCCGAAAGACTCCGACAAGGACGCCGACGGGCAGTGCGACATCGGCCGCGCGCTGGCCAAGTACGTCAACGACAAGGCCGGCAAGAAGGTCTTCAAGATCAAGGACGACGGCACGTACGACCCCGAGGGGAAGGACGGCGTCGAGCCGGGGACGGAGTCGCGGCGGATCACCCTCACCGAGTCCTTCGGCGTGAAGTGCAAGAAAGGCACGACCTACGTCGACGGCGTCTGCGTGAGCGACGCGGAGCTGGAGGCTATGGGCGGCCCGGCGCGGTTCCAGGCGGCGATGCGCCTCATCGGCGGGCCCTCCACGAGCGGCGACTCCGACGATCCCGACCTGGCCCGCGTGGCCATGATGGGCTTCACCTTCGCGCCGCCGGTGATCGAGTGGGGCTATCGCATCAGCGAGGACGTCTGCGTCCTGGGCATCTGCGTGGAGGTGTTCTACGCCCGCATCGGCTACGAGTTCGATCTGGCCCTCGGCCTCCGCCTGCCCGTGGAGATCGAGGTGCTCGACCAGCCAGAGTCGGTGCTGGCCGGCCGCGACGTGACGCTGCAGACGCAGGTCGAGCCGCTCGACTTCCGGGCCAGCGAGTTCGAGGCCTTCTGCAAGGCCCACGGCCTGGCCGACGGCCTGGCCGACGGCCTCCTGATCTCCGACTGCAAGCGCTTCGGCTTCCCCGACTTCCTCGACGAGGCCTTCTCCGCCGTCATCAGCGACGCCAAGAAGGACGGCGACGAGTTCGTGGCCCGCTACACTGCCTTCGCCGGCGTGCAGGTCCGGGTCCTCGGCATCCCCATCATCAACTGGGCGCTCGACTCCTCGATCGACGTGCCGGCGGCGTGCACCATCGCCCGCCTCATCGAGCTGGCGAAGGATCCCTCGATCTCGCCCGACCAGATCGCGGCGATCTTCGACCTCATCCTGACCGGCGGGAGCAACACTACCGAGGAGAACGCGGTGGCGATCCTGGACCTGATCAAGGACGCGGCCTCGGCCTGCGGCACGTTCACTACCCCCTTCGGCATCGACACCGACGACAGCCCGCCTTCGCTGCGCACCTTCCCGGCGGCGAAGGGCATCGACATCCGCGCCGACTGCGCGCAGGCCATCGCCGAGAGAGAAGTCATCACCATCGGCGGCAAGCCTCGCCCGATCTGCACGAACCTGATCCTCGGCGTCTCCGGGGCCAGTCTGGGCATCGGCCTGGGCCTCGAGGCCAGCGTGGGCTCGCGGCTCATCGAGGGCTCGTTCTCCACCGCGGAGGACGCGACGCGCAGCGGCGCCGTGCACTGGGAGAAGTCCTCCAACGAGAGCGGCGCCCAGGTCGGCGTCACCATCCGCCCCGACAACTACGACGCCCGCGACTTCAAGGACACGGCGAAGGTCACCCTCGACGACTTCACCTATTTCCTCAACGCCCTGCAGATCTCTCTGAGCGCGAGCCTCCAGTTCGGGGGCATCCTCGAGCCCATTCCCGACATCGGCAGCTTCACCATCTTCAACCTCATCATCAGCACCGGCCAGTACGGCATCCCCATTCCCCAGCATCCGGGAACCGAGGGGATCGGCGTCGACATCCCGGTCGAGAACTACGGTTTGGAAATGACGGTGCATCCCACGTCCGATCCGAACACGGACACGCTGCTGATCAAGCCCGGTCAATTCGGCGACTACGACGTCCGCGTGCGCAACATCGGCAGCCGCACCGGCGCGTTCGACTTCTTCCGCGTGGCGCTGTCGAACCGGCCGGACCAGACCGCGCCCTTCGCCTACGGCATCGACCCGAACACCGACCACGACTGCGTGAGCGCCGGCAGCACGTGCACGCGCGGCGCGACGTACTTTTTCGGTGATCCCTACGATGGTGTCGCCGACCCGTGCTTCGACGCCGCCGGGAACATCCTCTCCGGGAGGATGGCCTGCATCGATGAAGACCCGCCGTCGGCCAAGGAAGGCCTGAGCCGTCAGGAGCGGGACGACGACGGCGACGGCACGCCGGACGAAGACCCGCCCGAGGAGTGGAAGACCTCGCCCGACGGACCGGACTTCGAGAAGCGTCGCATCGAAGGCGTGGCGCCGTATACCAGCTCATCGCCGCTGCGCATCGCCGTCCAGCCGTTCCACCATCCGCTCACCCGTCCGGGGATCTATCCGATCAAGATCACCGGCGACAGCGTGGAGGCCAAGGCGAACTCCATGGCCTCGCCCGATCCGAGCGGCAAGGCCCGGCGCAATGCGATCGACGAGTCGTTCGTGAAGGTGGACACGTTCTTCGAGCCGCAGGTGGTGATCCTGAACAACGCCAACAGCGGCAAGCCGGGCAGCGCCTTCGATTACACCATCGAGGGAACCAACGGCGGCAACGAGAAGGACAGCATGAGCGTGAAGCTCGACTTCCTCGACTTCAACCGGGCCGGCTGCACCCTGACCACCCTCGGCACCGGCGCGGACTGCCCGTATCGAGCGGTGCCCACGGCCATCCCGAGCGCGGCGTGGACGACGGCCTCCACGGTCTCGCCGATTCTCCCCGACCCGCCCGCCCTCCTCGAGCCCCTCGGCGGCACGACGGACGTCTTCCGCATCACCGTCCCCCGCGACTGGGCCGGCATGGTCGACACGACCTATCGCTTCAAGGTGACGACCGTCAGCCAGAAGGATCCGGAGGTGCCGGCGGCGACGCAGAACTTCACCGCGTTGCACACGGTCATCGCCACGAAGGAGAGCATGACCCGCTACATCGGCCTGGAGATCGAGGACCTCATCGCCACCCTGACCGCGGCCGAAGCCGCGGGCGTCAAGCTCGGGGGCCTCAAACCGATCACCGTGCATCCCATCCGGCAGATGAACGAAAGCGCCCTCGCCGCCATCCTGGCCGCCAACTTCGCCAAGGCCTCGAACAACCACGCCACGAGCATCCAGCTCGTCCAGGCTTTCGTGAAGGCGCTCGACGGCGGCGGCAAGACCCTCCCGCCCGCGCTCTTCGCCGACCTGCACAAGCGCGCCGCGGCGATGCTGAAGGACCTGGCGATGGCGGAGGCGTCGACGGTGCCGTCGCTGTGATGTGTGTCATCCCGAGCGGAGCGAGGGATGACAAGTCTACCAGACGGAGAAACGATGACCGCGATCCTGACCCCGCCCGACACCGACCTCGACACGCCCTTCACCGTGGGCGGCCGCGAGTTCCGCTCCCGCCTCATGGTGGGTACGGGCAAGTATCGGGACAATGCCGCGATGGCGGCGGCGATCGAGGCGAGTGGCGCGGAGATCGTCACCGTGGCGGTGCGGCGGGTGGACCTCGACCGCCGCAAGGAGGAGAGCATCCTCCATCACCTCCCCACGGAGCGCTACTTCCTGCTGGCCAACACCGCCGGGTGCTACACCGCCGACGAGGCGATGCGTTACGCCCGGCTGGCCCGGGAGGCGGGGTTCAACGAATTCGTGAAGCTCGAGGTGATCGGCGACCGGGAGACGCTGCTCCCCGACACCGAGGGCCTCCTCCAGGCGGCACGTACCCTGGTGAAGGAGGGGTTCACCGTCCTGGCCTACACCAACGACGATCTGATCACGGCGCTCCGACTGGAAGAGGCGGGGTGCGCCGCGGTCATGCCGCTGGCATCCCCGATCGGCAGCGGCCTCGGCCTGCTCAACCCCTACGGCATCCGCACCATCAAGCGCCGGCTCGGCGTGCCGGTGGTGGTGGATGCCGGGGTGGGGACGGCGTCCGACGCCTGCGTCACCATGGAGCAGGGCGTGGATGGAATTTTGATGAACACCGCGCTGGCGGAGGCGGAGCACCCGGTCGCCATGGCGCACGCGATGCGGCTGGCGGTAGCCGCCGGTCGGGCCGCCTACCTCGCCGGGCGCATGCCCCGGCGCGAGATCGCCGTTCCGTCGAGCCCCACACGGGGCATGCTCGGCTAGCCGGCAGCGACAGGACATGGCGGACGAGCGCGAGGGCCTGGCGTCCCGGCGGGCCGCGCTGGCGGTGCTGGCCGACGTGCGCCAGGGGCGGCCGTTCGAGCAGGCGCTCGACCGCGCGCTCGAGCCGCTGCCGGAGGCCGACCGCCGGCTGGCGCACGAGCTGGCCGCGGGCGTGCTGCGCCGTCAGCAGACCCTGGACGATCGGCTGGCGCCGCTGGTGCCGCGAGGATGGAATCGGGTCCCTCGTCCGTTGCAGGACCTGCTCCGCCTGGGCGCCTTCCAGCTCACCGCGCTCGAGCGCGTGCCGGCTCACGCCGCGGTGGATACCAGCGTGTCGCTGGCGAAGGAGTCGGGCGGCGCCCGCGCGGGCGGCTTCGTCAACGCCGTCCTGCGCCGGCTCGACCGGGACGCCGAAGCGCCGGCTCCGGAGGCGGAGTCCGGGCCGGCGCGACTCGCACGCGGCCACTCGCATCCCCTCTGGCTGGTGGAAAGGTGGGTGGCCCGGTTCGGCCCCGAGGAGACCGAGCGCCTGCTGGAATGGAACGACCAGCGGCCGCGCCTGGTGCTCCAGCCGGCCCGGGAGAACTTGGAAACGCTGACGCGCCGTTGGCGGGAAGCGGGCGTCGAGGTCCAGCCCGCGCCGTTCGGCGCCGGGCTGGTGACGGATCGCCGGCGCCCGGAGGACCTCCCCGGCTACGCCGAGGGCGCCTTCATGGTACAGGATCCGGCCCAGGCGCTGCTGGCCTGGTTCGCCGACCTGGCGCCCGACGTCACCCTCTACGACGCGAGTGCCGCGCCGGGAGGCAAGACCATCGCCCTGGGCCGCGGCGGAGCCCGGGTGATCGCGGGCGACGTGAGCCGCTCGCGGGTCCGGCGGCTCGCCGCCAACCTGCGGCGCGCGGGCAGTGGCCGGGAGCACGCCCTCGCGGCCGATCTCCGCCAGGCGCCGATCCGGCCGGTGGGCGCGGTGCTGCTCGACGCCCCGTGCCTCGGAACCGGAAGCTTCGCGCGGCACCCGGACGCGCGCTGGCGGGTGACCCCGCAGGCGCTGGAAAAGCTGGCCGGGATCCAGGCCGAGCTGCTCGAGCACGCGGCCGGACTGGTGGCACCGGGTGGGCTGCTGCTCTACGCGACCTGCTCCCTGGAGCCGGAAGAGAACGTCGAGCAGGTGGAGCGGTTTCTCGCGCGTCATCCCGAATTCCGCCGCGAGGCCGCGGCCACGTTCCCCCCTGCCCTCCTGTCGGAGGATGGCGATCTGACGATTCTGCCGCAGCGACACGGGACCGACGGCGCGTACGCCGCGCGTCTCCGCCGGGCATGAGAACCCGGCGCCACACCCCGGGCGGCCTCGGCCGGGCCTTCGACTGGACGCGGGGATCTCCCTGGCGCCGGTTCGTCCGCGACCTGGGCCTCGTGGCGCTGACCGCCATGGCGGGCTACGTCATCACCACGGTCTGGATGGCGCCGGACGCCGTGAGCAGCTCGGACCACTCGGTGCCGCGGGTGCTGGAGCTGCCGGTGGACAAGGCCCGGTCGGAGCTGACCAAGCTCGGCTTCCGGATCCGGATGGAGGCCCAGCGGACCAGCCCCGACGTCCCGCGCGGGGCCGTGCTCTGGCAGGATCCGCCACCGGAGACGATCCTCCCGCCCGGAGGCACCGTGCAGCTCACGGTGAGCGACGGGCCGGCCCCGGTGATCGTGCCGGATGTGGTCGGCCTCTCCCTGCCCTACGCCGAGCGGATTCTCGGCGCGGCGGGAATCAAGGTGGGCGACGTGGACACCGTGCGGGCCGCGCCGGAGCCCGGCGTGGTCATGGCGGTGCGTCCTCCGCCCGGCAACGGACAGCCCCGGGGTTCCTCGGTGGATCTTCTGGTCAGCGGCGGCGAAGGAGGGGGATCGTGAGCGTACGGATCTCGCCCAGCGTGTTGAGCGCCGACCTCGGCCGCCTGCGGGAGCAGGTGGAGCAGGCCGTCGCCGGCGGCGCCGAGTGGATTCACGTGGACGTGATGGACGGCCACTTCGTGCCCAATCTCACC
>JBIOTX010000270.1:0-19910 GCA_044866315.1 Thermoanaerobaculia bacterium | reverse complement strand
GCTGCGACGGCGCGCGCGCCGATGGCGTCGGAGAGCCGGCCGCCGAGGGGCGAGGCCAAGACCATCGCCGCGGTGAAGAGCAGCAGCATCCGGCCGGTGCTGGCCGGATTGCGCGCGAGCAGGAACGGCAGCATGTAGATCATCGAGTACATGGCCAGGTTCTGCAGGGCCACGATGGCGCCGCCGGCGGCGAAGGCGGGACGGGTGAAGAGGCGGACGTCGAGCACGGGATCGCGCGCGCGCAGCTCGCGGGCGATGAAGGCCGCGAGCGCGACTACCGCGCCGAGGGCAAACGCGAGCTGCGCTTTCTCTACCGCCGCGACGAGCAGCAGCACGGCCACGGCGAGGAGGGCGCTGCCGATGAAGTCGAAGGTCGCCGTGCGGCCGTTCTTCTCGGCCCGACGCGGCGGCTCGAGCAAGAAGGAGAGCAGCACCACCGGCACGTTGACGAAGAAGACGGAGTGCCAGCCGAAGCGCGCCGTGAGCAGGCCGCCGATGATCGGCCCTGCCGCCGCCGCGGTGCCCATGATCGCGCCGAAGGCGCCGAAGATTCGGCCGCGCCGCGCGTGGGGCACGCTGTTGCGGAGCTGGGCGAAGACGGTGGGAATGGTGAATGCGCCGCCGAGGGCCATGAGCGCGCGTCCGATGCCGAGGATCGGGAGGGCGGGAGAGAACGCGGCCAGGAGGGCGCCGATGCCGAACATGGAGCGGCCGAGCGTCAACACGCGGGAGGTCCCCCAGACGTCGGCCAGCTTTCCGGCCGGGCTCTGGGCGACGATGGTGACGACCAGGTACGCCGTCACCAGCCAGCGGGTCACGAGCGCCGGAGTGGCCGCGAACGACGAGGCGATCGTGGGCAGGGCCACGGCGATGATGGTGGAGTTGAGCGGCGCGAGCAGCGCCGCGGCGGCGAGGCCGGTGAAGCGGCGGGCGGTGAGCGGCACCGCGATCGGCTCCGCGCCGGCGCGCGTGATCGGCCGCGACTGCAGGAGAAACAGGCGCTCCCCTTCGAAGGCGAACTCGATGTCCTGCGGCCCGCCGAACCAGGACTCGCATTGCCTGGCCAGCTCGTGGAGCCGGAGGAGCTGCTCGTCCGTGAGCGACGGACGACTCACGTCCTCGGCCGGAACCGGCTGCTCGACGGTCCCGCCGCCGGGCGCGAAGCGGACGGCCACGTCCTTGTGTCCGGCGGTGCGCTCGACGATCTCGCCGCGCGCGCTGACGCGGAAGCGATCGGGCGTGACCAGGCCCGCCACCACCGCCTCGCCGAGTCCCCAGGCCGACTCGATCACCAATTCGTCTGCTCCATGGACGGGATGGCGCGTGAATACGACACCGGCGGCGTCGGCGTCGACCATCTTCATCATCACCATGCCGATGCGCGGCTCGCCGGTGACGCCCATCTTCGCGCGGTAGGCGAGCGCGCTCTCGGCGCGCGCCGAGGCCTGGATGGTCCGGGCGGCGTCGCGCAGCATGGCCTCATCGGTGACGTTCAGCACCGTCACGTGCTGCCCGGCGAAGCTGGCGTCGAGGGAGTCCTCGCCGACGGCCGAGGAGCGGAGGGCGACGCGCTCGCCGCAGCGCCGGAAGGCCTCGACCATCGCCGCGTCGTCGTGGTGATCCCAGGCGATGGCGAAGCCGTCCGGGACCGGCAGCCCGGCGCGGATCGCCCGCGCCAGCGAGGCAGCCTTCCCCCCGAACGTCTCCTCGGATCGCGCGTCAACGAGCGGAACGACCGTCACGCCAGGACTTCGACCATTCCGCTGGTGCCGTCGACGCGCACGCGCGCCCCGTCGCGAATCAGCTGCGTGGCGTTGCCGGTGCCGACCACGGCGGGGATGCCGTACTCGCGCGCGACGACGGCGGCGTGGGAGAGCGTGCCCCCGCGGTCGGTGACGATGCCGGTGAGCAGCGGCAACAGACCGTTGTACGACGGCGCCGTGGAGCGCGTGATCAGCACGTCGCCCTTCTGCACCCGGCCCATGTCCCGTGGCTCCAGGACCAGGCGGGCCGTGCCGACGACCTGGCCCGGGCTGGCGGCGAAGCCGGTGATCTTCGCCGCGCCGGGCTGCTCCTCGCGCGCGGCGAACATCTCTCCCATGACGATGGCCACGGCGCGCTCGGCACGGGCGGAGTCGGGCGGCAGCCACTCCGCCGGCGGCGGACCGGAGGGAGTGCCGCCGAGGAATTGCGGGGCGTCGTGCATCGTGTGCGTGGCGCGGAAGGTCGCGTCCTGGGCCGCCTGATCGGCGGTGCGATCGCTCCCGCCGCGCAGCATCGACACCAGCTCTTCCAACGTGAGCTCCACGGCGTGGTCGGCCGCATGGAGCTTGCCCTTCGCCGCCAGCCGCTCGCCCGCGGCCAGGATGGCCCGGCGGGCGATGCCCGTTGACCAGGCGTCGTTCAGGTAGGTCCGCTCGTCGCGGATGCGGTACACCAGCCGCGCCTCGGCGAGCTTCTCGTCGAATGCCTGCCGATGTGCGGACGGGACGCGCTCGCGGAGCTCCGCCTCGCGCCGCACAACGTCATCCTCGGTGGTCGAGGCCTTCCCCGTGACGGCCGTGCGGATGTTCTCGACCAGCACGTCCGGCATCTCGGCGAGGGTGAGGTCGGCGAAGTCGTAGCCGGTGGCGATGCGCACGCCGGCGCTGTCGATGTAGCGCCGCGCGGCCTCGCCGGCGGCATCGCTGCGCGCGGTGAGCGCATCCAGAATCGCCTGCGCGTCGGTCCCGGCGAGCAGCGACTGCACCTCGGCATTCGCCCGGATCGCCTCCGACAGCGCGTCCAGCTCGGCGGTCGCGCCCTGCGAGACCCGGCTCGCGCCGCGGAACAGCGGCAGGACCTCCGCCGGCCCGAGGCCGGTCCACTCGCGCATGTGCACGAGGAAATCGCCGACCGGCAAGAGGGCCGTGGCGTTGAGGCTGTGATGCCGGTACACCCCGCGCGTGGCCGCGTCGAAGCAGCGCTGGAGATGCGCGATCAGCGCCTCATCGTCCAGCCCGCGCGCGTCGACGCTCTGCAGCGCGCGATTCTCGGCCGCGATCTCCGGTTTCCACTCCGCGTCCCAGCGAGCGATGTCCTCGCGCCAGCGCTTCGTGCGCCACACCTCCCCGACCGTGCGGACGCGCCGGCGGACCTCCGGGTGCAGCTTCGTCAGCAGCTTGAAGATCAGCTTCGGCGGCGGCCCCTTCGCTCCCTTGGGCGCGCCGACGCCGCGCGCGCAGACGTAGACGAAGCGGTTGACCACCGCGAACTCGAGGTAGTCGAGCAGCAGCCCATAGCGGGCCATGCCCCAGCGAAAGCCCTCCGTCCCCGCCTGCGGCAACACCGCCGCGAAGGCGCGCGACACCGGACGGATGATGTGAGTGGACTCGCGCTCCCAGGCTCCCGGGCCGGGAGGGGTGAAATCCTTCGGATCGAGCATAGGCGGGGGATGATAGCAACCCGGGTGCTTACGCTAAAAACAGGAGCCCTGGCAGGCAAAAACCGGAGCCTGCATAGGCTCGAACCATAGCCCCTATAGGCTAAAAGTGGAGCCTACTTAGGCTAAAAGTGGAGCCTACCTAGGTTACCAATGCAGCCTGGTCAGGCTAAAAGTGGAACCCTCCACATCCGCGGTTCCCGCCCTACAATCCACCCATGCACCTCGCCCTGGCCGTCCTCCTCGCCGCCGCCATCCAGGTCACCAGCGTGGCCTGGAAGGACGCCCCACCCACCATGCCGCCCGGGACGAAGTCGGCGGTCCTGGAGGGCGACCCGAAGCAGCCCGGGATCTTCACCATGCGCCTGCGCGTGCCGGCCGGGGCGACCATCGCCCCGCACACCCACCCCCGCCCGGAGCGGGTCACCGTCCTCTCCGGCCGGATCACGGTCACCCTCGGGGATACGAAGACCACCTTCACCGAAGGCGGCTTCTACGTGAACCCGCCGGACGTGGTGCACTCGCTGGTCATCGAGGAGGAGAGCGTGCTCCAGCTCACCTGCGAGGGGCCGTGGGTGTTGACATACGTCCAGTGAAGCTGCAGATCCTCTACGAGGACGACGCCCTCATCTTCATCAACAAGCCGCCCGGGGTGGTGGTGCAGCAGCGGATGTATGCCCCCGAGGAGCCGTTTCTCCACGAGATCGTGACGCGGCACACCTCACCTGCGTATCTGATGCAGCGGCTGGATCGGGGGACGAGCGGGGTGATCTTCTTCTCCAAGCGAGGCGACCTCAACGTGCGGCTGACGCGGCAGTTCGAGCGCAAGCGCATCCGCAAGACCTATCTCGCGCTCTGCAACGGCGAACTGGCGGAGCGGCAGACCATCGATGCGCCGATCGCCCGGGTGGGGGCGATCAAGTTCGCCGTGCGCGACGAGGGGAAGCGCGCCGTCACCCACCTGAGGCCGCTCGAGGCGACGCCGTCGGGCTCGCTCGTGGAGATCGGCCTGGAGACCGGGCGGACCCATCAGATCCGCGTGCATCTGTCCGCCATCGGTCACCCCTTGGCAGGCGACTGGCTCTATGGAGAAAAGGATGCGGTCCGACCCATGCTGCACGCGGCAGAGCTGGAGATGACGCATCCGTTGACAAATGAGCAGTTTCGGGTCGCGGCGCCCCTTCCGGACGATTTTCTGGAGGAGGCGCGGCGGCGCGGCATCCGTCATTCCGGGAGGACAGACCGACCCCTGGGGGGTGCAGCTAACTCGTTGAAGGGATTAGAATAATCAAGTCAGCCGGGATGTTGACGGAGGACACAGGAGACA
The DNA here is from genome assembly GCA_044866315.1 of Thermoanaerobaculia bacterium. Taxonomy (GTDB): domain Bacteria; phylum Acidobacteriota; class Thermoanaerobaculia; order Gp7-AA8; family Gp7-AA8; genus QHVT01. The sequence continues at coordinate 15,162 of JBIOTX010000270.1, read as the reverse complement.
ACTCAATGAAAGTCTGGACGCGAATCGCCTTTGTCTTGCTGTTCGTACCGCTGGTCGCCTCGGCTCAGTTCCGCGACCTCGATGCGGCAATGTCCAACCTCGAGCGCGGCTTCGGCGGCGGCGACGTGGACGCGATCGTGTCGGGCATCGGCGGAGACGAGCAGGTTCAGCTGCAGTTCCCCGGCCTCTCGGACAAGACCGGCTTCTTCGGCCGCGATCAGGCCGCGTACCTGCTCGACGGCCTGTTCAACAAAGTCAAGCCGAGCGGGTTCGAGCAGATCAGCGCCCGCGGCGCGCGCGCCGAGGGGCAGTACCACATCAAGGCCCGCTGGAGCATCAACAGCGGGGTGAAGGATCTGTACATCACCCTGCAGCAGAAGGACGGCCGCTGGGCCGTCGTCTCGGTCCGCTCCAACTAAGGGGAGAGCATGCGGTCACGACGCGCTGCGACGATTCTCGTCGCAGCGCTTTTTGTTTTTCTGACGGCAGTCGCGTTCGTGGTCTCCCTCTGGCGCGTCCGGGTCACCTCCAAGGCATTCGCGGAGAGCTCGGTCCACCACCTCCGCAGTGACGTCGAGGACATGCGCCGGGAGATCGGGGAGCTGGAGAGCGAGCTCGACGCCTCGGCAGCGCGGATCGCGAACGCGATCGGCACCCGCCAGCTCCCGCCCGCGGAGCTCTTCCGCCTCCTCGGCAGCGAGGTGAAGACGCCCGGGCGCGGCGCGCGCGTTCTCGACGCCAACCGCGAGCCGGTGGCGTGGTGGGGCGAGGACTACCGCGCCCCCGAGGACCGGATCTTCCAGTTCGACGTCACGAACCTGTACGTGACCCGGACGCGCAAGGCCGCGACCTATACCGTGCAGATGTTCGAGCGGATCGAGAACGTGCCGGGACGGAAGTCGCGGCTCCATGCCGGCGATGCCTGGATCGTGTCGCTCTTCCTGCACGCCGGCTATCCGAAGCAGGAGCCGGGGACGCACCGCTTTCTCGTGGCCAAGCGCGGGGACTCGCCGCTGTTCGTGGACCTGAAGACGCGGACCCAGCGCGAGGTGGTCGAGGCCACGCGCGCCGAAGGGATCACCGCCACGGCCGTGCTGATCGCCCTCGGCGCGCTGTTCGTGCTGGCGGTGTGGCGGACGACGTGGGTGGCGGTGATCTGCATCGTCATCGCCCGCGCGGCGTTGCTCTTCATCCGCGTCCCCAACGATCCCCAGGGTATCTTCGGCTTCGAGAACTACGCCTCCAAGATCCTCGGTCCCTTCAGCAAGTCGCCGTTCGATCTCCTCCTCACCGCCATCGCGCTCGTGGCCATCCTGGCCCTGCTCCGCCCGTGGATCGCGCGCGTGCCGCTGGTGGTGCGCGCGCTGGTCGCGCTGGCCGCGCTGTGGGGCTACGTGCAGCTGGTCGACAACTTCGTGTCCAACTCGCGCGTGTCCGCGCTTCCGGACCACGTCATCCCGGCCACGCTCATCCAGGCGGTGCTGTTCGCGGCGCTGCTGCTCTTCGCCTTCGTCGTGATCCAGCTCCTGGGAGGCAGGCTGAAGCCGGCCACCCCGCTGCGGATCACCGCCGTGGCCCTGGTCATCGCGGCGATCGTGTACACGCCGCAGCACCTGTTCACGCAGGGCCACGCCCGGCAGTTCGTGGCCGAGACCTACGCGCCGCTGATCGTCGGCGAAGCCAACCAGCTGCGGACGATGATCACGGCGGCGCTGGACCAGGAGTTCAAGCGCATCGACCTGAGCACCATTCTCCCCGACGACTACCGGCACATGAACATCGAGGACCTGGCCTATGCGCTCTGGCTGCGCTCGAACCTGGCGGACTGGCACGTGCCGGCGGTCATCAGCATCACCGACGATTTCAGGCGCGCGCCGATCTCGCGTTTCGGGGTCGGCCTGCCGCAGTTCGAGGAGAAGATCTCCAGCAACAGCGAGGAGATCTTCGAGCTGGGCACGATCCGCCGCGACCTGATGCACCACGACTTCGACGTGACCGCCCTGGGCACGATCGTCGGCCTGGGCAGCGTGCACGTGGTCAACCCGGCCGACCCGGGAGCGACGACGTTCGCCGACGCCTACCGCGAGTTCTTCGACGACGAGGACGAGAACGCCGCCGGACTGCGCCCCCAGCGCGAGCCCGCGGTATACGACCGGGAGGGAAACGCCCAGAGCGCGATGACGTACCGGCTGCCGCAGAATCCGGCCCAGTACTTCGCGCGGCTGAGGCCCGGCAGCGGGATGTGGGTACGCTCGAGCGACGCGGAGGCGTCGCTGCTCTATCTGCGGCGCAGCGAGAAGGCGCTGTACGTGTTCCCGCTGCAGGAGCCGACGCTGGGGCAGAAGATCCGCCGGGCCGGGGGCGTGGCCATCTGGGCCCTGGCGGCGATCGTGGCGCTGCTGGCGGGGCGGTCGCTGCCGCGCCTGCGCGAGCTGCTGCGCGCGCCGCGCACGCTCGACTTCCGCGCGCGCACCTCGCTCTATCTCACCGCGGTGGTCATCCTGCCGCTGATCGTCTTCGTCCTCTTCGTCCGGGCCTACCTGGCCGCGCGGCTGGAGACCGAGTACGTCGAGCGCGGGCAGAACGCCCTCCAGGCCGCGCAGCGCGTGATCGAGGAGTACATCGGCTCGGAGGCCGCGGCGCCGGAGCAGGCCCTCGACGACGAGATCTTCTCCTGGCTGGCCCGGGTCATCGGCCATGACCTCCACATCTACCGCGGCGACGACCTCATGGCCTCCAGCCGGCGCGACCTCTTCGCCGCGCACGTGGAATCCGAGCGCCTGCCCGGCGACGTCTACCTGCACATCGTCCTGCGCGGCAATCAGATGTTCCGGGCCCGGCGCGAGTCGGGAGCGGCGCAGTACGTGGAGATCTACAGCCCGATCAACCTGCGCACCGGCCGCAGCTACACCCTGGCCCTGCCGTTCATCGTCCAGGGCCGGCAGATCGAGGCCCAGGTCAACGACCTCGCCACCACCATCTACATGCTCCTGGTCTTCATCGCCCTGGCCGCGATCACGGTCGCGTTCCGCGTGGCCAGCGGCGTGACCAGGCCGGTGCAGGGCCTGGTGGCCGGCGCGCGAGCGGTGGCCCGCGGCAACTTCGACCTCAACCTCCCCGCCCCCGCCGATCCCGACATCGGCCTCCTGGTGACGACGTTCACGGACATGGCCCGCTCCATTCGCCGGCAGCAGGAGGACCTCCGCCACGAGCGCGACCGCCTGCAGACGCTGCTGGAGAACATCAACGCGGCCGTGGTCGTGCTCGACGGCGCGCACCGCGTCGGGGCCATGAACGCCATGGCCCGGCGCCTCTTCGGCGAGCACTTCCCCACCTTCGACGGCGTGCGCGAGTTCCTGGCCCATCACACGCCGCGCCACGTGCGCTCGCGCGAGATCGACGTGGAGATCGACGGGAACCTGCGCACGCTGCGCGTGTCGATCATTCCCCTCCCGGACAGCGACGAGGAGATGCTCATCGCCGAGGACGTGACGGAGATTTTGCGATCAAACAGACTGGAGGCCTGGGGGGAGATGGCCCGGCAGGTCGCCCACGAGATCAAGAACCCGCTCACGCCGATCCAGCTCACCGCCGAGCACCTGCGCGCGGTGGCCGAGCGCAACGACCCGAGCCTGCCCCAGGTGGTCGAGAACGCGGTGGAGAACATCCTCCGCCAGGTGGTCACGCTGCGCGAGACGTCGAAGGAGTTCAGCGACTACGCCTCCCTCCGCCAGCTCCAGCGCAAGTCGGTCGACCTGCAGAAACTCCTCCACGACCTCGCCGCGGGCTACTCCCAGAGCCGCGAGCGCGGGATCGAGTTCCAGGCCGACATCGACGCCACCACCCCCCGGACCTTCACCGGCGACGAGCGCCTCCTCCGCGGCGCGGTGGCCAACCTGATCGAGAACGCCTTCCAGGCCGCCCCCGGCGGCCGGGTGCGCCTCGGCAGCCACGGCGTGGACTCGAAAGTGGTCATCTCCGTCGAGGACTCCGGCCCGGGCGTGCCCCCGGAGGTCCTGCCCCGGATCTTCGATCCCTACTTTTCGACCAAGTCCAGCGGTACCGGCCTCGGCCTTGCAATCGCCCGCAAGGCCGTGGAGGAGCACGGAGGGGCCATCCACGCGGAGAATGTGAACCCCGGGTTACGCGTTGTCATCGAATTGCCGGTTCGGTAAGCCGGCGACCTACAATCACAACCTCGCATGAAGCGCATCATCATCGCGCTGTTCGTCCTCGCGCTCGGCTCGCCCGTCGCGCACAGCGACAGCCCGCTCGAAGAGACGAAGGTCACCCTGCGCCAGCACGTCCTCAAGCTGATCAACCGGGACCGCGAGCTGTACGGCCTCCCGCCGGTGGAGCTGGACGTGGAGATCTCGGTCGCCGCGGACGAGTACTGCAAGCGCCAGATCGCCAACGGCACGACCGGGCACTTCACCACCGACGGCGTCGCCCCGTACATGCGCTACTCCCTGGCCGGCGGCAACGACGGCACGAGCGAGAACGCCGCGGCCTGGTCGGCCAACTACACCTTCACCGACCGCGCCCTGTACGAGATGTCCCGCCGCTCCGAGGACGCGATGATGGCGGAGACCCCGCCGCACGACGGCCACAAGAAGGCCATCCTCGACCCCTTCGCCACGCACGTCGGCATCGGCCTGGCGTGGGAGAAGGGCGAGTTCCGGCTGGTGCACGTCTTTCTCCGCCGGCACATCCAGTGGAGCCGCCCCTTCCCCCGCGCGGCGTCCCTCGGCGAGGAGATCACCGGCACCGGCAAGGCCATGCGCGGCGGCCGCGTCGACGCCATCACCGTCCATTACGAGCCGTTCCCCGAGAAGATGACGCCGATCGTGGCGAACGCGTTCAACAGCTACTCGCTGCCGAACAAGCGCAAGGACTACCTGCCGCGCCTCAAGTCCGAGACCCGCTGGCAGGGCAACAGCCTGGCCGTCATCCATCGCACCTATCCGGACGGCCGCCGCGGCGACTTCTTCGCCGGCGACGACGGCGCGTTCAAGTTCAACGTGCCGTTCACCGAGGGGCCGGGGATGTACACGGTGGTGGTGTGGGTGCGGGCCCGCGGCGTGGAGCAGCCCATCGCCGCCAGCAACGTCTCCATCCGGGTGGAAGGCTCGTTGCAGATGGTCGGTGGTGCCCGATAGCAACGACCACGAACAGGCTCCCTACGATGCGGTGATCGTCGGCGGAGGACCCGCCGGCCTGACCTGCGCCATCTTCCTCGGCCGCTACCGCCGCCGCGTGCTCCTCATCGACGACATGCGCCCGCGCAACTATGCCTCCCGCGGCATCCACGGCTTCCTCGGCCAGCACGACATCGACCCGGGCGAGCTGCGCAAGCGCGGGCGGGCGGAGGCGGAGGGTGCGGGCGTCGAGTTCTGCGACGGCACGACCACCAAGATCGAGAAGGTCGGCGATCTGTTCGAGGTGTCCATCACCAGCTGCGAGGGCGTCCGCGCGCGGCGGATCGTCCTCGCCTACGGCGTGCGCGACACCCTGCCGGACATCCCGGAGATCAAGCAGTACTACGGCGTGAGCCTCCACCACTGCCCCGACTGCGACGGCTACGAGTGCCGCGACCGGCGCATCGGCGTGATCGGCTGGGGCACGAAGGTCGTCGGCCTGGCCCTCAAGCTCCTGCAGTGGACCGACGACGTGGTCGTCTTCACCCACGGCCACGAGCGGGAGTGGGACGAGGAAGAGCACAGCAAGCTCATGGCCGAGCAGATCGACGTCAAAGACGAGAAGATCGTCGGCCTCGAGGGCCAGGACGGACAGGTCAAGGCGGCCGTGCTCTCCACCGGCGAGCGCGTCCCCGCCGGCGCGCTCTTCTTCAACATCAAGGTCGAGCGCTCCTGCCTCCTGGCCGAGGAACTCGGGTGCGCGTGCGACCCGAAGACGCCGAACGTGAAGGTGGACGAATACCGACAGACCAGCATCGAGGGCGTGTATGCGATCGGCGACCTGGTGGAAGGCGCGCAGCTGGCCGTCACCGCCGCCGCGGACGGGGCCATCGCGGCGATCGCCATCAACAAGTCGCTGCTGCCGCCGTCGCGGCAGGTGTAGGAGTGCGGTGGCGCAGCCACCGCTTTGCGATCCGGATAGAAAAGCGGCGGCTACGGCCGCCGCACTCCTACACCACCACCCACAACGCCTGCCCCCGCGCCGAGGCCTGCTTCGCCGTGAGCATGAGCTGCACGTAGGTCTGCACGTCGAGGTCGCGGTTCACGTCCTCGTCCTCGAGATAGTGCGCGGCGAGCTGCATCAGCTCGACGTCGTCGGTGGGGAGCTTGGCCCGCTCGGCGAAGGCGCGTAGCTCGTCGAGGAGGTCGGGCAGGCTCCCGACCTGCAGCGGGTCGGCGGCGTTGGCGATGGGCACGTGCTCGACGATCGGCCGCGGCGACGGCAGGTACACGCCCTGGTAGGCGTCGATGGTGGTGATCTGCGGGGCGAGGTCGAGCGTGCGCAGTACGCGCTGCTGGAAGAGGCGCCAGCCGCTGGCATCGACCGGCTCGGAGCGATACGGCTCCTCCCCGTTCGGGGCGGCCGGAGGAAAGCGCTGCAGCGCCTCGTCGACTCCGAGCGCGAGGTCCTGCGGAAACACGTCCGCCGCCGTTCCGACCACGAAAGTGAGGAGAGACACCCTGGGCGCGGATTTTATCCGCTCACCGCGCGTACATGTCGATGATCCGGTTGATGGCCCGCGTGCAGACGTCGCAGAAGCCCACCTCGTCCCGGGTGAACATGATGCAGTCCACCTCCGGCCGGTACAGGCCCTTCGGCTCGTACGACGCGCCCTCGAACGCGCCCACGCGGCCGAAGTACTTCTGGGAGGAGAGGAACTTCGTCGACCACTCCAGCTCGCGGGTGAAGAGCGCGTCCATCTGCGACTCCGGCACGTTGGCGTCGCGCAGCTTGCGGCGCTCGGCCTGGTACTCGCGCTGGTGGTCCTCGTAGGCCTGTTTGTCCCACGGCGTCGGCAACGGCGTGCCGGGCGTGACCATCTCCATCCACTTCGGATGCTCGCCGTCGGCGGTGATGTTCGGCTCCCACGGCTCGGGGAAGCTGGCGGCAGCGCCGGTCGTGTACGCGACGGGCGAGGTGTAGTACTCGTCGCCGAGGCCGGCGAAGTGATGGCCGAACTCGTGGACGAAGACGTACTCGGCGAAGCCGGTGTCCACGGAGGTCGTGGCCTGGTCGTTGAAGATCCCCCCGCCGCCGTACTGCTTCTCGTTCACGAGGATCTCGATGAAGTCGTACGGCGCCGAGGACGCGGCGTCGCGCAGGGCCTTGTTGTCGAGGGTGAGGACGTAGCGCTCGGAGTCGAAGATGTTGTACTCGACGCCGGTGACGGTGCGGCGGTCATCGCGGGTACGAGGACGATGCACGCCGCTCTTCACCGCCGCCAGCTCCAGCACGCGCACATTGAAGTCCTTCTTGCGCGACTTGAACGGCTCGGTGGCGAAGAGCTTCGCCGTCAGCCGCTCCACGTCCTTCTTCAGCTTCGGCATCTCCGCCTCGGTGTATCCCTCGCCGATGAGCAGGAGGTCGACCTTCTGCGACGGCGGGCCGCTCTCGAGCAGCGACCAGACCTTTCCGGCCGGGCGCGGGTCGGAGGGATTCACGAAGCGCGACTGCGGATCGACGACCGTGGACCAGACCTGCTGGAAGGCGTTCTGGGCGTCGCGCTTCTTGAGCACGACCTGCACGGGCTCCTTCGGCCAGGGGAAGCGCAGCGACTCGTGGTACGTGGCCGCGCGCTCTTTGGCCTCGGGCGTGATCTCCCACTCGCCGTACACGGAGGCGAAGCCGCGCGAGTAGATGACCTGGTTCGTGTCGCGGTCGAGGACCTCGAAGTAGTACTTGCCGAGGTTGGACGTGTCGACCAGATAGGTGCGGCTCCCCGCCCACGGCCCGTCGGAGACGATGCCGGCCAGGGCGATGATCTCGTCGCCCTTGGGCGTGGAGGTGTGGAAGTAGTCGACGCGCATCGTTTTGCCGGTGAAGAGCTCGTCGAAGGAAGCGGCAGAGGCTGTAAAGGCGAGGAAAAACGCAACCAGAACGACACCGAGAGTACGCATGGGGCGGATGGTATCGTGATTCGCATGCCCCGGCTCGCGGCGGTCCTCCTCCTCGCGTGCGCGCTCTCCGCCGCGGCGCAGGAGTACAAGGAGAGCATCACCGTCGCGCGCATCCTCCTCGACGTCCGGGTGACGGAAGCGGGCGGCGAGCCGATCACCGATCTCACGGCCGAGGACTTTCGCGTGCGGCTCGGGGGGAAAGTGGCGAGGGTGGAGTCGGTGACGTGGATTCCCGAGGTACGCCCCTCACCCCTGACCCCTCTCCCCGCGAGCGGGGAGAGGGGAGAGAAATTGGTTGAGCGGCGTACAGGTCGGCTGTTCGTCGTCTTCGTGCAGACGGACTTTGCCCGTAACCGGGTGCGGACCGAAGGGCAGATGAACTTCCTCCGCTACGCGGACGACTGGGCGAATACGCTCGAGCCGGAGGACCGGGTCTGCGTCTTCTCCTTCGACTCGCACCTCAAGTTCCGCCTCGACTTCACCGGCGAGAAGGAAAGAATTGTCGGCGCGATCACGGAGGCGCTGTACATCGACCATCCGGAGTTCCCGCCGCCGGCCGGCGATCCGTCGATCATTCCGCGGCTGGATCACGCGGCGATGAAGCGCGCCGCGACGTCCGAGGCCGGGCTGCGCATCGTCGGTGCGGCGCTGCGCTCGCTCCCCGGCCCGAAGTCGCTGCTGCTCATGGGCTGGGGCCTCGGCGAGATGACTCCTCACGCAGTGCGCATGCGCCCGGAGTGGACGCAGGCGCGGCGCGAGCTCGAGGCGGCGCGGGTGAGCATCTTCTCGCTCGACACCACCTACGCCGACTACCACACCCTCGAGGCGGGGCTGCAGCTCGCCGCCGAGGCCACGGGCGGGTTCTACGCGAAGACGCATCTCTTCCCCAGCATCGCCATCGAGCGTTTGCAGAAGACGCTCATCGGTCGCTACGAGCTGGAGCTGCGCCGCCCGGAGGGTCTCAGCCCCGGCACGCACGAGTTGATCGTGCGCGTGAGTCGCCGCGGCGCGCGCGTGCTCGCGCCCATGAGCTGGATGGACCGCCCGTAAGCGCACGGCTCTTGCACAACTTCCGGTGCAGGAGGTGTCATCGCAATGGCATCGAAGTACGGGAAGAAGTCGCAGGAGAAAGTGGAGAAGGCGATGCACGAGCGGAAGCGCGGCACGCTCAAGAGCGGCAGCTCGGGCAAGAAGGTGACGAGCCGCAAGCAGGCCATCGCCATCGGGTTGTCGGAGGCGCGGCGCGAAGGCGGGAAGGTCCCGTCGAAGAAGTCGTCCTCGAAGTCGCGCAAGTCCTCATCGAAGAAGTCGTCGTCGAAGAAGTCGACCTCGAAGAAGAAGTAAGCTGTCCGGGTGCGTCTGCGCCTGACGCTGCTCGCGCTGTTCGTCCTCGCGCTGGTCTGGTCGGCCATCCGGCCGCACGACTATTTCACCTGGGCGCTGGAAGTGTTCCCGGCGATCATCGGCGCGGTGCTGCTGATCGCCACGCGCCGGCGCTTTCCGCTCACGCCGCTGCTGCTGGTGCTGCTCTTCGTGCACGCGCTGATCCTCGTCGCCGGCGGACACTACACCTACGCCAAAGTGCCCCTCGGCTTCTGGATGCAGGACGCCTTCGGCTTCACGCGCAATCACTACGACCGCATCGGCCACTTCGCCCAGGGGTTCGTGCCGGCGATCCTGGCCCGGGAGATCCTCCTCCGCAGGCGCGTCGTGCGCGGGCGGGGCTGGCTCTTCACCATCGTGGTCTCGATCTGCCTCGCCTTCAGCGCGCTCTACGAGCTTCTGGAGTGGACGGTGGCCGAGCTCACGGGCTCGAAGGGCGACGCCTTCCTCGGCACGCAAGGCGACGTTTGGGACACGCAGAAGGACATGGCCCTGGCTTTCCTCGGGGCAATCACGGCGCAGCTCATCCTGGGCAGACTCCACGATCGGCAAATACTGTCTCTTGAATCCATACTGCCACCCGAGTAATATTTCCGGCACTACCTAATGTACTCGCGAGGTCTCCGTTGTCTGGTGAGCGACAACATGGAGGACGATGGGATGGCAGACCCGCATCGGCTGTGACGTCCACCTCTGTCTCTAGCCGCTGAATCGCGAAACCCGCTCCAGGTCTAACTTTCGGAGGAAAGTTGTGAGACGACGTGTGTCCGTGTCGATTCTCTTTCTCCTGACGTTCCTTTGCCTGAACCTCATCGCCCAGACCGATCCCGGAGTGCGCGGCGGCGCGGCCGGCGCCGGCGGGCCGCTGGCTTCCGTCAACGCGAATGCCACGCTCCTGGCCTTCTTCGAAGCCGGCAAGGACGACTTCCTGGAGGTCGAAGACGTTCCGGACGGCCTCGGCCCGCGCTTCAATGCCCTGAGCTGCGGGGAGTGCCACGCGCAGCCGGCGACCGGCGGCACCTCGCCGTTCGTGAATCCGCAGATCGCCGCCGCGTCCGCCGAGGGCGCGCGCAATACGATCCCGTCGTTCATCACGGCGAACGGCCCGGTGCGCGAGGCCCGGTTCATCTTCTTCAGCAACCCGGACGGGACGCCGAACAAGAACGCGCCGAACGGCGGCGTGGAGACGCTGTTCACCATCACCGGCCGCGTGGACGCCGGCTCGTGCTCGATCGCCCAGCCGTCGTTCGCCAACGCCATCAACCAGAACAACATCATCTTCCGCATTCCGACGCCGACGTTCGGCTCCGGCCTGATCGAGAACATCGAGGAATCCACGCTCCTCGCCAACGCCCAGAGCAACTCCGTCAACAGCTTCGGCGTCTCCGGCACGTTCAACCACAACGGCAACGACGGCACCATCGCCCGCTTCGGCTGGAAGGCCCAGAACAAGTCGCTGCTCATCTTCTCCGGCGAGGCCTACAACGTGGAGATGGGTGTGACCAATGAGTTGTTCACCCAGGAACGGCCGCTTCCGCGCGAAGACACGATCAGCGGTCTGCCCGCGGCCTGCAGGCTGAACGCGACGCCCGAGGATCACCTGAACTTCGGCTTGAACGGCACTGCCCAGCCGAGCGGCGCCCAGGCCTTCGTGAACTTCATGCGCTTCCTCGCCCAGCCGGTGCCGTCGGCGACCACTCCGGGCGGCTCGACGTCGATCGCGCGGGGACGGGACCTGTTCGCCGCCGTCGGCTGCGCGACCTGCCACACCCCCACGCTGCGCACGACGTCCTCGTCGATCACCACGGGACTCTCCAACGTGAACGCGAATCTCTACAGCGACCTGGAGATCCATCGCATGGGAGTCGGCCTCGCGGACAACGTTTCCCAGGGCCAGGCCGGCGGCGATCAGTTCCGCACCGCGCCGCTGTGGGGTCTCGGCCAGCGCATCTTCTTCCTCCACGACGGCCGCACCTCGAACCTCATCACCGCCATCGCCGCCCACAACAGCTCGGGCTCCGAGGCGAACACATCGTCCTTCCAGTTCTTCAACAACCTGACCACTTCGCAAAAGCAGGACGTCCTCAACTTCCTGCGATCGCTGTAGGCCGCCCATGCCACGCATGCGATTCGTAACCCTCGTCCTCCTCGCCGCGGCGCTCAGCGCCGCGGCGCAGACGACCGATCCTCCGCCCTTCGAGCCGGAGCTGAAGGAGTCGGAGTGGGTGAAGCTGCCGACGAACGCGATCCTGATCAAAGGCGCGGAGCCGAGCGCCAGCGATTCCTCCACCCCGCTGCCGGAGGGCGGCGCGGTGGTGAAGGACGTCTATCGCAACGAGTACTTCGGCCTCACCTACCCCCTTCCCGACGACTGGAGCGAGAACTTCAGCGGGCCCCCGCCGTCGGACAGCGGCATGTACGTCCTGGCCCTGGCGGGACCGGGGCCGAAGTTCAAGGGAACGAGCCGGGCCACGCTGCTGATCCAGGCCCACGATCTCTTCTTCTCGCTGTCGGACGCGAGGGATGCCATGGAACTGGCGGCGTTCGCCAAAGACACGCTCGAATCGCACTACACGGTCGAGCGCAGCCCGACCGCGGTGAAGATCGCCAACCGCCCGTTCGTCCGCTTCGACTACCAGTCCGAGGTGGCCGGTCTGCACTGGGTCGTGCTGACGACCGAGATCCGCTGCCACGCCGTGCAGTTCATCTTCAGCAGCAGCGACAAGGAGCTCATCGAGCGCCTCATCAAGGACATGGATCGGATGCAGGTCACGACCGGCAAGGAAACGCCGCGCTGCGTCGTCGCCTATGCGGTGGGATCGAACGTGACGAACCGGGTCGAGCCGGTCATGCAGGGCTCGCGCAGGTTCAATCCCATTCCCGTGCGGGTCATTATCGACACGCGGGGACGGCCGCGGCACATCCACATGATCAACGCCTTTCCCGAACAGGCGGCCAGCATTCAGGAAGCGCTGATGCAGTGGTCGTTCAAGCCGTACGAGGAGAACGGCGAGCGCGTGGAGGTCGAAACGGGGATTCTGTTCGGATACACGCACCCCTGGCCGAAACGGCTACGGCAGGTCGATGGCCAAGCCGTGCTCGGGAACGAGGAATGACGGGTTGCCGTTGGCGGCGAGCGCGGCGCGGAGATCGTCGACCGGCTGCTGCTCGCCGTCGTCGCCGAGGCGGAATGTGCCCCAGTGGATGGCGATGCTCGTGCGCGCGCCGAGGACGTTGTGGGCCTCCACCGCGTCGGCGGGCGAGACGTGCGCGTGCTCCATGAACCAGCGCGGCAGGTAGGAGCCGACCGGGAGCAGGGCGACGCGGATCGGCGCGAAGCGCGCGGCGATCTCCGCAAAGTGCGGGCCCCAGCCGGTGTCGCCGGCGAAGTAGACGTTGCCGGATGGTCCGCTGATCACGAAGCCGCCCCAGAGCGTGGCGTTGCGGTCGTGCAGCCCGCGCGCGGAGAAGTGCTTCGCCGGCACGAGCGTGATCTTCACGCGGTCGGTCAGCGGCACTTCATCCCACCAGTCCAGGTCCGTCGCGCTCATGCCGTGGCGCGCGAGCAGTGCCGCGTTGCCGAGGGGTGCGAAGACGGGCGCGGGGCGAAGGCGGCGCAGCGTCGGCACGTCCATGTGGTCGTAGTGGTTGTGGCTGACCAGCGCCGCGTCGATGGGCGGGAGATCTTCGAAGCGGAGGCCGGGCGGGCGGTGTCGCTGCGGACCGGCGAACTGCACGGGCGAGCAGCGCCGGCTCCAGATCGGATCGGTGAGCAGATTCAGCCCGTCCATCTGCACGAGCGTGGTCGAGTGATTGACGAACGTGACCCGCACGCGCCCGCCGTCGACGCGCCGCTCCGGCGGCGGCCCGGGCTCGGCCTCGATCCACTTCGGCCACGGCGTCGGCTTCTTCGTCAGCTGCCACTTCAGAAACGAGCCCTCGGACTGCCAGCCCGGCTCCGCGTTGTGGAAGCGCTTGCCGTCGAAGTGATCGCTCACCGCACCGACCGCCGGCGGCGCGGTCCGGGGTAGGAGAGCTCCATGTGCATGCGGTCGAGCTGCACGGCACCCGCCAGGTCGACGCGCACGTCGTTCGTGCCGGCGCGGAGCAGCGCGGGATCGACGTCGACCGAGCGGTGGACCCACTCCGAGTCGGCCGCCGCGGCGACGCTCGACGCCGGCAGGAGCGGCCCGGCGTCCTGTCCGTTGATCGTCAGGCGCGCCGTCCCCGTCCCGCCCGCGGAGCGGATGTCGTAGACGAACTGCGCGCGCGCGGGAGTGCCGCGCGGCGGCGGCTCGAACTGCAGGGCGACGGAGCTGATTGGCGACGGGCAGAAGAACGACGGCGTCGAACAGTACGCGAGCGATGCCCAGAGGTCGTACGCCGCGGGATTCGGCTGCGGCGCGCCGTCGACCGGCGGGCCGGAGCGCTGCGTGTCGCGGAGGTCGAACGACATCCAGCCGCTCTCGCGCGCCTCCTTTTCCTTCGGCACGGCCACCGTGGCCGCGTACTTCACCGGCTCGACGGTGATGTCCTTCCAGGCGAACTCGCGCACCAGCCCCAGGTGACAGGGATCCTGCGGATGATGATCGGCCTGATAGGCCACGGCCATGAAGTGCACGGAGACCTCGGGCCAGGGGATGTCCACGGCGAAGCTCTCGATCAGCGTCATCGGCTGCCCCTGGGGGATCGCGGCGTAGAGATCGATGCGATCCGGCCGGTACTCGATGCGCCACTGATACAGCTCGTCGATCTCCTGCGGATCGGTGAGCATCAGCTCATTGATGTCCGGATGCTTCTTCACCGAGTCGCGGACCGTCCCGCCGAGACTGGCCTTCACCCCGAAGCGCACGCGCCAACCCTGGCCCGGATCGCAGGGGCGGTCCGGAAAGCCCGTGGCGATGAAGTTGATCGAGTCGACGGCCGGGCGATGTCCCGGCCCGGGCGTGCCGGCGTTCCCGAACATGAGCGGATCCGCGAGCGGATCCTCCACCGCGGGAACGGCTGTGTACTCCGCGCCGACCACGGACCCCGCCGCCGGCGTGAGCGCGATCTCCCACCAGTGCCCGCTCGTCTGAAAGCGCGGAGCGCGGAAGGAGACGATGCCGGGGCGGGCGGCGGAGATCAGCATCGGATTGCGCAGCCGCGCGCTGACGATGGACTGATAGTCCACGTGCATGATCCCCACCCCCGGCTCCCCCGTCCCCCCGACCGCGTGCCCGTTCTCCACCCGCCCATCCGCCGGATTCGCGGAAGCCGCGCGATGGATGTCGATGTGAAACCCCTTCCCCCGGCTGGCCACAGCGAGGAAAGTCGAGTCCCCGCGCACATCCCACGAGTCCGCGTCCCACCAGACCGTCGTCCCGTGATCGCCGGTCGTCGCGGCATGCGCGCCGCTCCAGACGAAGCGCTCGGTGAAACGGCCTCCCGCCACCCCTCCCCCCAAGGCAGAGGCCGCAAGCGAGGCGGTCACCAGTACGACGAGGATGCGCAGGCCGGATATTTTGCCACCGCCGGGCGGTTGACGGGCGCCGCGCGGGTTGGTTATGGTGGCACTCCCTCGCTCGGAATAGGGGGCGAGGGGGGCTCGTTGACAGAAGTTCCTTAGGCGCTTAGCTCAGTCGGTAGAGCATCACCTTCACACGGTGGGGGTCAGCGGTTCGAGTCCGCTAGCGCCTACCAA
>JBIOTX010000269.1:0-9391 GCA_044866315.1 Thermoanaerobaculia bacterium | reverse complement strand
GCCCGCCGCTCCACGTGCCGCGCAGAGCGAGCTGACGAGGGTTATCGCGCCGGCCAGATGCAGCTCGTGGCCGGGCGGCAGGTCGATGCTGCTGTCGCGCGTCACGTGCTGCCCGTTGGCGGTGCCCTCGCCGTCGATCACGTACAGCGTCTCGTCGTGGGCATCGTTCGCAAGCGTGGCCTCGCCGTCGAGCTCCAGGACGCGCAGCGACAGCGCGCCCTGAAAGTGCGGCCAGATCCGCAGCGCGCCCTCACCCAGCGGCTCGCCTTCCTTGAGCCCGGCAACGCGGCAGTCTCCTTCCAGTGCAACGGCCATAGCCCGGGATTATGCTCTACGGGTCATGGCCACGAACCAGGACTACATCCGCTACGACCAGGTCGAGAAGCGGCAGACCTATCACCTCGCCGAGTCGGAGGCGGACGAGCAGTTCGACGACGAGTTCCGGATCCGCACGTGCGACATGCGTGAGGCGGACTTTGCCGACGAGCTGGGGACGGCGCTGCGCGAGATCGGATTCGCCATCCTCGTCGGCCACGGCGTCGATCCCGCGCTGTACGACGAGGCGGAGGAGAAGGTCCTGGAGATGTTCGGGCGGCTCTCGCTCGAGGAGAAGATGCGCTTCCGCGCGCACCGGCATGGCTCGGTGAACCAGGGCTACTTCCCGATCAAGGAGACGAGCAACATGCATCCCGACCTGGTGGAGGGATGGGTGTTCTGCCGCCGCGCGTTCGATGAGGCGCGCGCGGCCGAGTTCTGGCCACTGCCGGAATACCAGCCGTTCTTCCGTCGCATCGTCGACGCGCACGAACAGCTGATCCTCCCGGTGATGCAGAGTCTTCTCAAGCACCTCGGCTGCGACCCGCATCTGTACGACGCGAAGCTGACCGGCACGAACTTCGGGCTGCGCCTCAACTACTACCCGCCCATGTCCGCCGAGGATGACGCGTCCGGCGCGGCGCGCCTCCTCGGGCACGAGGACGTCGATCTCTTCACTTTCCTCCCCGCCCCGCGCGCGGAAGGGCTGCAGGTGCTGAACCGCCGGAACATGAAGTGGGTGCGCCTCTCCGCGCCGCGTGGCTCGATCATCCTCAACACCGGCGACTACATGCAGCGCATCACGAGCGACCTGTACCCCTCGACGACGCACCGCGTGTCCAAGCCGCGCGATCCGGCGCAGCGCCACGAGACGCGGGTGTCGTTCCCGATGGCCGTGTACGTCTGGGAGGACGAGGTCCTCGAGGTCCTGCCGTGCATCGCCGACCCGAAGTACCCGCCGGTGAAGGCCATCGAGTTCCACACCAGCATCACCAGCAAGTTCTACGGGGACGACTACGCCGTGAAGGCGTAGCGCGAGAACTTCCGGTACACCGCCAGCACGATCGCCAGGGCGAGCATCGTCCAGAGCACCAGCTCGTTCGGCGGGAGCATGAACACGACGGTGATGAACGCGCACCAGAGGATGGCGATCACGTTGATGGCCGGGCCGAAGCGGCCGAGGGACCATGGGGTTTCGGCGGGATCGAGGCGGTTGCGCAGGTTGAGGAAGATCGGGATGACGTAGGCGAGGTAGAGCGCGATCGTGCTGATCGAGGTCACGACGTAGAACGCCGCGGCGTAGACGCAGACCAGCACGGACAGCACGCTGGTGATCACGATCGCCCAGACCGGCGTGCGGTGCTTGCCGCTGACGCGCTTGAGCAGCGCCGATCCGGGCATGCCGTCGTCGCGGGCGAAGGCGTACCACATGCGCGCCATGGACGTGACCGACGCCAGGCCGCACAGCCACATGGCCACGCCGATGATGATGGCGATCGCGTTCGAGAAGACCGCCGAGAGGTTGTTGCTGACGATGTAGAGCACCGGGTACGGATCGGACGCGGTGGCGACGACGTCGCCGTTCGGGATGCACCAGGTCAGCACGAGCAGCATCACGTAGCCGACCACCGCGGACACGGCGACGGAGAGGAAGATGCCCCACGCCGAGTTGAGCCGCGCCATCACTGTCTCCTCGGCCACGTGCGCCGAGGCGTCGTAGCCGGTGTACGTCCATTGCGCCTGCAGCAGGGCGAGCACGAACAGCAGCGCCGGCGGCGCGGCGCGATAGAGGTCGAGCAGGGCGGGGAAGAGGCGGAAAAGCGGGGAGGGGATCTTCCAGTCGCCGATGACCAGCGTCGGATCGACCTCCGGCGCGGCCGGCGCGAAGGAGAAGACGAACGACGCCGGGTTGTGGTGCTTCCCGAGGAAGGCCAGGAGAAAGACGATCGCCGCGCCGCCGAGGATGTGCCACCAGACGCTGATGTCGCTCAGGCGCGCGGTCAAGCGGATCCCGTAGATGTTGATCAGGACCTGCGGGATCATGATCGCCACCATCACCGCCACCTGGAAGTACCAGTTCGTGTAGTCGCCGGTGAGGCCGAAGATGCGCGTGGCGGCGCCGATGAGGTAGATCGCCGCGGCGATGTTGATCCCGGCGGTGATGGTCACCTGTCCGATCATGTTCAGCCAGGCCGTGGTCCAGGCCCACCCCCGCCCGCCCAGGCGGAAGCTCCAGTAGTACAGCCCGCCCGCGGTCGGATAGGCGGACGCGATCTCCGCCATCGATGCTGCAACCGCGAGGGTGAAGAGGCTCACCAGCGGCCAGCCGACGGAGTTGACGACCGGTCCGGCGAACCTCAGGCCGTAGCCGTAGAGGAGCACCGCCCCGGTGAGGATGGAGATGATGGAGAAAGAGATGGCGAAGTTGGAGAAGCCGCCCATCTCCCGGAAGAGCTGCTGCCCATAGCCGAGGCTGGCCAGGTAATGCTCGTCGTCCCGGATGTGCCGTTCGCGCTCGTCCATCACTGAAGCCGGCGTCTTGCCCGCCGCACTCCAAAAGGCTATCGTGATCAGCCAACGTCCAACAGGCCTAAGTCGCAAACAGGAGGCTCCATGCGCCACCCGTCCACCCTGAGGTCCCTTGTTCTCGTTGCCCTGTTCCTTCTTTCCACCTTCGCGCTCGCGCAGTCCCAGGCCACCACCGGCGTCATCGAAGGCACGGTGACCGACGCCACGGGCGGGGTGCTCCCCGGCGTGACGGTGACGCTGCGCAACACCGCCACGAACTTCGAGCAGGTCCAGGTGACCGACAGCGCCGGCCGCTTCCGCGGGGTGCTGCTCCCCCTCGGGCCGTACGAGGTGAAGGCCACGCTCGAGGGCTTCGGCCCGCAGGTGATCAAGGGCGTCGACGTCGGCGTCGGTCAGACCCGCACCGTGGACATCAAGCTCCAGCAGGCGGCGGTCGCCGAGGAGCTGGTCGTGACCGCAGAGGCGCCGCTCATCGAGACGGCGCGCACGGAGGGGGCGACGCGCATCAACGAGGACAGCGTCTCCAACCTGCCGAACAACGGCCGCAACTTCCTCGAGCTGACCAAGCTCACGCCCGGCGTGACCATCGTCCAGGGGCCGGACGGCGACGAGATCTCCGTCAACGGCCAGAAGGGCATCTCCAACAACATCTCCGTCGACGGCGCGGACTTCAACAATCCGTTCTTCGGCGAGCAGCGCGGCGGCCAGCGCCCGGCCTTCACCTTCAACCTCGACGCGGTGAAGGAGATGGTGGTCGTGGCCGACGGTGCGAACGCGGAGTTCGGCCGCTCCCAGTCCGGCTTCATCAACGTCATCACCAAGTCCGGCACGAACGACATGGCCGGCACGGCGCACATCGTGGTCAAGAACGACTCCCTGTCGTCGGACCCGGAGACCCCGTCCGGCGGCACGGCCCCGTACGACTTCGAGCAGTACCAGGCCGGCTTCACCCTCGGCGGCCCGATCGTCCGCGACAAGTTCTTCTACTTCACCGCCTTCGACTTCCAGAAGGCCACCTCGACCAAGCAGACGAACGCGGACCGCATCGAGCAGGCCGTGGTGGACGCGTTCGCCGCGCTCGGCTCGCCGAACGAGAACGCTCCGATCGAGCGCACCAACGACGCCCGGGTGCTGCTGCTCAAGGGCGACTGGCAGGCCAGCCAGCGGCACCTGGCCACCCTCCGCTACAACTACACCTGGTCCGAGCAGGAGAACGGCACGTTCGACGTCGACTCCTGGGGCCGCAGCGCCAACGCGATCGAGCAGGACTACTCGCACGCCGGCACGGGCAGCTTGATCTCCACCCTGCGCTCGAACCTGCTCAACGAGTTCCGCTTCCAGTACGCGCGGGAAGACCGGCCCCGGCCCTACAACGGGCCGACCATCTCCGGCACGAACCGCCCCTTCCCCGATACGGCGTTCGACTTCGGGCGGGCCTATCGCTTCGGCATGCCCTTCTTCATCCCCGTCGAGTACTACGACACGCGCCTGCAGCTGAACAACAACGTCTCCTACCTCTGGGGCGCGCACTCGCTGAAGGCGGGCGTGGAGTACAACCGCGTCGAGTCCATCCAGACCTTCATCGGCTTCGCCAACGGCCGCTGGATCTTCGACTCCACGGCGGGATTCCTCGAAGACCTCCGCAACGGCACGAACAATCACGTGCTGCTCTACCTGCAGCAGGCCGGCGTCGGCGGGCTGTCGGTCGAAGAGGCAGGCACGCAGGAGATCCCCCAGACCGAGCCGGCGGCGTTCATCCAGGACTCCTGGCAGGCCACGCCGAACCTGAACGTGCAGGTCGGCCTGCGCTGGGAGGCGCAGATCCAGGCCGACGTCATCACCGATCCGGACGACGTCTTCTTCTCCAAGTTCATCGGCACGACCAGCAAGGGGCAGGTGTTCCCGTCGAACGGCGAGATCCCGTCCGACTACCGGATGTGGCAGCCGCGCATCGGCTTCTCCTGGAATCCGGGCGGCGACGGGCGCAAGGTGCTGCGCGCCAACGCCGGCATCTTCTACGGCCGCATCCCCGGCCTGAGCCTGGCTTCGACGCGCTCGACCAACGGCAGCCGCGGCCAGACCATCTTCCGCAACAGCGGCTTCAACCCCGACGGCTGTCTGCCGGTCTGGCCGAACCTGCTCGCGGCGCGGTGCATCACCGATCCGGTGGTGACCGACGTCTTCGTGTTCGACGAAGACTTCCGCAACCCGCGCACCGAGTCCTACAGCGCGTCGTGGGAGCAGGAACTGATCCGCGACTACGCCATCCTGGTGAAGTTCAACTACGCCCAGGGTGAGAACATCACCCGCTTCGTCAACCGCAACGACCCGCTCCTCGGCTCGCCGTGGGCCACGGGTCTCGGCGCGGACGGCTCGAAGGGCATCGGCACGCTGACCACGGTGGAGTCGAGCGCGCGCAGCCTCTATCGCGGCTGGACCCTCGGCCTCACCAAGCGTGCCACCAGCAACCTCCAGTTCCAGGCCTACTACACCTACTCGAAGGACTTCTCCGACGACGACAACGAGCGCGACCCGTTCACCTTCCGCTACGCGAAGGTCACCGCGCTCGATGCGGAGTGGAGCTACTCCGACCGCGACCAGCGCCACCGCTTCAACAGCTGGATGCTCTGGAACGCGCCGTACGGCGTCGATTTGAACGTGCGCTACGCCTATCGCTCGGCCCAGCCGAAGTCGATCACCGCGACCGGAGCGGACGCGAACACGCCGCAGGACCGTTGCCTGCAGCGCAACGCCGACGGCTCCTGCACCGCGGCCTCGCCGGTGGTGCGGCGCAACCTCGGCCGCAAGGACAACGAGTACTCCTCGCTCGACCTGCGGGTCTCGCGGGCCTTCGCCCTCGGCGGAGTCACCCTCGAGCCGGCCCTCGACGTGTTCAACCTGTTCAACAGCAGCAACTTCGTCCGCCCCGAGGTCACCAACCTCGTGTTCAACTTCGACGGCACCGTGCGCAGCGGCGCCGGCGACCCGCGGCAGATGCAGCTCGCGCTGCGGGTGCTGTGGTAGCAGCCATCGTCGTCTTCGTGATCGCCGGCATCGTCGCCCTGAAGCAGTTCCGCGTCGTGCCGGCGCATCACGTCGACGTCGTGGAACGGTTGGGTCAGTACCGCGGCACATTGGGGGCGGGCATGCATTTCCTCGTGCCCGTCCTCGACCGCGTCGCCAAACGCTTCGCCCTCGGCGACCAGGTCCTCTCCGTTTCCACGTCAGTCATCTCGCGCGACAACCAGACCGCCGAGGTCTCCGGCACGGTGCGCTACCAGATCGTGGATCCCGAGCGTGCCCACTACTCCGTGCCCGACATTCAGCAGACCATCGTCCAGCTGATGTCCACCGCCATTCGGGACGAAGCCGGGAGGCGCTCGCACGCCGAGTTGCGCGAGGAGGGCCGCGCCTTCCGCGCCGCCGCCGTGCGGGTGGCGGACGAGACCGCGGGGCAGTTCGGGGCGAAGATTCTGGATTGCGACCTTACGGTGCGGTAACACCGGTTGACACGTAGTTGTGCCTACTCCTCGTACGCCAGCCGCAGGTCGGCGGCAACGCGCAGCAGGTGCTTGTCGCGCGTCCAGAGCTTAGCGTCATCGGTAAGCGTAACGGTGGCCAGGAGGTGGGCGTCGATGTAGCCGATGCCTCTTCCCATCAGTTTGCGCTGTTCGATGAAGACGAGAGTCTCTTCGTGCGTGGCAACCAAGGTGGACGGCAGCGCTGCGAGCAACACGAGGATTTCTTCCCGATTCCTCAGGTTGCCGCACGCGAGCTCACCGATCACGAACGGGTGTATCAGCACTTCTTCCCGCTCGAGTGCGCCCGTCAGCTCCGGCACTCCTTTGTTCAGGTGGTCGACCCAAACGGAAGTGTCGACCAGGATCACGATGTCCTGCGCCTGCGCGGCCGTTGCAGCTTTGGCTCACTTCCGCTGAGGCGGGCGAGTCGCCTGGCGCTCTCGCGCGCAATCAGCGCACGGAGCCCCTCATGAATGAGAGCTGTCCTCTCCGCCGTGCCCGTCAGCCGCTGCGCCTCTTCTACGAGCCGTTCATCGAGATTGATCGTCGTTCGCATGGCTTCCTGTGATGCATCAATTATGCATCAATTGATGCTTCGCGGCAGTGCAGGCGATTCGTGTGACACGGGATCACTGCGTAACCACCCGCCCCCGCGCCACCACCACCCGCGGCTTTGCCAGCGCCCCCACGTCCGCGAGTGGGTCCCCCTCGAAGGCCACGAGATCGGCGCGCGAGCCGACGCGAATCGCTCCTACGTCGCTCACGCCGAGGAGGGCGGCGGCACGGGTGGTGGCGGCGCGGATGGCCTCCAGCGGTGTGAGGCCGACGTCGACGAGCGCCTGGACCTCCTCGGCATTGCGGCCGTGCGGGAGCACGACCGCGTCCGTGCCGAGGACGATCGGGACGCCCGCGCGGACGGCCTCGGCGATGGCGGCGTAGACGCGCTCCTGGTTGGGGGCCTTGGTGGTCTTGAGGCGCGCCAGCGTCGGGACGAGCGTCACGTTCTTCTCGCGCATGAGCAGCGCGGTGTCATGGTCGATGAGGCTTCCGTGCTCGATGGAGTCGACGCCGGCGTTGACGGCGTTGCGGATGGCGACCGGCCCCTGGGCGTGGGCCGCGACTTTGACGCCGAGACGGTGGGCCTCCTCGACGATCGCGGCGAGGGTGGTGGGGTCGAGCTCGATGGCCTCGACGTCGCGGCGGTTCGCCAGCACGCCGCCGCCCGCGCAGACTTTGATCACCGTCGCGTGCGCCTCGACCTGGGCGCGCACCTTTGCCCGCGCGTCGTCGGGGCTGGTCACCGCACCCGCTGGGCCGAACGTCTGCGGGCAGATGCCGCCGGGCGTGCCGAAGCCGGCGCCGGAGAGGATCATCCGCGGGCCGGGGATCTCGCCGCGCTCGATGCGCTCGCGGAGCGCGAAGGCGGCGTCGCTGTCCGAGCCGAGGTTGCGCACGGTGGTGAAGCCCGCCTCGACGGTCTTGCGGGCCTCGTCCACGCCGGGCGTGCTGCTCCAGGCCAGATGGGTGTGCGCGTCGATCAGGCCGGGCAGGAGGGTCGTGCCGGCGGGGAGCGTCAGCACGCGGCCATAAGACAGATCCGGAGGGCGCCCGACGGTGATCTTCTCGATGCGATCGCCGGCGACGTAGACGACGGCGTTGGCGACGTAGCTGCCGGCGTCGACGTCGAGCATCCGCTCGGCGACGACGGCCAGTCCGTCCCTCGGCGGCGCGGACGTGCAGGCGAAAAGGAGGAGGAGCGGCAGAAGACGGCGCATCGTGAGGTGATCCTCTCACCTCACGATACGCCGCCGGAACGATTCAGTTTGCGCGGTCGACCGAAATTTCGAGGGTCCCGTCCCTGGCGCCCTCGCGGTGGACGGTCACCTTGCGGCCGGAGTCGTCCTCGGAGATCTCCACCCGGGCGGTCAGCTGCTTGGCGCCTTCCGGTGCCTCGCGGGCGGAGCGGCGCAGAAAGACGGTGTCCTTCCGGGCCTCGCCGTCGGGCGGCGGGGCGGGGACGTTGAACGTCCCGTGCTCGCCGGCCCGGGTGACCTCGGCGCCGGTGTCGGTGAACCGCAGCGCGAGATCGAACGCGATCAGCGACTCCATCAGCACGAGGTGGGCCGGGACGTTGTCGGCGCGCAGGGTGACCCGGGCCTGGCGCGTCTCGTCATCGATCGCGCCTTCGGCGACTTTGATCGAAACGCCGGTGAGGCCGGAGACGGTGGACAGCAGCTCGTCGATCGTCGCCATGGTGAGGTTGGCGCTGATGTCCTTGTCCAGGGCCTCGATGACGGCGATGGTCTCCGCCGAATGCGCTTGCGTGTGCATGCGCTTCCGGACAGTGCCGGCGCGGGCGTCGGTCAGGGACGTGACGGCGAGGGCGAGCACGAGCGCGACCCACACGCCGCGCCGCGACTCGGATTGAAATCGGGCAATCATCTCGATTCTCCTTTTCAGTTGTTGTTTGGACGCGGACATCCCCACCAGGCCCGGGACGGCCTCGGGGACGCGTTGCGATCCGTGGAGCTGGAGCACCGTGCCGCCGTACGCGCTTCGCTCGGCCCCTGAGAGAGCCCGCAACGCAAGGGCGTCGCATGCGAGCTCCCGCTCTTCGGCGAGTCGCGAGACGGCAAGACGAACCAGCGGGTTGAACCAGTGCAGGGCGTGCGCGACGGCGGCGACCCAGTTCGTCACCACGTCCAGCCGGCGCAGGTGGGCCAGCTCGTGGAGGATGACGAAGCGGAGCTGCTCGCGGGTCAGCGCGGGCGGGAGGAGGAGGGTGGGACGGAAGACGCCGTGCAGCGCCGGGGCATCCGAGGCGTCGCTCAGGACGACCGTGACGTGCTGGCGGACGCCCATCACGTCGCGGCATTCGTCGACGAGGCGGATGACTTGATCGTTTGCCGGTGTGCCGCGGACGAGGCGCCGCGCCTTCACCGTCTGCACACCGAGGCGAACGAGCATCAGCAGTACGCCCGCGCCCCAGATCGCAACGACCGCCAACTCCCACGGACGTGGAGCGG
>JBIOTX010000268.1:0-3630 GCA_044866315.1 Thermoanaerobaculia bacterium | reverse complement strand
CCGGCGAGGTCGCCGGCGCCACACCCGCAATGATGAGCAGCGGCACGAGCTCCGCGGCGGTGAGGAGCTGCATCAGTGGACGCTGGACGCCGATCGCCAGCTGCGACTGCCACACGAGCGCCGTCGCCAGTCCCAGCGCGAGCCCGATGGCGACCGCCGCGAAGGCGATCCGCCGCCGCGGCCATTCGTCCACGGCCATCGCGGCGAGCACGCCCAGCGCGAACGCCGCGGCGAAGGAGAGCCGGCTGTTCACGGCGATGTCGAACAGCGGGATGAAGCGCAGCGCCGGCGTGATCACCGGCGCGTCGACGTACGCGCCGATCCCGATCACCGCCAGCGCGAACAGGAACCACGTCTCGCGCCGCCGCCACGCGACCAGCAGCGCCGCCGCGGCCAGCGCCAGCGCAATCGACCCCACCCGCCCCGCGCCCGTCTCCCAGGCCGGCGTGACGTTCCCCCGCCACGTCGAGCCGCCATAGAAGGGGAGGAACGCCGCCCCCGTGCGTCTTGCCATGATGTCGGGATTCATGACGTACCGCAGATCGCGGTGCACCACGCGGTTCTCGTAGTCCGCCGTCTCCTGCACCGCGCCGAGGAACGGCAACACGAAGACGGCCGTCAGCAGCAGCGCCAGGATGCCGGCGGCGAGTGCAATCCCGACCGCCCGAAGGCTGGGCCGCAGGAACAGGCCGTAGGCCACGCCGATGGCCACGAGATGCAGCAGCGTCTCCGGATGCCCGGCCAGTGTCGCCAGGACCAGCGCGAGGACGAGCAGGTGGAGGACAGGCAATCCTGCCTGTCCGGACAGGCGGGATCGCCTGTCCTCCACCAGCCGGTGCACGGCGAAGAGGACCAGCCCGAGGTACGCCCAGGAGCGCGAGTGCGCCGTCCAGCCGATCGTGAAAGCCATGGATGTCGACAGCATGTAGACCGCGGCCGCGAGCACCGAGGCCGGCTCGCTCCGGCCGAGCTCCCTCACGAAGGCGAAGGCGAACAGCGCCGCGAGGAACAGCGTCATCGCCGCCTGGAAGGTGACGTCCTGCTCCAGCGGCAGAAGCAGCCCCAGCAGATGGAGCGGATCGTACGGCGCAGGCTGCATCCCCGCCGCGAGCACGCCGCCGCAGAGGATGAACGGATTCCAGAGCGGCCACTCCCCTTGCCCGAGCGCATGCCGCACCGCCTTCTGCCACGGCACGATCTGGTCGAACGGGTCGAGGATGAAGCCGTTGTGCATGCGCTCCATGCCGTAGTCGCGGGCGTAGTCGCGCAGCGGAGGATCGCGGAAGAGAAGGTCCGTCGTCGAGTAGACCCCGCCCGTCAGCAGAGCCCGTCCGGCGAGAAGCATCGGCAACAGGAGGAGCGCCAGCGCCGCCCCGCGGCTGATCCGCTGGACGAAGGCGCTCCAGAGCCAGACCGCCGCCCCGGCGCTTATCACAAAGAGGACGAAGGCGCCCAATTCCTACGAATCGTAGAGTTGGAAGAGCGGGAAAAGAAGAGGAGTTACAGTAGCCCTCGATCCATGGAATCCATCGTCATTCGCGGCGCACGCGAGCACAACCTCAAAAACATCGACGTCGTCGTCCCCCGCAACAAGTTCGTGGTCATCACCGGCGTGTCCGGCTCGGGCAAGTCCTCCCTGGCCTTCGACACCATCTTCGCCGAGGGCCAGCGGCGGTACGTCGAGTCTCTCTCCGCCTACGCCCGGCAGTTCCTCGAGCAGATGGAAAAGCCGGACGTCGACTCCATCGAGGGCCTCTCCCCGGCCATCTCCATCGAGCAGCGCACGACCTCGCGCAACCCGCGCTCGACAGTGGGCACGGTCACGGAGATCTACGACTACCTCCGACTCCTTTACGCGTCCATCGGCGTGCCCCACTGCACGAACTGCGGCCAGGAGATCCGCCCCCAGACCATCCAGCAGATGGTCGACCGCCTCTTGGCCCTGCCGCAGGGGACGAAGTTCACCATCCTCGCCCCGTACGTCCGCGGCAAGAAGGGCGAGTACCGCAAACAGATGCTGCAGATGGTGAAGGAAGGCTTCACCCACGGCATCGTCGACGGCGAGGAGATCGAGCTCTCCAACCCGCCTGCGCTCGACAAGCAGAAGAAGCACACCATCGACATCCGCATCGACCGGATCGTGGTCAAGGAAGGGATCGCCCAGCGCCTCGCCGACTCGCTCGAGACCGCCACGCGCGTGACCAAGGGGCTGGTCAAGATCCTCTACCAGGAGGGGAAACGCGAAGAGCTCATGTCCCAGAGCTACGCCTGCCCCGACTGCGGGATCTCCATCGGGGAGATCACCCCCCGGCTCTTCTCCTTCAACTCCCCCTACGGCGCCTGCCCCCGCTGCTCCGGCCTCGGCGTTCTCCTAGAGATCGACGAGCGCAAGATCATCCCCGACCCGTCCAAGTCCATCGAGGAAGGGGCCATCGCCCTCTGGAAGGAAGGCTCCGAGCACTGGCGCCTGCGCCAGATCCACACCCTGGCCCGCCACTACCGGTTCAAGCTCGAGACGCCGTGGCAGAAGCTCCCGGAGAAGGCCCGCAACTGCATCCTCTACGGCTCGGAGGAGAAGATCCGCTTCGAGTTCCAGGGCTCGGAGAGCACCTACGAGTACAACTCGAAGTACGAGGGCATCGTCCCGATGCTCCAGCGCCGCTACCACGAGTCGGACTCGGATGACATCCGCGAGGAGATCGAGCGCTGGATGACCCCGACGAAGTGCCCGGACTGCAAGGGCAGACGACTCAAGCCGGAAGCGCTCAGCGTCACCGTGGCCGGGATGACCATCGACAAGGTCGTCGCCCAGCAGCTCCAGGACGCGGACGAGTTCTTCAGGACCGTCAGCCTCACCGCGCGCGAGGAGGCCATCGCCGGCAAGATCCTCAAGGAAGTGCGCGACCGCCTCGGCTTCCTCAACGCCGTCGGCGTCGGGTACCTGGTGCTCGATCGCAATGCCGCCACGCTCTCCGGCGGCGAGGCCCAGCGCATCCGCCTGGCCACGCAGATCGGCTCGAAGCTGATGGGCGTGCTGTACGTGCTCGACGAGCCGTCCATCGGCCTGCACCAGCGCGACAACCGCCGCCTCATCCAGTCCCTGCTCGAGCTGCGCGACCTCGGCAACACCGTCATCGTCGTCGAGCACGACGAGGAGACCATCGAGACCGCCGACCACATCATCGACCTGGGGCCGCGCGCCGGCGTGCACGGCGGCGAGGTCGTGGCCGAGGGGACGCTCGACCAGGTCAGGACTTTCCCCAGCTCGCTCACCGCGAAGTACCTGCGCGGGGAGATGGAGATCACCGTCCCCCAGCTGCGGCGGATGCCGAACGGCAAGGCCGTGGTCATCCGCGGCGCGCGCCAGAACAACCTCAAGAACCTCGACGTCACCTTCCCCCTGGGTCTCTTCATCGCCGTCACCGGCGTGAGCGGCTCCGGCAAGTCGACGCTCGTCAACGACATCCTCTACAAGGCCCTGTCGCGGCACTTCTACGACGCCATCGACACGCCCGGCGAGCACGAGCGCATCGACGGCCTCGAGCACATCGACAAGGTCATCGACATCGACCAGTCGCCGATCGGCCGCACGCCGCGCTCCAACCCGGCCACCTACACGCAGCTCTTCAC
>JBIOTX010000267.1:0-4366 GCA_044866315.1 Thermoanaerobaculia bacterium | reverse complement strand
TTCCCTCGAACCTCTTCATTCATCCTCCCTCTGCCTTCTGCCTTCTGCCTTCTGCCTTCTGCCTTCTGCCGTCTGCCGTCCCCCTTCCGGAAATGCATCCGCCCACGCGCATGTATACTTCTCCCGTGACCGATCTCGTTTCTCTCTTTGCCGCGCTGGCCGATCGGACGCGGTTGCGGCTTCTGAACCTGCTCCGCGGGGGGGAGGTGTGCGTCTGCTATTTCGTGGAGATCCTCGGGGAGAGTCAGCCGAAGATCTCGCGGCATCTGGCGTATCTCCGGCGGGCGGGGGTGGTGAGCGCGCGGCGGGATGGGAAGTGGATCCATTACAGCGTGGCGCGGCCTGAGGATCCACAGGTGGCGGCGCTGCTCGATGCGACCCTGGGCGCGATCGAGAGCGACAAGCAGATGCAGCGCGACCGGATGACCCTCGAGCGCGCCTGCTGCGGGGCGAAGCTGCCCGCGTCGCTGCAGCACGCGCCGCGGCCGACGCTGAACGCGTGATCTTCGAGTTGCTGGTCTACGCCGCGTCTCTCTTCGGTGGCGTGGTGGCGTCCCTGGCCGGATTCGGCATCGGCAGCCTGATCACGCCGCTCCTCGCGGCGCGGCTGGGGATGAAGCTGGCCGTGGCCGCGGTGGCGATTCCTCACGTCATCGGCACGGGCGTGCGCCTCTGGTTCCTGCGCCGGGAGCTCGACCGGCGCGTGCTGTACTCCTTCGGGCTCGCCAGCGCGGCCGGCGGTCTCACCGGCGCGCTGGCGCAGATCTGGATCGGCGGCCGCGCCCTGGCCTACCTCCTCGCTGCGCTGCTGATCTTCGCCGGCGTGACCGGTCTCCTCGGCATCAACCTCCGCTTCGGCCGGCGCACGGCGCTCGCGGCGGGCGCGCTCTCCGGGCTGCTCGGAGGGCTGGTCGGGAATCAGGGCGGCATCCGCGCCGGGGCGATGATGGGCTTCGACGTGCGGAAGGAGGCCTTCGTGGCCACGTCCACCGCGGTCGCGCTCTTCGTCGACGGCGTGCGCGTGCCGGTCTACCTCGTCACCCGCGGGCGCGAGCTGCTGGCGATCTGGCCGCTCGTGCTCGGCTCCACCGTCGCCGTGGTCCTGGGCACGCTCCTCGGGCGGCTGATTCTCGGCCGGCTCTCCGAGGATGTGTTCCGGCGGGTGGTGTCGGTGCTGGTGCTGGGGCTCGGGATCTCGATGATCTTCATCTAGGAGTGCGGCGGCGAAGCTGCCGCTCTGGATCGCGCGGAGCGCGCTCCGGCGGATAGGAAAGCGGTGGCTGGCGCCACCGCACTCCGATAAAACAAAAACCCCGGCAGGCGAGCCTGCCGGGGTCTTTGGCTACTGCGTTGGGATGCGGGATTAGAACTCGAAGCGGACACCCACCTCGTAGCGGCGCGGGCGCTGCCAGGAGGTCTCCTGATTGAAGGAGGTGCTGGTGACGCGGAGCTTGTCGAAGCCCGGACGGGTGTCGAAGCCCTCCGCGAACAGCGGGTTGTCGATGCAGACCGCGTCGGTGCCCGGACGGCAGTTGGCATAGTTGCCGATGCTGTTGCCGAGGGTGAGCGCCGTCTCGCTGTTCAGGACGTTGAAGATCGAGCCGATCAGACCGAAGCGGATGCGGCCGATGTTGAACTCGTGGAGGACCTGCATGTCGAGCTGGGTCAGGTCCGGCCCGCGGCGCGAGCCGCGCGGCTCGACGAACAGCGTGCCGTAGCCCGAGAACGGCGGCAGGTTGGCGGTGATGTTGCGCGGCAGACCGCTGCGGTAGTTGAAGTCGAAGCCGAACGTCGTGCCGAACGGCGCGCGGACGAAGCCGGACGCCTTCACGCGGTGACGCGCGTCATCGGAGAGGGGGCCGAAGCGGTTGACGAAGTGATCGGGGTACACGTCGAAGTCGGTGCCGGCGTTCTGGGTGTACTCGACCGAGCCTTCGGACTCCGCGTAGGTGTAGCTGACCAGACCGCTGAGCCAGGAGAACGGACGGGTCTCGACCTTGGCGATGAAGCCCTGGTACTCGCCCTTGAGCTGGTCCTTGAGGCCGTGCGGGTTGTTGGTCAGCCAGAAGAAGTGGCAGTCCTCGTCCGCGCAGGAGTCCTCGAAGATGTCGTGCGACTCACGCCACACGGCGGTCAGGTCGAGGCTGGTGTTGGTCCAGATGCGCTGGGTGAAGCCGATGTTGGCCTCGGTGCCGTAGGTCGGCTCGAGCTCGGGGTCGAACTCGTTGCCGGAGGCGCCGCCGATCGAGGTCAGGTAGACCCAACTGCTGTCCGATGCTCTCCAGTCGAACAGAGCGCTCACGGCGCCCTGCTGGCTGAGGAAGCTGGCCAGGGTGAGGCCGTTGTCGTCCATTACCTGGCCCCAGAAGCCGTGGACGATGGAGTTGGAGTTGTTGAAGATGTCCCAGGCGGCGCCGATGCGCGGCTGGAGCATGTCCAGCTTCGGAGTGGAAGCGCCCGGGGTGTCGAAGCCGACCGTCTCATAGCGCAGGCCGAGGCGGAGGGTCACCGGCGAGATCGGGTGCCACTCGTCCTGGGCGTAGTAGGCCTGGAGGTCGCTGTTGTACTCCTCGGTGGGGAGGATGTTGACGACGGTCAGACGGCGGTTGGTGCCGATGTCGTTCACGCTGCCGCCGAGGTTGATCTGGGTCGCGCCGCAGACCGCGCCGGCCGGGTGGCCGTAGGCGGTGGAGCAGAGCGACTGATCGACGCCGAGGCCGGTCACGTTGTTGAACGCGGAGAACGTGGCCTGGTCGAAGTTGATGCCGAGCTTGAACGTGTGCGAGCCCAGGCCGTTGAAGAAGTACGTGGTGGAGGCGATGAGCTCATCGCGGTTGCGATCGCCGCCCTGGTGGTTCTGCGCGGCCGCCCAGCTGATGCCGGTGGTGTTGTTGGTGATGCCGACGGTGTTGAAGTCGCCGTTCATCGGACGCGACTCGAGGAAACCGCGGCGGATGCCGACCTGCACGCTGGCCAGCCACTGCGGGTTGATGATGGCGTCGTAGCCGACGTTGTAGATCGTCGACTCCTGGATCTGCAGACGATCGGCCTCGGGGCGGACGAACGAGCTGTCGTTGGCATTGCCGACGTCAGCGCGGTTGTCGGTGAAGCGGAAGGCCAGGGTGTGGTTCGCAGCCGGGGTGGCCGTGATCTTGGCCAGGGTGTTCCAGCCTTCGAACGTGCGATCTCCGGCGATCCAGTTCGCGCCCGGACGGGCCGGGTTGGTGCGCGCGTTGTCCACGCGCTCCGCGGTGGTGAAGAACCAGATCCGGTCGCGCGAGATCGGACCGCCGAACGTGGCGGCCGGCTTGAACTCCTTGTAGTTCTGGATGTCCGCATCGAAGTGGTCGCCGGACTCGGCGAGATCTTCAGTGGTGATGCGGGCGTCGAAGGTGCCGGAGAACTCGTTGCCGCCGGTCTTGGTGACGACGTTCACCACGCCGCCGAGGGCGCGGCCGTACTCCGCGTCCTTACCGAGGGTCTGGATCGACACTTCCTGCACGGCGTCGAACGGAAGGTTCGAGCCGAAGGTGTGCGTCACGGGGTCGGTCGTGTTCACGCCGTCGAGCATGTAGTTGTTCTGGCCGAGGTTCGCGCCCATGACCTGCGGATTCGCGCCGCCGGCCACGCCGGGAGCCTGCTGCAGAACCGACTGATACGTGCGGCCGGCCGAGCCGATCGTCGCGTACTTGAGATGCTGGGTCCCGAAGTTCTGCTTGACGGTGGTCTGCGTCGGGTCGACGACGACCGCCTCAGCGGTGACCGTGATGGCCTCGGTGACCGCGCCCATCGCCATCTGCACGTTGAGCGGGGTGGTCGTGTCGAGGCTGACACGGATGTTGTCCCGAACCACCGAGTTCATCCCGGCCAGGGAGAACTCGACGCGGTATGTGCCCGGGGGCATGTTCGGGAGCTGGTAATCTCCGGTCGCACCGGTGACTGCCGTGCGCGAGCCCTGAAGCTGAGGGCTCGTCGCGGTCACGGTCACGCCCGGAAGCGCTGCGCCGCTGCTGTCCGTGACGACGCCGGCGAGGTTACCGGTCGTGGCGCCGAAGACGGTCAGAGGCATCAGCATGAGCAGAGCCGCGAGACCTACTGCTACGCGATACGTCAATCTCATGAAGCACTCCTTTTGAAATTGGTTGAACGGTTTGGCTGCGAACTACCGTTGGCGGCGGGGATGCTAATCGACGGCCACGTGCTTGGCAAGACGAAAACCGTTGGCCCGGCGCGGCTTAGGCGCAATAAGGCAGGGGCCGCCGGGCAGCGGAATTCGGAATTTTGAAGAAGTGGCTTCAGGAAAACGGGTGGAAGTTATTGGGACCGTTCAGTCCGGCGTGTCGGCCGCACCCGACGTGTCATCCCG
>JBIOTX010000266.1:0-15408 GCA_044866315.1 Thermoanaerobaculia bacterium | reverse complement strand
CGGACCGGCGAGCCCTCCATGTAGAGGAACAGCACGGAGGCGAGACCGGCGATGAGCACGATGCCGGACACGAGCCCGGCGACGATGCCGACCACGCTGGCGAAGCTGCGGTAGGTGAGGAGCACCTGGTCGTTTTCGTCACGGATGGTCGCCACCTCGCCGGAGCGCAGGCCGGTGGTGAAGCGGAAGTGCGTCTTCGCGAACGGCCCGGGCTTGGGCGGGGGGGACGCGGGTGCGGGCAGTGGAGCAGGCGGCGCGCTCTCGATCGTTTGCGGCGGATCAGACCGCGAGCGAAGCGGCTCGGTGGGCGGCTCGCCCTCCGGGACCGTCACTCCGCTTTTTTTTTTAGGTCGGCGGGCGAGACCTGCTCGTGCGGGACGGTCTGCAGGTTGGGATGCTCGGAGGTGGGGAGGATCTCCAAGGCGCTGAGGTCTTCCGTCGGCGGTGGGGCGGGCTGGTCGAACGGCTCGGCCACGCCCATCGGCGCGGCCTCGGACTCGGTCGGCAGCTCCTCGGAGAACCGGCCGTAGGTGTTGCCCATCCTCAGGCGCGCGCCATGGGTGAGCGGCGCGACGCGGATGCGCTTTCCGTTGACGTACGTCCCGTTCGCGCTGGCGAGGTCGTGCAGCACGAAAAAGCCGCGCTCGAACACGACCTCGGCGTGATGCCGCGAGACCTTGGGATCGCGAAGGATGATGTCGTTACCGGGGTCGCGGCCGAGGGTGAACGGGCGATGGGTCTGGAGCCGGTAGCT
Source organism: Thermoanaerobaculia bacterium (assembly GCA_044866315.1). Lineage (GTDB taxonomy): Bacteria > Acidobacteriota > Thermoanaerobaculia > Gp7-AA8 > Gp7-AA8 > QHVT01. The sequence continues at coordinate 14,654 of JBIOTX010000266.1, read as the reverse complement.
TTTCTCCGTGCCGTCGAGGCCGACGAAGAAGATTTTGGCCATTCGGCGGCGATTCTAGCTTATCCGTGAGAGGCGACAGGATTTCGGGTCATTTCGGAAACCAGCTCGTCCACGGTCAGGGGCTTGACCAGCCACGAGCGGACGCGGGGCGGGAGGGCGGAGGGCGCGGGCTGTCCGCTGATGACGATGATCTCGATGTCGGAGGCGCCGCTGCTGCTCTCCAGGCGCTCGACCACCTCCCGCCCGTCCATGAGCGGCATCAGCCAGTCCAGGAGGACGTAATCGGGCCGTTCCGAGGCCACGCGATCGACGGCCTCGGCCCCGTTGGCGGCAAGCTTTACCTCGAAGCCGCGCTGGTTGAGGCCGATCGCGTACAGCCGGCGAACATCCGCGTCGTCCTCCACGAGAAGGACCTTCGGCTTGCTACCCATGAGTTCGGGAAAGCTGCAGATTTCAAACCAAGGTTGCGGGGTCACGAGGTTGCGGGGTATCCTCGCGCGGCTTCGCGTCAGACCTGCTGAGCCACTCCTGTTATGAACGTCAAAAAACGTCTGCTGGACAGCGCGCGGATGAACCGCGCGATCCGCCGTATGGCCATCGAGGTGGTCGAGAAGAACCGGGGGCTGGACGACCTGATGATCGTCGGGATCCGCAGCCGCGGCGTGCCCATCGGTGAGCGCATGGCCAAGGAGATCGAGCAGATGGAGGGGCGTCCGGTGCCGTTCGGCATCCTGGACATCACCCTCTATCGCGACGACCTCACCACCATCGCCCCGAACCCGGTGGTCAAGCCGACCAAGCTTCCCGAGCCGATCGACGACAAGATCATCGTCCTGGTCGACGACGTGCTCTACACCGGCCGCACCGTCCGCTCCGCGCTCGACGCCCTCATCGACTTCGGACGGCCCAAGCAGGTCATGCTGGCCGTGCTCATCGACCGCGGCCACCGCGAGCTGCCCATCCACGCCGACGTCATCGGCAAGACCGTCCCCACCGATGCCCAGGAAGTGATCAAGGTCAAGCTGGCGGAGACGGACGGCGAGGACGAAGTCCTGATCATGGAGAAATGAGAGCAGCCGGTACCTCGCTCCGCTCGAAAGACCTTCTGGGCATCGAGCCTCTCACTTCCGAAGAGATCAACCTCATTCTCGATACCGCCGAGGGCTTCAAGGAAGTCAGCGAGCGGCCGGTGAAGAAAGTGCCCGCGCTGCGCGGGCAGCTGGTCATCAATCTGTTCATGGAGGCCTCGACGCGCACGCGCGTGTCGTTCGAGATCGCGGAGAAGCGCCTCTCCGCGGACACGCTGAACTTCTCGGCCTCGGGGTCGGCGGTGGAGAAGGGTGAGACCCTCATCGACACGGCCGAGAATCTGGTGGCGATGCATCCGAACATGATCGTCATCCGCCACAAGCATCCCGGCTCGCCGAGGATGCTGGCCGAGCGCTTCGAGAACATCTCCATCATCAACGCCGGCGACGGCGCGCACGAGCATCCCACCCAGGCCCTCCTGGACGCCTTCACCATCCGCGAGCGCCTCGGCCGCCTGCAGGGCGTCAACGTCTCCATCATCGGCGACATCAAGTATTCGCGGGTGGTGCGCTCGAACATCCACCTGCTGACGAAGATGAAGGCGAACGTGACCCTGGCCGCGCCGCCGACGCTGATGCCGATGGAGATCGAGAGGATGGGCGTGCGGGTGGTGCACTCGCTCGACGAGGCCCTGGAAGGCGCGGACGTGATCATGATGCTGCGCATCCAGCTGGAGCGGCAGGGAAAGCTCAGCTTCCCGTCGCTGCGCGAGTACTACAACACCTTCGGCCTGACCCGGGAGCGCCTGGCCCGGGCCAAGAAGGGCGTGCTGGTGATGCACCCCGGGCCGATGAACCGCGGCGTGGAGATCGCCTCCGACGTCGCCGACGATCCGGAGTTCTCGGTGATCCTCGAGCAGGTCACGAACGGCGTGGCCGTCCGCATGGCGGTCCTCTATCTCCTCGGCGGAGCGCACGGAGCGGAATGACGAACCTGCTGATTACCGGCGCGCGCGTCATCGATCCTTCGCAGGAGATCGATGCCACGCTGGACGTGCTCATCGAAGGTGGCACGATCGCCAGGGTCGACAAGAAGCTGAAAGCGAACGTCGAGACGATCGACGCCGCGGGTCTCGTGCTCACGCCCGGCTTCATCGACCTGCACACGCATCTGCGCGAGCCGGGCCAGGAGCACAAGGAGACCATCGCCACCGGCACGCGCGCGGCGGTGGCGGGCGGCTACACGGCCGTCTGCGCCATGGCCAATACGATGCCGCCGAACGACGAGCGCGCGGTCACGGAGATGGTGGTGGCCGAGGCGGCGCGGAACGGGTCGTGCCGCGTCTATCCGGTCGGGGCGGTGAGCAAGGGCCTCAAGGGCGAAGAGCTCGCGGAGCTCGCCGACCTGCGCGCGGCCGGCTGCGTCGCCGTCAGCGACGACGGCAGGCCGGTCTACAACGCCCAGCTCATGCGCCGCGCGCTCGAGTACTGCTCGATGCTGGGCATGCCCGTGGTCGCCCACGAGGAAGACGCCAACCTGAACGAAGGCGGCGTGATGCACGAGGGCTACTTCTCCACCCTCCTGGGCATGCGCGGCATCCCGGCGGCCTCGGAGGAGACGCTCGTCGCCCGGGATGTCATCCTGGCCAGGATCACCGGCGCGCACGTGCACATCGCCCATCTCTCGACCGCCGGTGCGGTAGACGCGGTGCGGCGCGCCCGCTCGGAAGGCGTCAAGGTCACGTGCGAGGTGACGCCACACCACCTCGCCCTCACCGATGAGGCCGTGCAGTCGTTCTCGACGAACCTGAAGATGAACCCGCCGCTGCGGAGCGAAGAGCACCGCCAGGCCATCCTCGAGGGGATCGCGGACGGCACCGTCGACGCCATCGCCACCGACCACGCCCCGCACCACTTCGACGAGAAGAACGTGGAGTTCGACCTCGCGCCCTTCGGCGTGATCGGGCTGGAGACGGCGTTCGCCGTCTGCTACGACCGGCTGGTGAAGACGAAGGTGATCGGCCTGGCCCGGCTCATCGAGCTGCTCTCCACCGGCCCCGCGGGCGTATTCAACCTCCCCGGCGGCACGCTCCGCCCGGGCAGCCTCGGCGACGTCACCCTGATCGACCTCGACGCCAAGGTCGAGGTCTCCCGCATGTTCCGGTCGAAGGCCTCGAATTCCCCCTTCGTCGGGGAGACCCTGCAGGGGAGGGTCGTCAGCACCATCGTCGGCGGCGCGATCCGGCACGACGTTCGCGAGCAAAAACCGCAGCGCAGGAAAAAATGACCGAGAAGGCCGCCAAGCGCGTCGTCATCGTGGACGACTCGTCGTCCTATTGCGATCTCTGGTCGAACTTCATGCTCGAGCGCTATCCCAACACGGCCAAGGTGGAGACCTACAGCCACCCCTACGACGCCCTTCCCAAAATCGACGACTCCATCGACCTCCTCATCGTCGACCTGGAGATGCCGGGCATGGACGGGAAGAAGTTCGTGGACTACGCCCGGCAGAAAGGACTGTCCGCGCGGCGGATCGTGGTGACGTCCTCCCATTCCGCCGACGAGCTCCACCAGCGCTTCCGCATCGGCGAGACCATTGCGGTCATCAATAAGACCGAGGCGAAGCAGCAGGAGGCGTTTTTGATGATCCTCGACTCGATCATGCGGCGCTGATTCGGGACTGCATATAATCCGTCCGTGACCGCAGTATCCCAACCCCAGGCCCAGACCGCGGCCCCCACCATCTCCCTCAACGACCTGCTCATCTACATGGCCAAGCAGGAGGCGTCGGATCTTCATCTGAAGCCGATGCGTCCGCCGCTGGTGCGGGTGCGGGGAAAGCTGATCCCGATCAAGACCGAGCCGCTCAAGCCGGTAGACCTCGAGCGCATGCTCATGCCGCTCCTGAACCGGGTGCAGAAGGAGAAGTTCGACGCCAAGATGTCCGTCGACTTCGGCTACGGCGTCCCCGGCGTGGCCCGCTTCCGCGCGAACATGTACATGCAGCGCGGCACGGTGGGGGCGGTGTTCCGCCGCATCCCCATCCAGATCCAGACCATCGACCAGCTCGAGCTGCCGACGGCCGTGCACGACATGACCCAGATCCCGGACGGGCTGGTCATCGTCACCGGTCCCACGGGCTCGGGCAAGTCGACCACGCTGGCGGCGATGATCATGCAGATCTCCGAGCACGAGCCGCTGCACATCGTCACCATCGAGGACCCGATCGAGTTCCTCTTCCAGGACCGCACCGCCGCCATCTCCCAGCGCGAGGTGGGCACGGACACGCCCACGTTCCAGGAGGCGCTGCGGAACTGCATGCGCCAGGACCCGGACGTGATCATGGTCGGGGAGATGCGCGACATGGAGACGATGCAGACCGTGCTCACGGCCGCGGAGACCGGGCACCTGGTGTTCTCCACCCTGCACACCAACAACGCCGCCCAGACCCTGGACCGCATCATCGACGCCTTCCCCGCCGAGCAGCACAAGCAGATCCGCGGGCAACTCTCGCTGGTCCTGCGGGGGATCATCTCCCTGAAGCTGATCAAGACCGTGGACGGGCGGATGACCGCGGCCGTGGAGGTGCTGAAGAACTCTCCGCGCATCGCCAAGCTGATCGAGGACGGGCACACCAAGGACATCCTCGAGGAGATGGAGAGCTCGGTCGGGCTGTTCCGCATGCAGTCGATGAATCAGTCCCTCATCGCCCTCTTGGTGCACCAGAAGATCACGTATCAGGACGCCATGGCGCTGGCGAGCGACCCCGATGACCTGTCGCTCAAGCTGCGCAAGCTCTTCCCCCAGATCGAAGAGCGCGTCCGCCAGGGAGGAGACATGGCCCCGAGCTACTCGGATTTCTCGCAGATCACCGAGCTGATGGACATCAAGCGCCTCTACGAAGAGCAGGAATCACAGTGGCGCCAGCGCATGCTGGACAAGGACGAGGAGCTGGAGACCCTCCGCCACGACCTCGAGTTCCTGCGCACCCAGGTCACCCAGAACCAGGGCGGCCAGAACCAGAAGGACGACGAGATCGCCCGCCTCCGCGGCGAGGCCGAGCGCCTCCGCGCCGACGCCCAGGCCAAGATCACCCAGCTCCAGGAACGGATCAAGGAGCTGAATCAGAAGCTGATGGCGGCGGGCGGAGCGGTGAAACGGTAGTAGCCAGTAGCCAGTTACCAGTACGCATGGCCACGAAGCCCTCCAAACAACTCGAAACGTTTCCCAACCCGAATCCCGAGCGCGACTACGAGATCGCGTTCGAGGCGCCGGAGTTCACCTGCCTCTGCCCGATGACCGGGCAGCCCGACTTTGCGACGATCCGCATCCGCTACGTGCCCGATCAAACGTGCGTGGAGCTCAAGTCGCTGAAGCTGTATCTCTGGTCCTATCGCGACGAGGGGACGTTCCACGAGGCGGTGACGAACCGGATCGCGAACGACCTGGTCGCGGCGCTCGATCCGCGGTACCTGTACGTCGAGGGGGACTTTTACGTACGCGGGGGGATCTCGACGAAGGTGAAGGTCGAGCACCGGAAGAACGGAGAACACGGAACACGGAACACGGAACGCTGAGCGCCGTTCCGTGTTCTGCGTTCCGTGTTCCGTGTTCACACCCGCCGCAATCTCCACTGCTCGCTCACGTAATCAAAGAACGCGGCAGAACCCCCTCCCAGCCACTCCGTCAGCATCTCCACGCTCGTCTCATCCAGGCCGCCCACGATGGAGAGGCTCGCCGACTCGGCGATGCGCGCGAGCGGTTTGTCCAGGTCCGCCACCGCCCGGGCGCTGCGCGCGATCAGGCCGGCCAGGTCGAGGTCGAGCTCCATGGCGATCATGCGCGAGGCGGTGAGGGTGAGGAGGACGGCGGCGTTCCAGTTGGTGCGGTCGTTCCAGCGCGGCGGCACGACGAAGTCGGCCATGCCGTGCTCCGCGGCGAGGGCGGCGATGTGGCGCTCGGTGGAGAGGTGGATGGGCGCGACGTCGGCGTGGAAGAGCATGGCGTAGCGGTCGTCGTCGCCGGCGAGGTGCATCTGCTGGGCGATGGCCTGCTTCGCCGTGGCCTCGACGTCGACGGGGATGGCGGCGAAGAACTCCGCACCGTGCGCGGCACGCGCGAGATCTTCGAGCAGAACGAGATCGGTGGTGACGGGGAAGATCACCGGGATGGCCACCCCCCAGCGGACGCCGCGCGCGCGGGCCTCTTCGAACAGCGCGGGCTCCGGCGGCCAGGCGGGGATGACGACGGTCGTGTTCTCGTACGCGCGCGAGGGGGCGGCACCGAGGTACAGCGAAGCGAAGCCTCGCGCCTCGCAGAAGCGAAGCGCCTCTTCGCCGCGGCGGAAGATGGCCTCCGCGTTCTCCGCGGCGTCGATGAGCACGGGCTCGGCGAGCGGTCGGGTGCGCTCGAGCTCGTCGGTCACGCTGTCGGCGACGGCGACCTCGAGCCGTTCCGCCGCGCTGGCCACGAGGGCGAGGTAATCGATCGCCACCGGCCAGGCCCGCCGCGGTCCGTACGGGGCGATCGTCGTCGCCGCCCAGAACGGCGGCTGCGGCGCCGGCGCGCGCCGGACGCGGAGCGGCGCGCCTTTGCGATAGAGGATCACGACTTGGCCGGCAGGTAGGGGGCGACGAGACTGCGCACGTACTTGGCGATCATGTCGAACTCCAGGTTCACGACGTCGCCGACGTGCATCGTGCCGAGGTTCGTGCGGCGGAGGGTCTCGGGGATGAGCGCGGCGCCGAAGGTCTCGCCGTCCGGGTCGACGATGGTCAGCGACACGCCGTCGACCGCGATCGAGCCCTTGCTGACCACGAGCTCCGAGAGCTCCTCCGGAAAGCTCCAGCGGTAGACGGCGAACTCGCCTTCGCTGCGGACCGAGGCCAGCGCGCCGGTGGTGTCGACGTGGCCCTGGACCATGTGCCCGCCGAGGCGATCCCCGATGGAGAGAGCCCGCTCCACGTTGACGCGCGAGCCGGCGAGCAGCATGCCCAGGGTGGTACGGGCCAGGGTCTCGTCGGAGATGTCGGCGATGAGCGCGCCGTCCGCTTCCGGGAGCACGGTCAGGCAGACGCCGTTCACCGCCAGGCTCTCCCCGCGCGTGAACGGCTCGGGGTCGCTCGTGCGCAGCCGCACCCGCGCGCCGCTGCTGCGGCGCTCGAAGGACTCGATGGTGGCGGTGTGGAGGATGATGCCGGTGAACATGGCGTCAGGTGGGATAAGCGACGACCATCAGATCGCCGCCCACGAACTCCGCGCGATCAAAACGAAAGCGGTAGGCCTCTGTCAACCGGCTCACGGCCTCGCCGGTGAAGATCGACGGCGCGTCTCCGCCGCCGACGATCATGGGGGCGACGAAGAGGATCATCTTCTGCCACAGGCCGCGGCGGATGAACTCCGAATGCACGACCGCGCCGCCCTCGACGATCAGCGAGCGGATGCCGCGCGCGTACAGCTCGCCCAGGACATGATCGAGGTCGGGGCGGCCGTCGATGGGGACGATCTCCAGGTTCGGCGCGGCGTCGAAGCGCTCCGGCTGGGAGGTGAAGAGGATGGTGCGGTCGTTGCCGGTGAGGATCTGTGCGTGCGGCGGCACCTCGCCGTCGCCGTCGAGGACGACCCGGGTCCACGGCAGGATGCCGCCGGCCAGTCCCAGGCGCCGGGTGAGGCGCGGGTTGTCGGCCTTCACCGTGCCGCTTCCGACGAGGATGGCGTCGTACTCCTCGCGCAGGGCCAGGCTGGCCTCGCGCGCGGCCTCGGAGGTGATCCACTGCGACTCCCGCGCGACCGTCGCCAGCTTCCCGTCGAGGGTCATCCCCGCCTTGAGCAGGACGAACGGCAGCTTCTGCCGGATCGAGTAGAAGAACTTCTCGTTCAGCCGCCGCGCCTCGGCCTCGAGCACGCCCTCGGTCACCTCGACACCCTTGTCCCGCATGGCCTCGATCCCGCGGCCGTCCACCAGCTCGTTCGGGTCGCGCGTGGCCACCACCACCCGCCGCACGCCCGCCGCGATCACGGCCTCGGCGCACGGCGGCGTGCGGCCCATGTGCGCGCACGGCTCGAGCGTCACGTACAGCGTGGCGCCTTTTGCGTCGCACGTCTGCAGCGCCTCGATCTCCGCGTGCGGCGCACCCGCGCGGCGGTGCCATCCCTCGGCGAGAATCTGGCCGTCGCGCGCGATGACGCTGCCGACCATCGGGTTCGGGCTCGCCGAGTAGCGGCCGCGCTCCGCCAGAAACAGAGCGCGCCGCATGAACTCTTCATCGTTCATGCGGCGCGATTGTATGTGGAGCTGTGAACGAACTACTTACGGAGCCACGAGAATCCGGTACGTCGAGATCGGTGCGCCGCCGCGGGACGGCACCGAGGTCACGTACATGCGGAAGCGCTGGCCGGAGCGGATGCGATCGATCGCGGCCCGGAACTCGTCCACGTTCGTCACGCGCTGGCCCTGCACTTCGCTGATGATGTCGCCTTCGCTGATGTTGGCCTCGCCGGCGGGCGAGACGTTCTTCACGTCGGTCACGAGCACGCCGGTGACGTCCTCGGGGACGCTGTACGTGCGGCGCAGCTCGGGCGTGATGTTCTGCACCGACATGCCCAGCTTGTTCCGCACCGGCTCGACCCGGCTCGGCTCGCTTCCCTCCTCCTCTTCGGCCTCGTTCGGCCGCTCCGCGGTCTCGGCGGTGAGGTTCATCCGCTGCCCGTTGCGGATCAGGGTGATCTTCACGTCGCTGCCGACGGGGAGGTAGGAGACGTAGTCGATGAGGTCGCGGTTGTTGCGGATCGGCTTGCCGTCCACTTCGATGACCACGTCGCCCGGCTTGAGGCCGGCCTTGGCCGCGGGCTTGCCCGGGTCGACGGTCTGCACCAGCGCGCCGCGGGCCTCGGGGAGATTGAAGGCCTCCCGGTGCTCCTCGCTGACGTCGGTGATGGTCATGCCGAGATAGCCGCGGGTGACCTTGCCCTCCTTGAGCTGCGGCAGGAGCACCTTGGCCGTGTTGATCGGCGTGGCGAAGCCGATGCCCTGCGCGCCGCCGCGGATGGCGGTGTTGATGCCGATGACCTCGCCGCTGATGGAGAGGAGCGGGCCGCCGGAGTTGCCGAAGTTGATGGCGGCGTCGGTCTGGATGAAGTTCTCGAAGGACTGGGTCTCGCGGCTCAGACCGAGCGAGCGGCCCTTGGCGGAGATCACGCCGACGGTGAGGGTGTTCTCGAACTGGAAGGGATGGCCGATGGCGATGGCCCAGTCGCCCTTGCGGATGCGGTCGGAGTCGCCGAGGCGGATCCAGGGCATCTGCTGGTCGATGTCGATCTTCAGGAGAGCCATGTCCGTGGCCGGGTCGCGGCCGACGATCTTGGCCTGGACGGTGCGGCCGCCGTTGCCGTTCTCATCGGCGCCGTAGTGCACGTCGACCTTGCTGGCGCCCTCGATGACGTGGTTGTTGGTGAGGATGAAGCCGTCCGGCGAGATGATGAAGCCGGATCCGCCGCTCTCGCGCCGGCGCTCCTCGTCCTCGCCGTCGGGCGTGCCGAAGCGGCGGCGGTCGCGCGGGTCGGGGAAGAAGAACTCGAACGGATCGATGCCGAACTGGCGGCGGCGATCGCTCTCGCGGACGATCTCGGTCGAGCGGATGGAGACGACGGCGGGCATGACCCGCGCCGCGACGTCAGCAAAAGACGGGATGGTGACGGCAGGGACGGCCGCGGTCGGGGCCGGCGTGACCGACTGCGCTTTCGACTTCCGCATCAGGCCCAGGTCGGCGCTGATGAGGATCCCGAACGCCACCGAGGCGATGACGATGGCGATCGTCGAAAGAATACGTTTGGCGGATTGGCTCATAGGTCTTGTCTCACTCCTTCTGGGGGACGAACGGGATAGCGACGCTGCTGCACCGAAAGTGCCAGCGGTCTGCTCACATTCTGCCCATTTCAGACGCGCCGCGCGGCTAAATTGTTCCGTCCCGCCGCGTTACGTTTCTCCAAACGAAAAAAGGGTCTCGCCACGCGCGAGACCCTGACCCAGGGAGTGCTCGGGCAGGCGCGCCAAAACGCCTGCCTGAAAGGTACTTCGCAGCCTCGGCCGTCAGACCACTGCTCTGCGGCCGACGATGAGGCGATAGATGAAGAGCAGGACGATCGCCCCGACAATCGAGCCGATCCAGCCTGCGGTGGAGTCTTCCCGTCCCAGCAGCGTGGTCGCAAGGAAGCCGCCGACGAACGAGCCGGCGATGCCGAGCAGAATCGTGACGATCCAGCCACCCGGGTCACGGCCCGGCATGAGGAACTTCGCGATCGCGCCGACGACCAAACCAAACAGGATCCATCCAATGATGTTCATGCGCTTTCCTCCAGGTTTCGCCGCGCCCTCGCGCTGAGGGCGCTGACCCCGTACTGTTGAGCAACGGCAGTGCCAGACGGCCATGCGCTGAGCCCGCTGCATGACGCGATTGGTAGGCCCACGTTTGATAACCTGCGCCGCCATGAAGCGCATCGGCATCCTCACCGGCGGCGGCGACTGTCCGGGCCTCAATGCGGTGATCCGCGCTTCGGCGAGGACGCTGATCCGCGAGTACCACATGGAGGTGGTCGGCATTCAGCTGGGCTTCGAGGGACTGCTCACCGAGGCCATCGTTCCGCTCACCCTCGACTCCATCCGGGGCATCCTCCCGAAAGGCGGGACGCTGCTCCGGACCACGAACCGCGGCAATCCCTTCGAATACCCGACCGCGGGGGGAACCGTCGACCGCTCCGCCGAGGTCGTCGAGAACATCCACCAGTTCGGCATCGACGGCATCATCGCCATCGGCGGCGACGGCACGCTGCGCATCGCCCAGCGCCTCTGTGAGGTGGGCATCCCTATGGTCGCCGTGCCGAAGACCATCGACAACGACCTGGCCGCGACCGACTACACCTTCGGCTTCCACACCGCCGTGGCCGTGGCCACGGACGCGGTCGACCGGCTGCACACCACCGCCGAGAGCCACGAGCGGGTGATGATCCTCGAGGTCATGGGACGCCACGCCGGCTGGATCGCCCTCTACTCCGGGATCGCCGGCGGGGCGGACATCATTCTCCTGCCGGAGATCCCCTACCGCCCCGAGGTCATCGTCGAGTCGATCCGGGAGCGGCAGGCCGAGGGGGCGAAGTTCGACATCATCGTCGTGGCCGAAGGGGCCAAGCGGCAGGGCGGCGAGGAGGCCTACCTCGACAAGGCCACGCGCCGCCTCGGCGGCATCGCCTACCAGGTCGCCGCGGACATCCAGCAGCACATCGACCTGGAGATCCGCGTCACCGTCCTCGGCCACATCCAGCGCGGCGGCTCGCCCATCGCCTACGACCGCATCCTGGCCACGCGCTTCGGCACGGCCGCGGCCGATCTCGTGGCCCGCAACAAGTTCGGGGAGATGGTCGCCCTGCGCGGCGATGCGATCGTCTCCGTTCCCATCCACGAGGCCGTCTCCCGGCCCAAGTACGTCGACCCCGACGGGCAGATGGTCGCCACCGCGCGCAGCCTCGGCATCTCCTTTGCCGACGGGCGCTGAACAGAGGAGTCGCAATGGCAGGAAAACTCGTCGATTACCGAGTGGAGAAGGGCGTCGCCGTCTTCGAGCTGAACGATCCGCCCGCGAACACCTACACCTATGAGATGAACCGCGAGCTGGACGAGTGCATCCTCCGCGCGCGCATGGACGACGAGGTGCACGTGATCGTCCTCCGCGGCGCGGGCGAGAAGTTCTTCTCCGCCGGCGCGAATATCCGCATGCTCTCGGAGGTCACCCCACAGTTCAAGTACTACTTCTGCCTCCACGCGAACGAGACCATGAGCCGCCTGGAGCAGACGCCGAAGCTCGTCATCGCCGCGATGAACGGCCACACCGTCGGCGGCGGCTTCGAGATCGCCATGGCCGCGGACATCCGCATCGCTCTCCAGGGGGCGGGCAAGTGGGGCCTCCCCGAGGTCTCCCTCGGCGTGCTCCCAGGCACGGGCGGCACGCAGCGCTTGGCGCGCCTGGTCGGCAAGACCAAGGCGCTCGAGCTGATGGTCGAAGGCAACCTGCACGACTTCGAGAAGGGGCGGGAGCTGGGCGTGATCAACTACGTCTGGCCGGCCGAGGAAGACGGGCGGAAGTGGTGGGACCGGGTGATCGAGTACGCCTCGAGCTTCTGCCCGCCGAACAAGGCCGCCAAGGCCGTCGGCCGGATCAAGCGGGCCGTGCAAACGGGGTGGGAGATCCCCATCGAGTCTGCGCTGGCCCTCGAGCGCGAGCTCCAGCAGCAGCTCTTCCAGAGCGAGGACGCGGTGGAAGGGCTGGCTGCCTACAAGGAGAAGAGAAAGGCGGAGTTCGCGGGGAAGTGAGGTACCTGATCTTCGTTCTGGTCGTCTTCCTTCCATCGGCGGCGTCGGCGCAGACTTCGCCCTGCGACGGAGGGACTCCCAATCCGCGCTTTACCGTCGTCGGCAATCCCGTTCAACTGACGTTCGAGCACCTGACGCTCCACAGGGTTCTCGCCCCGCAGGTCACCATCGCCGGAACGAACATCACCGTCGTGCAGTTCCTCGATGACATTCCGCCGCCGCCGGGTGGTCCGGTCGCCTCCTGCAACTCGCAGACGGTGTCGCTCGGCGTGCTGCCGCCCGGGACGTACACCGTCACCTGGAGTTACGTCCTCCCGCCGGCGATTCCGGGAGGGCAGCCACAGCCGGTCGAGAGCTACACGTTCGCGTTTGCCATTACCGCGGCGGTCCCGGCACTGCAGGGCCCGGTGCTGTTGGCGCTGATGCTTCTCCTCGGCTCTCTCGGCGTGGAGATGGTCCGCCGGGCGTAGCTGTCAACCAAAAGGCCCCCCGGCCGTACTACGTATGCGCCGTATCCGCTGATGACGCTGCCCTTTCTCGCAGTGGTGGTGTTCGCCTACGTCCTCGTGGCGTGGATGCTCGAGCTGCGGCATCGCGAGGAGTCGCTTCCCTCCCTCGGCAACCGGCGGCACGTCCTGCCGTTCGCGATCATCCTCCTGGCGACGCTCGCCGCGATCCCCGCCGCGCTCTGGGCGTTGGTCTCCGTCGCCGAGTGGCCGCGCTCGACGCAGGTCGCCTGGACCGCGGCGGAGAGCGCCGATCCCGAGACGGGGACGATCGCCATCGGCGGCCGGGAGCACTCGGCGGTGATCGGCTGGCCGAACGGCAGCTTCCGCCCGGAGATGCGGCTGGAACGGGCGGACGGCGGCGGCTTCCGGCTGTTCACGCGCGGGGGCACGGCGCTGGTGCGCGTCGACGGCGCGTACGCGAACGGCGAGGTGGTCACCCTCGGCGGCGGAGGCAAGCAGGCCGGCCGGTTCTCGGTCGAGCTGGCGCGCAAGGGGTGGCTGCGGCGGCGAAAGCTGATCATCAGCCGCACGCCGGTGGCCGAGCCGCTGATCGTCATGCCGGCGCCGGAGGTTCACCCGACGCGCGCCCGCCAGCTCGACGCCCTGCTCCAGGCCCGGCTGAATGACCTGCGGCGCGAGGGCAAAGTGCCGCTGGCGATGGCCCGCGCGCTGGAGGAATGGGCGGCATCGATCCGCGTGCTGCGCCCGGAGAAGAACGAGCTGCGGCTGGTGATGGACGACGAGCCGTGGCGCGAGCACGCCATCGCCGCGCGCGAAGGGAAGCCGTCCACGATCGAAGTGCTCTGGCCCCGCCGCCGCCTGGTCATGCGCCTCGCGGGTGACGGCGCGAGGCCGCGGCTCTCGTTCGACCCGCCGTGGACGCGCACGACCTCGCTCCCTCCATTCAAGGACAACGCGAGCACGCTCTCGTTCGGGCGCGAGCCCGCCGCCGGCGCGAACACGTTCCTCCTCCCCCTCGGGCACGGCGCGGCGGAGTTTCGGCACGACGCCGTGCTGCAGATCCCTCCCGGCGGCGCGCCGCGCTTCCGCGATGGCGCCGATCTCGCGCCGCGGGACGGCAACGGCGCGCCGCGCTGGCTGCGGCGGATGGAGCGGCAGGTCCTCGGCGCGGCGCTCGAGCCGAACCGCGCCCTCTCCAGCGTGCGCGTGCCGCTGGTGATCCCCGGGCAGCCCCGCGCGCGCGGCCTGCTCGTCACCATCACCGTCATCCGCGACCTGCCGACCCCGCGCGCCCTCCTCGTCGCCCTGGGCCTGGCCTGGCTGATCCTGGTCGGCTTCATTGCCTCGATCGCCTTCGGCCGCGTGCACCGCCTCCGCCTGCGCGACCTCTGGTGCATCGGCGGCGTGATCGTCGCCATCTGGACGATCCTTCTGGTCCGCGTGCTGCTCGCGGTGCGCTACCTGCTCACGCCGACCGCCATCGACGAGGTGACGGCGAAAGGGCTGGCGGGCACGCTCGCGGCGCTGGTGATCGTGCCCGGCTTCATCGTCCTGGCGGTGCGCTTCTGGCTGCACCATCGCCCGGGACTCGAATTCGACCGCCACGCCGTCGGCGTGACCGCCGCCGTCGCGGTGGCCCTGGTCGCCGGCTCGATCGTCGAGCTCGTGATCATGCCCCGGCAGATCCTGCCGAACCTGGCCACGCTGTTCCTGCCGTCGTACTTTGATCGCCTTCTGCTCGTGGTCTACGCCGTGGCGGCACTGGCGATCGCGATGGCCCTGGAGCGGCGGGGG
>JBIOTX010000265.1:0-2097 GCA_044866315.1 Thermoanaerobaculia bacterium | reverse complement strand
CGCCGCCGCACTCCAAACCCTAACCAAAGTCATACTTCGCCCCCCACCCTCCGGCCCGTGTGCGCGCGCCGGGCGCCCCGTACCGTACGGGCATGTCCCGAGCCCCTCCGCCCCTCGTCCACCTCTCTCCCCCCGTCCCCATCCCCAGGAGGCCTTGGAATGTCCCGTAAAGCTCGTCTTCTCATGATTTCTCTGCTCTGCGTCGCGCTCAGCACTTCCGCGTTCGCCCTCATCGAGCCCGAGGATCCGGGTGAGCCGGACTACGGTCCGGAGGCGACGGAGCCGGTGTACCCGGACTACTCGGTCACCGCCGACAGTACGTCCAGTGGCTCGGTCAACCTCTGGCCGGGCGGCGCCGTGTGCTCGTCCGTCTTCTTCGCCAGCCGCATCACTTTCGACGTCGACGTGATCCCCAACCTCGGCACCGCTCAGGGGTACGACCACAACCCGAAGGCGAAGATCACGGTGTGGCGCGCCAACAACTCGTCGATGAACAACGCCACGCTGCTGGAGCGCACGAAGCGGACCGGCGTCAACGCGTTCGTGCAGACCTTCACCGGAACCGGCTTCTACCAGATCTGCTTCAAGTATCGGGTCGCTCAGGCGGTCGACCCGACGAATCCGTTCGACTTCATGAACATTCAGCTGCTCGTGAACTTCCGGTAGTTCTCGTGAGGCGGGCAGACTGCGGTCTGCCCGCCTTTCAGTCGAGGTGCACGATGCCGCGGCGGAGGGCCACGGTCACGGCCTGGGTCCGGTCGCGGACGTGGAGCTTGCCGAGGATGTTGTTGATGTGTCCCTTGACCGTGCCTTCCGTGATGCCGAGGGCCTTCGCGATCTGGCGGTTCTTCATGCCCTTAGCGATGAGGGTCAGGATCTCCGTCTCGCGCGGCGTCAGCTCGTCGCTCTCGTAGCGCTGCATCAGACGCGCGGAGACCTCCGCGCCGAGGTGGCGCCGCCCGGCGTGAACGTCACGGATGGCGGCGAGCACGGCCCGGGCGTCGGCATCCTTGAGCAGGTAGGCCCGCGCGCCGGCCTCCAGGGCGCGGTGGATGTCGGCGTCGCCGCCGAACGTGGTCAGCACGATGACGTGCGTGCCCGGACACTCCCGGCGCACGAGCGCGGTCGCGGTCACGCCGTCGAGCACGGGCATGCGCAGGTCCATCAGCACGACGTCCGGCGCGTGACTGCGCGAGAGCTCCAGCGCCTCCCGCCCGTCGCGCGCCGCGCCGACCACCACCATGTCGGTCTCGCGCGCGATGACCGCGGCCAGTCCCTCCCGGACCACGGGGTGGTCGTCGGCGACGACGATGCGGATGCGTCGGTCCATGATCAGGCCTCGACCTCGACCGCGATCTCCGTTCCCTCGCCGCTCTTGCTGGTGATCCGCAGCTGCGCGTTCATCCGTTCGGCGCGCTCGCGCATCCCCTGCAGGCCGAATCGTCCCTCGCGCGGCGACACGCCGATCCCGTCATCGCGCACCCGGAGCTCGACGCGCTCGGGCCCGTAGATCAGCTCCACGTCCACGCGGCTGGCCTGGGCGTGCCGCATCGCGTTCGTGATCGCCTCCTGCGCGATGCGCAGCAGGTTGTCCTCGACCTCGGGCCGCAGCGGGCGCGCCGTTCCCTTCACCACGACCTCCGGCGCGAATCGCTTCAGCGCCGCGGGAAGCGACTCGGCCTCCAGCGGGGCGGGCCGGAGATCGGCCAGGACCCGGCGGACCTCCTGGAGCACGTTCCGGCTGGTCGCGGCCGCGCGCTCGAGGTGACCCCGCGCCGCCGCGTCGTCGCGCCCGAGGGATCCGCCGGCGAGGTCGAGAAGCAGGCGCATGCCGACCAGCTCCTGGGCCACCGTGTCGTGCAGCTCGAGGGCGATGCGCGACCGCTCGGCCAGCTTCCCGGCGAACTCCGCCCGCACGCGCCGGGTCCAGAGGTAGAGGAAGAGCGCCACAAGCGCCGCGCCGGCCAGCACGCAGAGCACGAGAAACGCGGCGGTCTGGCGGAAGAACGGCAGCTGCTCGACGGCCAGCGTCGCCGGCGCGACGCTCCACACGCCGTCGCTGTTCGCCGCCGTCACCAGGAAGCGGTACGTGCCGGG
>JBIOTX010000264.1:0-4025 GCA_044866315.1 Thermoanaerobaculia bacterium | reverse complement strand
CCCTTGAGGTTGTGCTCGCGGGCATTCACGATGCGGATCGTCCCTAGCCCTTCCCCCTCTCCCCGCACGGCGGGGAGAGGGAGGCGCGAAGCGCCGGGTGAGGGGTTCTGTCCGAAAGCGACGATCTGTCCCCCGAACTCCCCCGCCCCCGGCCCGAGCTCCACGTGATAGTCCGCCCCGGCGATGATCGTCGGGTCGTGCTCCACCACGATCACGGTGTTCCCCGCGTTCTTCAGCCGCCGTAGCACCGCCAGCAACCGCTCGCTGTCGCGCGCGTGCAGACCCACGGTCGGCTCGTCGATCACGTACATCGTCTCCGTCAGCGAGCTGCCGAGAGCCGCGGCGAGGTTGATGCGCTGGGACTCGCCGCCGGAGAGCGTGCGGGTCTGGCGGTCGAGGGTGAGATACGACAGGCCGACCTCATCGAGATAGACCAGCCGGTTCACGATCTCGCGGCGGAGGTGTCCGGCCAGGGCCTCTTCCTCCTTCGACAGGGCGAGGTACTCCCAGAAGCGGCGCGCGGTCTTGACGTCCATCCCGAAGAGCTGGCCGATGGTCCGCTCGCGGAACTTCACGTTGTCGACAACGCTCTTGAGGCGCGAGCCGCGGCATTCCGGGCAGCGCTCGTAGCTGCGGTACTTGGCCAGCTTCACCCGCACGTGGATCTTGTACTTCTTCGTCTCCAGCCACTCGAAGAAGCCCTTGATGCCGTACCACTTGCCGCGGCCGTCGTGGAGGATCTCCCACTCCGCCGGCGTGAGGTCCTTGACCGGCACATTCAGACGGAGCTTGTACTTTGCCGCGGCCTTCTCCAGGTCTTCGTAGCAGTCCTCGTAGCCGGGCGAGTTCCACGGCGCGACCGGCAGCTCGTCCAGGCGCAGGTCGCGGTTCGGGATCACCTTCTCCAGGTCGATGCCGATGATCCGGCCGTAGCCCTGGCAGTGCGTGCACGCGCCCAGCGGCGAGTTGAACGAGAAGAGATGCGGCGTCGGCTCGAGGAACTCCGTCCCGCAGCGATTACACGCGAAGTGCGAGGTGAAGCGATGCGAGAGCCAGCCCTCCTCCGACTCCTCGAGCACGTTCACGTTCCCCTTGGAGAGCTCGAACGCCTGCTCGATGGCCTCGGTGATCTGCGTGCGCCGCTCGGCATCGACCCGCAGCCGGGTGATCACCAGCTCGAACGAGGTGAAGCCCTTGGTATCGATCTCGTTCAGGTCGCGGACCTCGCCGTCCATCCAGACCCGGAAGAAGCCCGCCTTCACGAGCTGCTCGATCACGATGCCGGCATGCGCGGCGTCGAAGAAGATCGGCGCCAGGACCACGGCCTTCTTGCCGCCGAGGGTCTCCAGGATCGAATTCGTGATCGACTCCGGGTTCTCCTTCCGCACCACGACGTGGCAGTCGGGGCACCAGGTCTCGCCGCAGTAGGTCATGAAGAGGCGGATGTGGTCGGCGAGCTCGGTGGCGGTCGCGACCGTGGAGCGGGCGTTCTTGACCGAGTTCTTCTGTTCGATGGCGATGGCCGGGAGGATGCCGTCGATGTCGTCCACGTCCGGACGGTCGATCCGCTCCAGGAACTGCCGCACGTAGGTCGACATCGACTCGACGAACCGCCGCTGGCCCTCGGCGTAGAGGGTGTTGAAGGCCAGCGACGACTTCCCCGAGCCGGAAGGTCCCGTGATCACCGTCAGTTGCCGCTGCGGGATCTCGACGGAAACGTTCTTCAGGTTGTGGGTGCGCGCGCCTCGGATGGAAATGGTGCGATCGGGCATTCGGATAGAGAACGTTTCGCGGTCGATCTGTCATCCCGAACGGAGTCGGTCCAGGGCCCGCTCCGCGTCCGCGAGCTCCTGGGCGGCCTTCCTCGCTTCGCCCGAGGCGAGCCGCGCCTCTTCCCTGGCCTGCGCGTAGCGCGCGTCGATCTCCTGTTTCTGCTTCTCCACGGCCTCCACCCGCGCGGTGGCCTTCTCCAGCGCCGCTTCCGCGCGCTCCGCGTCGCGCTGGGCCTCGCGCAGCGCCTTCTCCGCCGCCTTGACCGCTTCCTTGGTCCGTGCGCGCGCGGCAGCCTCATCCTCAGGGGATTTCTTCTGCCGGAACTGCAGCACCTTGGCAGGCGTGGGGCTCTTGCCGCCGAGGAGCGCGGCCAGGCCGTCGAAGCCGAGCGGCTCGAGGTCGGCGGTGAGGCGGCCCGCCTGCGGCGCGCCGTCAGTGCGGCCCCAGGAGGCGAGCGACTCGAGCGTGATCGACACCCGGCGGATCGCGTCCGGCGAGATGCCGTGGCCGCCCTCGCGGAGAATGGCCGTGGCGCGGGTGGTCAGGTCCGAGATCACTTGCCTGCGCTCGTCCAGCAGCTGGCGAAGGCTCGCCTGCCCGCCGGTCTGCGCCTTGCGCACCTTCTCGCCCTGGGCCAGCAGGCGCTCGACGTCTTTCGGATGCCGCCAGTACAACTGATTGACGGCCCAGGCCGTGGCCGGCGCCTTCGGGACCGCCTTCACGCGCTCGGCGTCGCCGAGGCGTCCCTCTTTTTTGAGGCGCGCTGCCAGCTTGTTCCGGGCATCGGTGAATTCGCCGAGGGGAAGCTGGAAGAGAGTGTCGATCTCCGCGTCGATATTGGCCGCACGCATCAGAAATCCCCGAGCGCCGCTCGCAGGCGGTCATGATACGCGCGCTGCATCGGCAGCCGCGCGCCGCTCTTGAGGATGACGTCGTAGTCGCCGCGGAAGCCCGCCTGCAGCTCGGCCACCCGGCCGACGTTGACGATCGTGCTGCGGTGGATGCGGGCGAAGGCGCGCGGGTCGAGGCGCTGCTCGAGGGTCTGCATGGTCATGCGCACGAGGTGGGCCTCGCCGCCCGTGTGCACGCGGACGTAGTTGCCGGCGGCCTCGAACCAGTCGACGTCGCGGGTCTCGACGAAGAAGACCCGGCCCGGCGTCTTCACCACGAGGCGCCGCAGGAGCTGCGGCTGGCGCTCGAGGCGCGCCAGGAGGCCGCCGAGGCGCTCGGACCAGTCGTCGCGGGTCCGGGCGGTGGCGCGGGCGAGCGACTCGCGGAAGCGCGCGGCGTCGATCGGCTTGAGGAGGTAGTCGAGGGCGTGCTCGTCGAAGGCCCGGACGGCGTAGGCCTCGAAGGCGGTGGTGAAGATGATCATCGGCCGCGGCGGCTCGAGGAGGCGCAGCAGCTCGAAGCCGTCCACGCCGGGCATCTGCACGTCCAGGAAGATCAGGTCAGGATGCTGCTCGGAGATGGCCTGCAGCGCCTGCAGTCCGTCCTCGCACTCCCCGATCACGAGCACGTCCTCGGCGGCGAGGAGGTCGCGGATGCGCTGCCGCGCCAGCGGCTCGTCGTCGACGACGATCGCGCGCAGGGTCACGCCGGAATCCTAAGCTCCACGAGCGTGCCTCCACGCCACGACGCGATGCGGAGAGCGTGGCCGTCGCCGTACAGGTGCCGCAGCCGCTCGCGCGTGTTCGCGAGACCGACGCCTTCGTGGGTCGGGTCGAACGCGCCGTTGTTCTCGACGGTGATGTACAGGCCGTCGTCGCGGCGGGCCACGATCCGCACCCGCCCCGGCCCGACCGTGCAGGCGATGCCGTGCTTGACCGCGTTCTCCACGAGGGGCTGGAGGATCAGAGCGGGAACGAGTGCTTCCGCGGCGGCACGGTCGACGTCGATCTCGACCGACAGGCGCCCGCCGAAGCGCACGCGCTCGATCTCCAGGTACTGCCGAGCGAATCCCACCTCCTCGGCCACGCTCACCAACTGCCGTCCCTCGGTCTGCGAGGCAATACGGTAGAAGCGCGAGAGCCGCTCCAGCATCGCCCCGGCCTGGGCCGGGTCGTGGCGCACCAGCGCGGCCACGGAGTTGAGGGCGTTGAACAGAAAGTGCGGGTTGAGCTGCGAGCGCAGGAGCTGTACGCGCGCGTCGGCGAGGCGGGTCTCGATGTGACTGGCCCGCAGCTCGCGATCGCGCTCCTCGCGGCGCGTGGAGAGGAAGGCCGCGCTCACGAGCATCGCCGCGGCGATGA
>JBIOTX010000263.1:0-20123 GCA_044866315.1 Thermoanaerobaculia bacterium | reverse complement strand
GTCGACGCCGGGATCATCCGGGACGGACCGTGGATCGCGGGCGACCTCCTCCGCGGACTGCTCCTTCGCTGGATGTGTCCCTGCCCGATCGGCGGTCCGGAGGCCGCGCTGCCGAACGCTCTCTTCTACCCGGCGGTGCTGGCCGGCCTGTTCTGGATCTTCGTGCCGACGCTGGTCCCCCTCGCCGGCGCGCTCTACGCGTGGCGGCATCGCGGCGAGACGGTCGTGCGCTTCACGTTCTGGCTCACGGCGCTGAGCCTTCTGCTGTTCACCTTCTACTTCTATCAGGCCAACCGATTCCTGGCCGCGCCGATGACGCTCCTCGGCGTGCTGGCCTCGTGCTGGCTCGCCGAGCGCTTTACTCGCGCAGCTTCGCCGGCTGAGGAATCACGAAGCCATCCTTCTCCGTCAGAACGATGGCCTCCTTCTGCCAGCGGCTCATGAGGCGGATCGCCGTCTCGAGGGTCGTGCCGATCAGGTCCGCGACTTCCTGGCGCGAGAGCGTCAGCGGAATGCGCACGCCGTCCGCCGTCTTCACGCCGACGCGATCGGCGAGCGTGAGAAAGAGCCGTGCCGCGCGCTGCTCGGCCGACCCGGTGAGGTCGGCCAGACGCTTGTTGACCATCATCAGGCGATAGGTCAGACCCGCCAGCAGGTGGCGCATCATCTCCGGCCGCCTCTCCAGCAGGCTGAAGAACTCGCGCTCGGGGATGGAGAGGATGCCGGACGGCTCGAGCGTGACCGCGCTCGCCGGAAACGGGCGGCGCTCGAACACCGCCACCGCGCCCACGGGCTCGCCGGGGCCGAGGATCTCCAGGATGATGTCGCGCGCGCCGGCGGACTTGACGATCTTCACCCGGCCGATGTGCACGAAGTGGATGCGGTCGGCCGGGTCCCCCTCGCGGAAGATGGTCTCGCCCTTGTCGAAGCCGCGCAGCCGGCAGAGGGGCGCCACGGCCTCCCGGTCGTCCGGGCGCAGCGCGGCCAGGAGCGGGATGGCGTCGAACGGAATCGGCGCTTCGATCGGCATCGGCGCCATTCTGTCATTCCTATGATGGTTGTCATGGCCGGCAACGCGGCAGTCGGATACATTTCACGGCGATGACATCGATCGCCCTTCCCTCGCGCGGCGTGTCGTTGCGGCCCCTGGCCCTGCCGAACGAGCACGGCGGCTGGGGATTCCTCCTCGAGCCGATCGCCCTCGGCCTCCTGGTCGCCCCGTCCTGGAGCGGCGCACTCGTGGCCCTGGCCGCGCTGTTCGGCTTCCTCGTCCGCCACCCGCTCAAGCTCGCCCTGCAGGACACGTTGCGCGAGCGGAGCGTGCCGCGCACCCGCTGGTGCTGGCTGCTGGTGGTGTCGTATCTCTCCGCCGCCACGCTCGCGCTGGCCGCAGCAGTCGCCTTACGAGACATCCGCATCCTCATCCCCCTCGGCCTGGTCGCGCCGATGGCCCTCACTCAGGTCCTCTACGACGCCCACAACCGCAGCCGCGAGCTGTTCCCCGAGCTGAGCGGCGCAGCCGCGATGTCGAGCATTGCCGCCGCCGTCGCCCTCGCCGGCGGCATGCGCCTCCTCCCCGCCCTCGGCCTCGCCGGCATCGGCGTCGCCCGCACCCTGCCGTCGATCGTGTACGTGCGCACGCTGCTGCGTCCGGCGTCGATCTGGCCCGCTCTCGTCCTGCATGTGCTCGCGTTTGGCGCGGTGGCGTGGCTGACGCGCTCTCCGTTCGTCATGGCGGCGATGGTGATCCTGCTGGTGCGGTCTGTGTGGGGGCTCACCCATGAGCCGCCGCGGGCGAAGACGATCGGGTGGCGGGAGATCGTGTTCGGAGCGGTCACGGTGGGACTGGTGGCGGTGGGGTGGTGAGTCGCCCTACTCCTCGATGAGGAGAGCATTGAAGCCCGCCTGCTGAAAATCGCGATCGGCGCTCAAGGCATCGGTGATGCCCTTCTGCTCCATGATCAGGAACGACGTGCAGTCGGTCAGGCCCCAGCTCTTATCGGTGCGGCTGCGATAGCGCTCCAGCGCCTCGCGAAATGCATTGCTCGTCATCGGAACCACTTCGGCGTTCGGACTGGAGCGGACTCGATCGACCAGCGCGCACGCGGCCCCGCGAAGCAGCTCGCCCTTGTTCGCGAACGCATTCAGGACCTCGGCCAGCACCATTTCGCTCGTCACCGTTCGCGTTCTCCCCAGCGCGGCGGAGATCTCCCGCGCCTTTCGGTGCAGGTTGTCTCTCGGATTGAGGAGGGCAATCCAGTAGCCGGCGTCCGCAAACACGCGCGTCATTCTTCTTCGCCGGAGCTCCCGTACAGATAGTGGTCGAGGTTGGCCGCGAGATCCGTCGGAACACGGCTCCACTCTTCGGCCGGTAGACTCTCGCCGAGGTCGATTACGGACTGCCAGAGTGGCGGCGCGGAGTCGTCGTACTCTTCGTCCGACGGGGAGGGGCGACGCTCGACGACGTCGATGCGATCCTCGTAAACCAGGTCGAGCAGCCGTTCGACGCGCGTTCGCGTTTCGCACGTGAACTCGGCTGCTCGCGCGGACCGGACCGCTCGGGTCCTGATCACCTCTCCCTCGCGGAGGTTTTCTCCCAGACTGGCGAGTAGCGGCAACATGCTCTTCGGCATCCGGTCCGGAATGCTTCGATCCTCGGAAATTGCCGCGATGGTGTCGTCGATGAGCTGCGCCGCTTCATCGATCTCGTCGACGCGCGCCGGCTGTACGAAGAGCGAGTCATCATGCGCGATGACCCGCTTGATGCGGACGACCGCCGACCCCTGCTCGATGGAGTAGAACTTCAGGCGGATCGAGTCTTCGAAGCCCTTCGGCAGTCGCTGCCGTTCCCGATTCTCGGAACGCCACAGCTCTTTCGCGGTCTCGATCAGGAGTCTCCGATACGCGAGCAGCTCCGCGAGGACGTCGAGCTCCAGCCCCGCATCGTCGAAGCGCGGGCCCGAAAACGTAATCGTCGTGACGTCGCGAATTTCCTCGCTCATGGCAGCACCTGAATCACCGAGGATACACGGAAGATCGACTCTACGGCGGTCGGCGCCAGCACATCGTTTCGTGATGAAGATCGGTGCCTTCGGCACAGAAGCTGGATAGGCTAGGCGGTACGTTGAAGATCGCGCTGCTCGTCGGAGTCGCCGTTCTGCTCGGAGTCGCCGCCGGCGTCGGCTTCTTCACCTTCGGCTACGCCCGAGGAGCCTCCTATCTCACCAACGATCCCGCCGCCTGCGCGAACTGCCACGTCATGCAGGGGCACTATGACGACTGGCGGCATTCGAGCCACCGCTCGGTCGCGGTCTGCAACGACTGCCACACGCCGCCCGGCCTCGTGCCGAAGTACATGACCAAGGCCTCGAACGGCTTCTGGCACTCCTTCGCCTTCACCACCGGCCGCTTTCCGGAGCCGCTGCGGATCAAGCCGCGCAACCGGGCAGTGACCGAGCGCACCTGCCGCAAGTGCCACGCCGCGATCGTGCAGGCCATCGAGCCCCACGCAGAGCATGACCCCGCGGATGCGACGTCGTGCATCCGCTGCCATTCCACCGTCGGACACATGAGGTAAAACGCGATGAGCAACGTCCTCCCCGATCCCGAGCGCAAGCGGCGCCGCCGCCGGTTCTGGCTTCTGCTCGCCGTCATCGTCGCCGTCGTGGCCGTCCTCACGGCGGGCCTGACGGCGCTGCTGGTGAACATCTTCGAGCACAAGCAGGAGGCGCGGAATCCGTTCTATCGGGTGGTCGACCTGACCGACGAGACGGTGGATCCGGCGATCTGGGGGAAGAACTTCCCGCTGCAGTACGACGGCTACCGGCGCACGGTCGACCAGGTCCGCACGCGCTACGGCGGGAGCGAGGCCGTTCCGCGCACGCCCACCGCGGCCGATCCGCGCTCGGTGGTCGCCCAGTCGCGGCTGGAGGAAGATCCGCGCCTCAAGACCATCTGGGCCGGCTACGCCTTCTCGGTCGACTTCCGCGAGGAGCGCGGCCATGCCTACATGCTGCAGGACCAGGAGCTCACCGAGCGCCAGCATTTCGCCAAGCAGCCCGGCACCTGCCTCCACTGCCATGCCTCCGTCTACGTCCCCTACAAGCGCGCGGGCGGCGGAGACCTCATCAAGGGCTTCGAGGCCCTCAACAAGATGCCGTACTTCGAGGCCCGCAAGCACGTCACCCATCCCGTGGCCTGCATCGACTGCCACGACCCGGAGACGATGCAGCTGCGCGTCACCCGCCCCGGCTTCATTGAAGGCATCCGCACCCTCAAGGCCGCCCAGGGCGAGCCGAATTACGACGTCAACACCATGGCCACGCGCCAGGAGATGCGCGCGTTCGTCTGCGGGCAGTGCCACGTCGAGTACTACTTCAAGGGTCCGGAGAAACGCCTCACCTACCCATGGGCGAAGGGCCTCAAGGCTGACGAGATCCTCGCCTATTACGAGGAGAACCAGTTCAAGGACTGGACGCACCAGCTCACCGGCGCGCCCACGCTCAAGGCCCAGCATCCCGAGTTCGAGATGTGGAACCAGGGCATCCACGCCCGGTCGGGCGTGGCCTGCGCCGACTGCCACATGCCCTACCAGCGCGTGGGGGCGATGAAGATCAGCAACCATCACGTGCGCAGCCCGGTGCTCAACATCAACAATGCCTGCCAGACCTGCCACAAGTGGCCGGAGGAGGAGCTGAAGAGCCGCATCGAGGTCATTCAGACGCGGACGCACGAGATGCGCGGCATCGCCATGGACGCGCTGATCGCGCTCATCGGGGACATCCAGAAGGCCAAGGCCGCCGGAGCGACCGACGCGCAACTCGAGCCCGCGCGGCAGTTCCAGCGGAAGGCCCAGTTCCTCCTCGACTTCATCGAGGCCGAGAACTCGATGGGCTTCCACGCCCCGCAGGAGGCGGCGCGGATTCTGGTCAAGTCGGTCGACCACTCGCGGCAGGGGCAGCAGTCGCTGCGAGGGCTGCCGGCGCAGTGACTATCCGCCGAGGAGGCGGCGGACCATGACCAGCTGCCCGAGGTGATAGGCGTTGTGGTCGGCGGCGAGGAGGAGCTCGCGCAGCACGGTCTGCCCGTCGCCGTGCGGGATGCGGGCGTAGAGGTCGATTGACGTGTCGGCCGCGATGTCCGCGAGCGCTTTCAGATCGGCGCGGAACGCGGCGACGCTCTCTTCCCACACCTTCTCGCTCGGCGGCTCCACCGTCGCCGGCCAGTAGCCCTGGGGAAAGTCCGGCGAGACGTGATTCGCGTCGCGCGTGAACTCCAGGATGTCCCACTGGGCGATGCGCAGGTGCTCGAGCAGCTCCCACGCGGAGTGCGGTCCGCCGGGCGGCCGCAACCCGCGCAGCTCGGGCGGAAAGTCCTTCACCGCGTCGTCGAACTTCAGGTGCGCGTGACCCCAGTCGAGGAGGCGGACGAGGTGCTCGCGGAGGGCGGCGTCGGCGTTCATGGGACTGGTGATATCACAGCCACGCGTTCTCATCGACGCGGGTGTTGAAGTAGACCCGGCAGCGGATCCACCGGTCGGGCGCGATGACGGTGACCCGGCCGGCATACTCCCCCTCGGAGCCGAGGGAGGTCTGGATGTCGTTCGGCTGCAGCCAGGAGGCGGGGACGGGTGCGGACTTGCCGTCGATGGTCAGGACTACGCGGTCCTTGCCGTCGAGGGTCACCCCGTCGCGATCGCCCGGCCTCGCGGAGAGATGCACGGCGCGGCCGCCGGCATATCGGG
This sequence comes from Thermoanaerobaculia bacterium, assembly GCA_044866315.1. Classification (GTDB taxonomy): domain Bacteria; phylum Acidobacteriota; class Thermoanaerobaculia; order Gp7-AA8; family Gp7-AA8; genus QHVT01. Next base: position 14,380 of record JBIOTX010000263.1, on the reverse strand, counting down.
CGTGTTTCAGTTCGATCGTGCGGCCGTCGATCTCCAGCCGCCCGCGCGCGCAGCCCTCGCAGAGCTCCTGCAGGTGGAAGCCGATGGAATGCATCGCGCCGGCGCGGACGAGCGGCGCGCGGACGTTGCGCTCGACGAAGCGCTCCAGGTCCACCTCCCACCAGCGAATGTTCCAGTGCGGATGCGACTGCTCGACCGCGTCGAGCGGGAAGTTCGCGCAGAAGACGGCCAGGGCAATCAGGCCGATGGCGGTGAAGATCACCGTGATGAGGGCCGTCGTCACCATGCGCCAAGCGGCGCCGATGGCGAACGCCTCGCCGACGCGCAGCGTGACCGGCGCGACGAGGGCGTGGCGATCGGCGCGGTAGCGGCCGAGGGCGCAGACGCTCGCGTCCGGAGGGAGGACTCGCTCAGTGAGCGCGCAGCCGAGGAGGTTCGCCTCGGCGGGATCGCGGCGGTAGTCGTAGCGCAGATGGCCGTCGGTATTCGCCAGGTCCGGCTCGTCCTCGCTCTTCGGCGGCGGCGTGAAGGTCGTGTGCTCGACGTACGACTGCGCGTGTGCATGGCTCGTCGCCTGTGCGCCCTTCACCGCCGGGAGCTGCGGCTTGGCGAGAATGCGCGTCCGCTCGCCGCCGTGGTCGATCGTGAGCGGCACCATGGCGAAGCCCTCGTAGACCTTCCGCAGGCTGGTCTCATTGCCCTCGCCGCGCGTGCTCACGATCGCGTACTCGTAGAGGACGCAGCGCTGTCGCGAGAACGGCGAGGTCAGCTCCCCATGTCCCCGCAACGTGCCGATAAGCGCGACGCGCTTCCCGTCGCGCGGCTCCCCGCCGAGACGCGCGCGCAGGATGAGCGCCAGCTCGCGGATCCGCGTCACGATGCCCACCAGAAACGCGATCGCGATCAGCAGGATCACTCCGCCCACCAGCGCGCCGACGAACGCTGCACCCGCGGAGGGCGCGCGGCGGTAGACGAACCAGCCCGACGCGCCGGCCGCGGTGAGGAAGATGGTGGTCCAGGTGAGGCAGGTGGCGGTGGTGCCTTTCACGGTGCGGCGGACAGTCTCGCACCTTCCGTACGAAGCCAGGTAACGAGATCCTCCGCGCCGCGCTCGATCAGGAGTGAGATGTCAACCATGATTTGACCTGACCGTCACTCCGATCCTGCGCAGTGACGGTACATTGTCCGCAGGGAGAGAATCCTATGCTGTATCTCATTCTGGCGGTCTTCCTGAACTCGTCGTACTTTGTGGAATGGATCCCGAACAATGCCGCGGCGCCGCCCCCTCCGTCTTCAGAGGCCGCGCCGGGCGAGTTTCCCTGGCAGCTCTGAGAAGTTGTCCTCCCGCTGGCGCTCGATGAGCTTGTGATCGGGGTCGATGCCCACGCGCTCCGGAGCGCGCGGCACGACTACGGTGATGGTCTGCACGCCCGAGCGGATGCGGTGCTTCCGCAGGTACAGCGGCTTGCCGACTGCGAAGACGCCGATCTCGACGAGGTCGTCCATCGGGACGCGCCTGTCGCGGCCGATGCTGTCGGCTTTCACCTTGTACGCCTCGACGTCCAGGGTCACGCGGTACGCGCCGTTTCCGGCCGGCTCGACTCGGGCGTCTTTCGTGCGCAGCTCCCAGAGGGTGATGTCCTCGAAGAGGTCCTTGAGCAGCGGCTGCATGGGCGGCGGGGTGACCGCCTTGAGCTCGGCGTACAGGTCGAGCGTGGTCGGGTACGGCGCGCCGCCGAAGCGGTGCTTCTCGAAGAGCCGACGCAGGGCGGTGTTGACGCGCTCCTCGCCGATGGCATCGCGCAGGGCGTACATGACCAGAGCGCCCTTGTCGTAATGGATGTACTTCTGGTCGTTGGAGTGGAGCAGCGGCACTTCCTCGGTGTGCCGATTCTGCCGGCCGATCAGGTACTTGTGCAGGAGCAGGTCCCGGAAGCGGTGCAGCGGCTCGGCGGGATAGTGATCCTCCATGACCATCAGCGCGCCGTAGTGGGCCAGGGTCTCGCCGAGGACCGGACCGCCGGCGACGCGCGCGGGGCGCACCTGGTTGCCCCACCACTGGTGTGAGACCTCGTGGGCGGTGACGAGGAACGGGTAGTCGATCCCCTCCTCCGGGCGGGCGATGAAGCCGAACCCTTCGGAGTAGGCGATGGTGTTCGGATACGCGCGGGCGTACGTGCCGGCGTGACGGGGGAACTCGACGATGCGCACCTGGCGGTGCGGGTACGGACCAAAAGCACGGGTGTGATAGTCGAGCGTGGCCTTGATGCCGCGCACGATCATGTCGACGTTGTAGGCGTGCTTCGGATGATGCAGGACCTCGATGTCGACGTTCTTCCAGCGATCCCGGCGCACGGCGTACGCGGCGGAGAAGAGGGCGAAGTTGTTCTGGATGGGCGCGTCGGTCCGATAGTGGAACCAGCGCCGGCCACCACGCGTCCAGGTCTTCCGCAGCGAGCCCGGAGCGAGGGCGATCTCGTCCGCGTCGGTGCCGATGACGGCGTCCAGCCCGATCCAGTCGGCGTCGCGGATGTGGGACGAGACCTGTCGCCCCTTCGGGTCGTGCACGGACGGAAGCCGGTCGCGCGGCGGAAGCCCGTGCTTCTTCCGAGCCTCGTCACTGGTGATCTCGAATTCGGGCTGGTAGCCGATGATGGGCAGCCAGTCCCGGTCGAAGTACGTCCCGTTCCGCACCACCTCGGCGTTGATCTGGTGATTGGCGAAGCCGCGCGGCGCGAAGGCGAGATCGAAGCTGAGGCGCAGCGACTCGCCGGGCCGCAGGGCCTGTCTCAACGCGAAGATCGAGTAGCGGTGCTCGCGATCGTGATGCACGCGCGTCGCGGCGCGGTCGAAGGAAAGCGAGCGGACGTCGATGGCGCGGTGGGTCATCACGTGCACCGAGCCAATCGGCGACTGCGTGCGGTTCTCGAGCACGTACGTGCCGGCGAGATCGGCGGCGCGCCGGCGCGGATAGATCTCGACGCGCAGATCGCAGTGGGCGATGCGCGGCTGGGGAAGGTTCTCGTAGCGCTTGTAGCCGCGCTCGTAGGCAATGCCGCGCGCGTCGCGCGCGTCGCTGGAGCGGTACTCGTTCAGGATGTTCGTGTTGTAGAAGACAAAGCCGCCGACGCCGAGCACCAGCAGCGCCGCGATCGTCAATCCCACCGCCGCGGGACCGCTCACGCGCATGCGCGCGGTGCGCAGCCGGCGCACCACTCCGCTCTCGCGGCCGCGCACCCAGAAGAGGTTCGCCACCACGGCGAAGAGCAGCGCCCAGGCGCCCCAGTACAGCTTGAACCACAGCCACGGCCCGAGGAACGGGCCGAAGCCGCTCATGTCCGAGTAGATCCACCGCGGCGTGGCGGAGAACACGGTCATGTTGTGCTCGAAGTGGAGGGCGCCGACCTCGCGGGCGAAGATCACGAAGGCGAAGTAGAGGACGAAGGCCACGTGCCCGAGGTACTTGTGGTCCACCAGCACGTGGACGAGCAGCGCCAGCGCGGCCCAGAGGACGTAGTCGGCGAGCTGCATCCCGAAGAGGATCTTCAGGTACAGCGGAAGCTCGAAGGCCGAGTATCCCTTCAGCAGCTGCAGGAGCATGCCGCCGCCGAGGAGCACCGCCTGCAGGGCGGCGATCCCGGCGACGACGGCCAGGAACTTGCCGGCCAGCTGGACCCAGTTCGGCAGCGGCGCGGCGTCGGCGATCTCGCTCGTGCCCGCGTCGCGCTCCTTCCAGACCAGCTCCCCGACACAGACGGCAATGAGGAGATAGACCAGTGGCGCGAGCGCGCCGATGACCCAGCGGGCGATGACGTACGTGACCGGCCAGGTCGGCGTGTCCAGGACCATCCAGGTGTCCCAGCCGGAGACGACGACGAAGCCGAGGATGGCCGGCACGGCCAGGAGCGCCCAGCGGTTGGCGAAGAGGTCGGCGAAAGAGCGTTTGGCGACGTCGAGGGTTTGGCGGAGGCGGGCGGGGAAGGTGAATGCCTGTGGGGCGGGCATCCCGTGGAGCGGCGGGCTCTCAGCCCGCCGAACGGCCGGCAGGCTGAGAGCCTGCCGCTCCACTTTCGCGGACGCCCGGAAGCGGTAATAGAGAAAGGTGAGGGCGGCGACGGCGAGGGCCAGCCAGGCCAGGCGGTTCCAGAGCAGCATACCCTCGACCGGCACGAGGCGCGTGTTGCGATCCGCGGGCGTCCAGTACTGGGCCATCTCGCTCATGGCGGTGAAGCCGAAGGGCTCGAGCAGCGTGGCGATCGCTCCCTGGTTCAACGCCTCCGCTACTCCCTCCTCGATGCCCAGGCAGCCGACGAAGAGGACCGCACCGACGAGATAGCTCGCCATGGCGCGGCCGGTGAGCGCGGAGGCGGTGAACATCAGCGCCGCGCTGATGAAGAGATTGGGCAGCGAGAAGACGAAGAACGGCTGGAGGAAGGCGTCGAGCCGGAACGGGCCGAAGAGCTCCGGCTCGAAGCTCGGAAACTGCCAGAGGCAGAGGCCGATCGGCACCAGGGCCAGGAGCAGCGCGTTGACGAAAAACGCGCCGAGGAAACGGCCGCCGAGGTACTCGATCTTGCGCAGCGGCGAGGTGTAGAAGAGCGGGTGCATCCGGGCCTGGACGTCGCGCGAGGCGGCGTCGCCGAATATCGCCGCGGTGACGACCATGCCGATCATGCTCAGGAGGACCATGGAGACGGCGATCATCACCGGGGCGTTGGCGTGGACGTTCCCGCTCCCGCGGGCCTCGTCGATCATGACGTCGCTCACCATCATCCAGGTGAGGAAGACGTAGAGGGCGAAGTAGGCCCAGGTCGAGACGCGGCGTGCGGCGCGCCCGGCCTCGAACCAGAAGATCTCCCGCAGCTTCACGCCGCGGCCTCGGCGTGCGCGGCGCGGCGTCCGCGATGCCCGGCCATCACGCTGAAGTACACGTCCTCGAGCTCCGCCTCGGCCGGCTCGAAGCCGCCGCCGGGAACGCTGTCGCTGTAGACCCGCACGAGCGTGCGTCCGGCGAGGAGGCGCGTGGAAATGACGGCGTGCTCGCGCTCGATCGCGGGCAGCTCTTCCTTGGAGATGATCCGGCGCCAGATCCGCCCCTGCAGCTCGTCGACGGATTTCAACGGCTCCGCCTCGAGCAGGATCTCGCCCTTGTCGATGATGGCCATGCGCGTGCAGAGCTCGGAGACGTCTTCGACGATGTGTGTGGAGAGGATGACCACGCTGTTCTCTCCAAGCTCGCTGAGGAGGTTGAGGAAGCGCACGCGCTCGGCGGGATCGAGGCCGGCGGTCGGCTCGTCGACGATCATCAGCTTCGGGTTGCCGAGAAGGGCGATGGCGATGCCGAAGCGCTGGCGCATGCCGCCGGAGTAGCCGCCGAGCTTCTGGCGGCGGACCTCCCAGAGGTTGGTTTGGCGCAGCAGGGCCTCGACCGCTTCCTTGCGCGCGGCGCGGTTGACGATGCCCTTGAGCACGGCGAAGTGGTCGAGCAGCTTCTCCGCGGTGACGTTGCGGTAAACGCCGAAGTCCTGCGGCAGGTAGCCGAGGGTCTTGCGCAGCTCGTCCGGCTGGCGGACGACGTCGAGATTGCCGAGATGGATCGTTCCCCGGTCCGGCTCCTGGAGCGTGGCGATGGTGCGCATGAGGGTGGACTTGCCGGCGCCGTTCGGACCGAGGAGGCCGAACATGCCGGCCTCGACGGTGAGGCTGACGTTCTTGAGGGCCTGGACGCCGTTGGCGTACGTCTTCGAGAGGTTGTCGATCCGCAGAGTGGGTTTCATGCCCGCTGATACGCCCGGGCGCGCGATCGGTGCACAGGGCGGATTTTTTCGCGGGGCTGTGCACATCTTGCCCGGCGGCTCGTATTAGCGGCCGAGGAGACACAATCCCATGAAGTTTTCCACCCGACTGACGATGATCCTGACGCTGACGCTCGCGCTCGCCATGGGCGCGCTCGCGCAGGAGACCGCTGAAAAGACGACGACCACAGCTGAGAAGCTGGCCGTGACCCCACACGAAAAGCAGCTCCGCGAGCAGGAGATGTTCATCCTGCGCGACGAGTTCGCCAGCGTCCTCCGCCAGCAGCGTTCCGAGCTGCCGATGATCCTTGCCCTCGACCCGACGCTATTGACCGACGAGGCCTTCGTCCAGCGCTACCCCGAGCTGGCGGCGTACTTGGCCCGGCACCCGGAAATCCGCCGCAATCCGCGCTTCTACATGGGCGACTTTCCCGTTCCGGGCCGCGTCCAGAACGAGTCCCCGGGCCTCGAGGCGCTGCTGATCATGGGCGGGTTCTTCCTGGCCGCCCTGGCCCTGTCGTGGTTCATTCGCACGGTGATCGAGCAGAGGCGCTGGAACCGGCTGTCCAAGACCCAGGCCGAGGTCCACAACAAGATCCTCGACCGCTTCAGCACCAGCGAGGAGCTCCTGGCCTACATACGCACTCCGGCGGGCACGAAGTTCCTCGAGTCCGCGCCGATTCCGCTGCATGAGGACCGGCCGGTGCAGAACGCGCCTTTGGGGCGGGTGATGCGCTCGATCCAGATCGGCATGGTGGTCGCGGCGGGCGCGTTGGGGATGATCATCGTCGGCACCATCCTCACGAACGCCGATGACCTCTTCGCCATGGGAGTGATCGGCTTCTGCGTCGGCATCGGCTTCATCGGGTCGGCGTTCGTTTCCATCGCCCTCTCGCGCCGCTTCGGCCAGTGGAAGGGACCCGGCGCCGAGGCGGTTCCGGGCATCAGCGAATCCGAGCTCGTGAGATGATCGAAAACGTGAACTTCTCTCTCCTCTTCCGCGACGCCACGATGCCCGAAAGCCAGGAGCTCGTCGCCCTCGCCGCCATGAGCGAGGAGGAGTTCCGCGGCTTCTACGAGCGCACGGCCCGCCCGCTGTGGGCGTACCTGTCGCGGATCACCGGCGACCCGCACCAGGCGGACGACATGCTGCAGGAGGCGTACTACCGCTTCTGCCGCGCCGGCGCGAAGCACGAGAGCGAGGCCCATCGGAGGAACTCGCTCTTCCAGATCGCCACGAACCTCGTGCGCGACGCCGCGCGCCGGAACGCGCGCTACCACGACGTGCCGCTGGTGGAGGACGAGATCAGCGCGACTCCGAGCCCCTCCCATCAGGCAGCGGTCCGGACGGACCTCGCGAAGGCGATGAAACAGCTCGAGCCGATGCAGCGGGAGATGCTCTGGCTGGCCTACGCCCAGGGAGCGTCCCACGAAGAGATCGCCGAGGTTCTCGGCCTCCGTCCGGTCAGCATCCGGACCATGCTCCTCCGCGCGCGCCGCAAGCTCGCCGGGATCCTCACCGCGGAGGTGTCGCGATGAACTGCCCCCGCGAACGCGAGCTCCTCGACGCCTTGGGGCGCGGCTACGTCGGCGCCGAGCTGGACGAGCACGTCGCCTCCTGCGCGGACTGCACTGAGCTGCGCGTCGTCGCCGGCGCGCTCCTCGACGACCGCTCCCACGCCGTCGACGAGGCACCGATCCCGGCCGCCGGAACGGTCCTCTTCCGCATGCGCCTGCGCCACCGCCAGGAAGCCCAGCGCGTCGCCCGCCGCTCGCTCATGGTCGGCCAGGCCGTGACCCTGATCGTGGCCGTGGCGGTGGTGGTCTCGCTCTTCGGCACGGACATCGCCGCCGGCGTGCGCGAGGCCTTCGGCTCGATCCACCTCAGCCTCAGCACGCGCGCGCTGTTCGCGCTCGCGGCGGGCGTGCTGCTCGTGCCGATCGCGGGCATCGCGGGGTGGGTGGTGGGGCGGGGGAAGTAGGGCTCCTTCATGTCCACCGCGGACATCGTCGTCCGTCCGGATCGGTTGGAAGATCGCGATCAGCGCGTGATCCTCAACAGCATCGACTGGTGGCAGTACCATCGGCGCTCACTTCGTCCGTAACAGCGGCCACTGCGGCGAGAGAGCTGTTGAATTCGAAGGCGCGTCCCGCCACCGCTTGAAGAGCGGCGCCAAACCCTTCCAGCGTACGCGCGCCAAGTAGTGACAAGTCCCCTGGCCGGGCAAAGATGGTGATTTCGATACCTGTCTGTCGCAGTGCATCCTCCGGGACCCAGGTGAGCTCGGATCCCATGTCGACGGGCAGCCTGGAAACCATGACCTTCTTCGCCGGCTGGGCGATGTTGACGACTTCACACTCGGTATGGAACGTACCCATGATCTCCATCATACCGGGTCGATTGACTGACGTCCCGAGCGCCGGAAACGCCGAAATGGACTACCCTTGATGGCCGAATGACGACGCGCCCCGATCTCCGGCTCACTGCCGAGGAGTACCTGCGCATCGAGCGTGCCGCGGAGTGGAAGAGCGAATACATCGACGGCGAGATGTTCGCGATGGCCGGCGCTTCTCCGCGGCATGTGCTCATCACCGGAAACCTCGTTGCGGAGCTTAACGTCCGCTTGCGCCAAGGGCCCTGCACTGTCTACCCGACCGACCTGCGCGTCGCAACGGACAAACGGCGGCATTACACCTACCCGGATGTGGTGGTTGCGTGCGAGCCGTTGCAGTTTGTCGACGAGCATCGGGACACGATCACGAACCCGACGCTGATTGCCGAGGTCCTCTCCGAGTCGACGGAAAAGTACGATCGCGGCGCGAAATTCGAGCGTTACCGGTCCGTCCCCACGCTCGCCGAATACCTGCTCGTCTCCCAGGAGCGCGTCCACATCGAGCTCTACACGCGGCGGGCGGACGACGGATGGGTCCTGCGGGAGTGGAATGATCCCGGCGCGGAGATCGAGCTCGCCTCGTTGCAGTGCCGTCTGAAGGTCGGCGAGGTCTACGCGAAGGTGGCGTTCGACGAGCAGGCACCGGGCACGTAGCTCACAGCGGAAGGTTGGGCAGCCGCGCGAGAAACGCGAGCTCCTCGCCGCCCTCCCCGCGCTGCAGCGCCAGCGCTTCCGTCGCATCAGCGAGCGCCTCCCGGTCCGCCCCCGCCGCCAGCGCGCGAAGCGCGGCGCGGCGGCGGCGCCAGGCCGCGGCGGCAACGCGCATGAGCGGGGCGAGATCGGAGCCGCAGCGCGGGCATTCGGGCCTTTCGCGCCAGGGGGCGCGGCAGGTCGGGCAGGTCATCGTCAGCGCTCCTCCACGAAGAAGAGGAAGTCCTCGAGCTCCTTCGACAGCCGGGCGACGTCTTCTGATCGTCCGTCCTCGATGGCCAGGGAAACCTGTTCGTTGAGGGCGATCGCTTCCTCGCGGTCGGTGGCGGGAAGGCGGTCGAGGAGCGCACGCGAGCGGGTCAGGAGGGCTTCGGCGCCAGGCCACGGATCTCCCGATGGCGGAAGAAGATCCTCCGCCTCGTCCGCCTCCTTGCTGTCGCCGGCGAACAGCTCGCGCACGCGGGCACGGGATCGGGCCAGATCGAGCTCGCTCAGGGCAGCGGTCGCGCGCTCGATGGTGGTCTGTTTCGACAGGCCGGTGATCTTCTCCGTCGCCGTGACGCGCAGGATTCCGTCGAGGTCGAGGTCCATGCGGCAGAGGATCTCGTTCGGGGCGGGAACGTCGGAGAGTCCCTCGACGAGAAAGTCGCCGATGAAGATGTTGCGCAGGGCGTCGGGGTCGTCGCCCTGGAAGATCGAGATGCGCACCGACTCCTGTCCGTCCCGGAGGGTCGCGAACGGCTCGGTGCGGCTCGCGGGGAGCGGTGTGTTGCGCGGGATGACGGCCTTGAAGCAGTGACTCGACGAAACGCCGCCGAGATGGCCGACGTACGAGACGCCGAAGCTCCAGGGCGAGACGTCGACGAGCACGCGCTCGACGGCGTGGCCCTGCAGCCGCGCGGCCTGGACGCCCGCGCCGAGGGCGACGCAGAGGTCGGGATGGAGGTCTTGTCGCGGCACGAGCCCGGTCGTTTCTTCGAGCAGCGCCGACACCAGCGGCGTGCGCGTCGCGCCTCCGACGAGGAGAATGGCGTCGAGGTCCGCCGGGCGTTTGCCGGCGTCGGCGAGGGCGCGGTGGACGCTGTCGAGCGTCTGCCGCAGGAGCGGGAGGAGGAGGTCCTCGAGCTCGTCGCGGTGCAGCTCGAGCTCGACGTGTTGCGGCACGCCGTCGATTTCGACGAGGTTCTCCTCGCGAAGGAAGGTGTGCGGCTCGAAGCTGAGGCGTTTGCGGGCCTCCTCGGCCGCACGAACGATGCGGCTCATGGCGCGGCGGTCGGCCTCGACGGCGCGTTTGATGTCGCCCGGCAGACGGGCGAGGACGGAGTCGACGACGAGCCGGTCGAAGTCGTCGCCCCCGAGGTGGTTGTTGCCGTGCGAGGCGAGCACCTCAGTCACGTCGCGGTCGATGCGCACGAGCGAGACGTCGAACGTGCCGCCGCCGAGGTCGTAGACCAGGACCGTCGACGCGCCGCTGCCGCCGGCGCCGTACGCGAGCGCGGCGGCGGTCGGCTCGTTGAGGATGCGCACGACCTCGAGCCCGGCGATCGATCCCGCGTCGCGCGTGGCCTGGCGCTGCCGGTCGGAGAAGTACGCCGGCACGGTGATGACGGCGCGCCGGACGGCGACGCCGAGATTCTTCTCCGCCCGCTCTTTGAGCGCGCGCAGAACCATGGCCGAGATCTCGGCCGGCGAATACCGGCGGTCGCCGAGGGGCACCATTTCCTCCGTGCCCATCCGGCGCTTGATCGACTTGATGGTCCGCTCGGGATAGACCACGTACTGATTGCGCGCCGGCGCGCCGACGATCAGGCGCTCGTCGGGAGCGAGGCCGACGTACGACGGCAGGATGGCCTCGCCCGCTTCTTCCAGGATCCGGATGTCGCCGTCCACGAGCGCCGCGACCTCGGAGTTGGTCGTGCCGAGGTCAATGCCGATGATGGGGTCGTTCATGAACGCGTGTCTCCGGAAGCGATTCGGACCTCGGCGTAGCGCAGAATGCGATCGGCGCAGCGGTAGCCGCGCCGCACGACGTCAGTGACAATGCCGGGTGCGACGCCCGGGCGGACTTCGGTCTCGACGGCGCGCATGGTGGCCGGATCGAACGGCTGTCCCTCGCAGACGATCTCGAGCACGCCGTGGCGGCGCAGCGTTTCGTCGAGGCGATCGAGGGCGAGCTCGCTGCCGCGCAGGAGCGCCTCCACGACCGGGCGGGCACCGAGACGGGTGAACAGGCCGCGGAACGAGTCGAGCCGCCGGCGCGCTTCGTCGCGGGCGCGCGCGAAGCGGTCGCGGATCTCGACGAGCTCGCCGAGCAGGTCCGCCTGGGCGTCGCGACGCGCCGCGGCCACGCGGGCGGCGATCTGTCCCTCGGTCAGCGACGCGGCCTGCTGCACGAGCTGCGAGACCTCGGCGCTCATGCGGTTGGCCGCCCGTCCCTGGAGCTGCACCTCGCGCGTCAGCGCGGTCATCTGCGCGAGAAGGGAGTAGAGATCGGGCGCCGGCGCTTCGTCCTCGAGCAGCTCGGGCGCGATGCCCTCGGGCGGCTCGCCAGCGGCATCGAGCCGGTCGAGCGCCGCTTCGACGCGGGCGAGGATGGCGCGTCTGGTCTCGGGATCGAGCATTCAGTGCGTTCCACCCCGGATCACGGCCAGCCACAGCGCCGGCCCCGCGTGATTGCGCTCGGCGGGAAAGAGCTCGAGCAACGCGCCGGTGTCGCGTGAGGCAGGATCGCCGAACATCCGGAGCCGGTAACGCGACTCGCGATCACGGATCAGCTCGTAGGCCTGGCGCATGCGCGCGAACCGCTCCGGGTGCTCGTCGGGCGGAAAGCGGCGCACGGCCTCGAGCCATGCCTGGCGGATGGTCTCGTCATCCTCGCTATCGTCGGAGATGCCGAGAAGCTGATACGGATTCATGGCTCGAACAGACCTTTCTCCGGTTTCGCGGGCGCTTTCTTCCGCCGCGACTTCCTGGCCCGCGGAGAGCGAGAAACCGGCGGCTCCGCGCTCGTCCGCTCGTGCTCGATGACCGCGTCGATCTCGTGCTGGGAGAGCTTTTCCTCGCGGAGGCGGTAGAACCGGACCTGGTGCGCGAGCTCGGCGGCGCGTTGCACGGTCTCGCTGTCATGGGCGCTTTCCGCGAGCGCGCGCGCGGCGCCGATGGCAAGGAGCGTCCGTTTCGGCTCGGCGTGAATGGCGAGGAGGATCTCGGCGCGCACCAGGAGCGCCCGAGGAAGGCTCGTACCGGCAACTGTCAGTCCGCGCGCGGTGGCCTTCCATGCCAGCGGAATCATGCTGAGCACGAGCGCGGCCGCGGCGACGGCGAGCAACTGTCCCTCCGTGGCCCGGTCCAGGTACGGCTCGGCGCGCTGGACGATCCATGCGCAATGACGCGGAATCCTGCCGGCCGCATCCAGCACGGCGAGGGCGCGCCGGATCCCCGCGAGCAGCTCTTCGGGCGAAGGCTGCGAAGCCGGCAGGGCGAACGGCACTCTTAGGCGGCCCGTGATCTCGGCCATGACGATCTCGCCGGCGACGCCGTACCGGGAGAGCTCGGCGAGCAGCTCGCCCGCTCTCTCCGGCGGTGCGGCGGCCCACTGCAATGCGAGAAGCCAGACGCCGGCATCGTCGCCGACGCCTTCGACATCGTCGAGGAGCTTCGCCGCCGCGGCGCGGCTGCCGCCATCGAGCAGTTGCTCCGCTCGCCGAAACAGGACGCGCCGGCGAAGGCGCGCGTACTCGGGATCGATGATCTTCAACCCGTCTCCGTCGCGCACGAGGGCGAGCGCGTCGTCGTACTTCCGCTCCTCTTCGGCGAGGCGGAGCAGCCGGACCAGCGGCTCGGGCGCGCTCGGATCCCGCCTGCGCCAGAGGGTCAGGGCGCGGCGCAGCTCCTTGGAATCGAGCCGGTCGAGATGCGGGACGAGACGCGCGAAGACGGAGGGCGCGGGATCGGATGCGATGATCTGCTCGATGACCTGCGCCGTGTCAGGAGACTCGTCGACCGGATGGCCATGGGTCGGGTCGTTGCAGGCGAAGGGATCGTCGACCTCGCCGAGCTCGAGAGCATGCAGATGGATCTCGGCGGCTTGCCACGGCTCGATGTCGCGCGAGGCCAGACGCTCCCGCGCATACTCGATCCAGGTGCTCGGCGCGAACGGAGCGCCGGTCAGCTCCATGAGCAGCGCGAAGTAGCGCTGCATCTCCGGACCCCGGTCGTCGATGCGGAAGAGCGAGGCGATCTGCTCGGGGCCGAAGTGGATTCCGTGAAGGGAGAGCAGGGCGATGCGAGCCTGCTCGCGCGCGAAGGGCGAAAGCTTGTCGAATGCCCGGGCGAGAGCGCGGACCTCTTCGCGCAACCACCTGCGGTCGTCGCTGCTCTCCGCCGCCTCGATGGCGCGCAGGTGCGCAGCGATGGCGGCACGCCCGCCGCTGATGCGATCGATCAGCCGCTCCGCGGCGAACGAGCGGCGGCCCTGCGGCCGGCCGCCGGTAAGCTCGGACAGGACGGCACCGGCGCGCGCGGCGGGCGAGCGCGGCTCGATGGCCGCCACGTTGGCAGCCACCCGGTCATCCTCGTTGCGATGGAAGGCGTCGATGGCGCGCACGAGCAATTTCCACGGCGCCAGCGGCGAGCGCCGGCGGACGTCGCCCAGCGGCGCCAGCTCATCCGCGGACGCCATGCGCGAGGTGACGACCTCGAAGACCTCGGCCACGGCCGCCGCCTCGCGGGCGAGCGGATCGCCGGGGTCGAGAGCCGGCGAGCGCGCGAGGGCGGCGGGATCGCTGATCCATGGCAGCAGACGCTCTTCAACGGCCGCGCGCCGCGCGGCGTCCGCATCAGCGAGGTCGCGCAGGAGCCAGTCGAAGTCGCCCGCCGCGAGCCGCGCATCCTCGAGCTCCGCCGCGCACGAGGCGACGTGCGACGGAAAGCGCTCGCGCACGATGGCCGCCATCGCCCCCGCCTCCCGCCCCAGTCCCTCGGCGATGAGCGAGCGGATGCGCGCGACGTACGCGCGTACGGCCAGCGCTGCCGATTCGCTCCCGGGCAACTCCCGCAGAAGGACCTTCGCCGCCTCCACGGCGGCGCGGCTGTCGCCTCCGGCCAGCGAGGACTGCAGGCGTGCCCGCGCATGCGTGGTGGCCTGCTGCGCGTGCTGTTTCCGGTGGCGCTTTCCCATCCGTTTGTCATATCGCGGCGATGGGAGTGGCATCAAGAGACGGAAAGGTGACTTGCGTCTCGATCACGTTGCGCGCTGATGACCTGCTCGAGCGCTACATCTCGATCACGTTCCGCACCCCCTCCCCCCGCCCCATCGACGCCAGCGCGTCGTTGATGCGCTCGAGTGGGTAGCGGCCGGTGATCAGCGCGTCGAGCTGGAGGCGGCCGGCGAGGTAGAGGGCGATCAGGCGCGGGACGTCCCGCTGCAGGCAGGTGGAGCCCATGCGGCTGCCGAGGAGGCGCTGTTCGCTCCAGACGAGG
>JBIOTX010000262.1:0-28886 GCA_044866315.1 Thermoanaerobaculia bacterium | reverse complement strand
CCGAACGGCGCCGGCAAGACCACGATCTTCAACATGCTGACCGGCGTGTACAAGCCGACCGAGGGGGAGATCTACGCCGGCGGCGTGGCCACGCGGGGCATGAAGCCGTACGAGATCACCAGCCTCGGCCTGGCCCGCACGTTCCAGAACATCCGCCTCTTCAAGGAGCTGTCGGTCCTCGACAACGTGAAGATCGGCGGTCACATCCACTACAAGTACTCCGGCACCTCGGCCGTCCTGCACACGAATCGCTTCCGCCACGCGGAGGAGGAAGCCGAGGTGCAGGCCATGCAGCTCCTGGAGACGATGGGGCTCGCCGGCCGCGCCGAGAGCTACGCCAAGAACCTGCCGTACGGCGACCAGCGGCGGCTGGAGATCGCCCGCGCCCTCGCGGCCCGGCCGAAGCTGCTGCTGCTCGACGAGCCCGCGGCGGGCCTGAACACCGGCGAGACCCTGCGCCTCATGGACAAGATCCACGAGATCCGCGACCGCTTCGACGTGACCGTTCTCCTCATCGAGCACAACATGGAGCTGGTCATGGGCATCTGCGAGCGGATCATCGTGCTGAACTTCGGCAAGACCATCGCCGAGGGGACGCCGGAGGAGATCCGGGCCAACCATGACGTCATCGAGGCCTACCTCGGCGAGCCCGCGGAGACCGTCGAGCTATGACTCTCCTCTCCATCCACGAGCTCGAAGTCGCCTACGGCACGATCCCCGCGCTGCACGGGATCGACCTGGAGGTGAACAAGGGCGAGATCGTCACCCTCATCGGCGCCAACGGCGCCGGCAAGACCACCACCCTGCGCACCATCTCCGGCCTGCTCAAGCCGCGCAAGGGCCACGTGACCTTCGACGGCAAGGACATCACCGGCGTCAAGCCGCACGTCATCACCGCCAAGGGCATCTCCCACGTCCCGGAAGGGCGCGGCATCTTCGCCAATCTCACCGTCAGCGACAACCTCGAGCTCGGCGCCTACCTGCGCAAGGACAAGATCCGCCGCGAAGAGTACGAGCGGATCTTCACCCTCTTCCCCGTGCTCAAAGAGCGCATCAAACAGAACGCCGGCACCCTCTCGGGCGGCGAGCAGCAGATGCTGGCCATCTCCCGCGCCCTCATGGCCAAGCCGACCGTCCTCCTCCTCGACGAGCCCTCCCTCGGCCTCGCCCCGCAGATGGTCCAGACCATCTTCCGGGTCATCCGCGAGATCAACGCCGAGGGCACGACCATCCTCCTGGTCGAGCAGAACGCGCACATGGCGCTAGTCACGGCGCACAGAGGGTACGTGATGGAGACGGGGCGGATCGTGCTGGCGGATACGACGAAGGCGCTGTTGGCCTCGGATCGCATCAAGAAGGCGTATTTGGGCGGGTAGTTTTAGGAGTGCGGTGGCGCAGCCACCGCTTTCTCACAGGTTGGCCAGAAGCGTCTCGTACTGCTCGTGAGGCCCGATCCAGAACCAGACGATGACGTCGTCCTCGATCACTCCAACGACGCGATAACTTCGTGAAATGCGGGCGGAGTAGATGGGCTGCGTTTCGTGCACGCGCTTGAAGTGCAGGCTGGGATGCTGCGGATTGGCGAGGAACAGTCGATACGCGGCGCGAGCCTGATTGCGTACCTCTTCAGGCATCGCCGCGAACCGCTTCCGGAATGTCGCCGTGATCTCCGACTTCACAGCTTGTCAGGATCGAGCCGCTCGGTGCGACCGGCCCGGTACTCCTGGCGCGCTTCTTCGGCCATTCGCGCGAGGAGGTCCGGCGAGCGGGCGAAGAGGTCGTCCCAGCGGCGCTCGGACTCGAGCTCCGCGAGCATGAACGCGGCGAAGGCCTCCTGCTCCTCGGCCGGGAGCTTCGCCGTTTCCGTGATGACCTTCTCCAGAAGCTTGCTCATGGCGGTATCAGTATACGAGCCGCGCTACTCCCCCGCCGCCAGCTTCCTCTCCGTCTCCCTTTGCAACGACAGCCACTCGTTGATCTCCGGCGCTCCGCTGGGGATCTCGCCCAGCCGCTGGGAGATGTCCAACGCATTCTTCGCGCAGCTCCAGTTCCCCAGGCGGATATGCGAGCGGGCGATGTGGAAGTAGGGGTAGTAGTCGATGAGCCACATGCCGTACATGCGGGCCTGGCGCTGGGGGTTGGGGCGGCGGGCCACGGCGTCGATGAGGTGCTTGAGGGCGCGGGGGTAGTCGCCTTTGCGCTCGAGCTCCAGGCCGATCTCGTAGTTGGCGTACCACGGAGCGTCGCGGAGCTCGGTGTCCAGGGGGAGGTCGCACTTGGCGAGGACGTCGTTGCGCAGGGTGGCGAACTCGGCCTCGGTGAGGACGGGCGGCTTGGGCTCGTAGACGGCGTAGCGCGGGTATTTGCCGGTGGCGTCGCCGCGGAGGAGGAGCTGGTAGGCGACCAGGAGGGGGCGGCCGACTTCGCTCTTCACGGCCATGCCCGACGTCTCGGCGAGGGCGAGCTCCTTGCGGGCGGCCTCGACGTTGCCGGTCATCTGGTGGGCGATGGCGAGATAGAGATGGGGCAGGTAGTCGATGTACTGCTGCGGGCGGGTCGGGACCTGGAGGCCCTCGGCGGCGCGGGCCTGCAAGGCAGCCTGGAGGGCCGGCTTGGCCTCGGCGGCATTGCCCTGCTCGATCAGGCGGACGCCCTTCTCGTAGTGCTGGTACCACTCGGTGGCCATCGCCGCGGGGGCGAGGGCGGCGATCAACAGAAACGTTCGGATCATGGGCGGCAGTCTAACTTTCGCGGACGGGGACCGTCTATCCAGGGCGAAGAAGGGGAGGACCACTCATGATCCGACGTTTCCTGCTGGCTGTTGCCGTGACCTGCGTTGCCGCCGGTGCCTGGGCCCACGACGGGCGCGATTTCTCGATCACCCTCGACGACCACGAGGATTGCTCCGGGCGCCACATCCGCTTCAGCGGTGAGCCGGCGTTCGTGAAGGAGGAGGTCGTCCAGGCCGCCAATCTCCGCTCCATCCGGGTGAGCCACTCGCCGCTCACGGTCCGAGGGGGGAGCGGAAGCGGCTACTCGATCACGGTCTGCAAGGCCGCGGCGGTGGCCGCGGATCTCAATGACATCGATGTTTCCGTCGACGGCGGCGCGCTGAAGTCGAGCGGGCCGAGCCACCGCCGCTGGGCGGTGATGTACGTCGTCCGCGCGCCGCGCGGCGCGAATCTGGACGTCGAGGCGGAAAACGGTCCGGTCAGCGTCCGCGACTTCTCCGGCGATCTGAAGGTGGACATGCAGAACGGGCCGCTCTCGCTCGACGACGTGTCCGGCGACATCGACGTGTCGACCACGAACGGGCCGATCAGCCTCGCCGGCGGCTCCGGGAACGTGAAGATCAGCGCCGCGAACGGACCGCTCTCGGTGAAGCTCGAGGGCAGCGGCTGGGACGGACGGCTCGACGCCTCGACCCGGAACGGCCCGCTGACCGTGCGCGTGCCGCGCAACTACGGCTCGGGCGTGGTGGTCGAGACCAACGGCCACGGCCCGGTCTCCTGCCGGGTGGAAGACTGCTGGAGCGTGAACGCGCGCGCCGAGCGCTGGGACGACCGCCCGCGCCGCTTCGAGTTCGGCCGCGGCCAGCAGAACGTGCACATCTCGACCGTGAACGGCCCGCTCACGATCAAGGAAGCGGACTGACCCCCGATCAGTGGGGGCTTCGGCAGGATAAACTGTTACCAGCCGAATGCCCCCCACGATCGCGACCGCAGCGTCCCGCGGGCACCTTCTCGCCGTACTCGGCGTCGGCTTCGGCATCGCCGTGACCATCGGCAACGCCGTCGGCGCGGGCATCCTCCGCACGCCCGGCGTCATCGCCGCCCACCTGCAGACCTTCTGGCCTTTCCTCATCGTCTGGATCGCCGGCGGCCTCTACGCGCTCCTGGGCGCGAACGCGCTCGCGGAGCTGGGGACGCTGGTCCCGCGCTCCGGCGGACAGTACGTCTTCGTCCGCCACGGCCTCGGCGACTATCCCGGCTTCGTCGTCGGCTGGAGCGACTGGATCTCCACGTGCGGGACCACCGCCGCGGTGGCCATCGTCGTCGGCGAGTACACGGTCAGCCTCTTCCCCGGCGCGCGGACGCAACAGGTGGTCGCGCTCTCGGTGGTGGCTGTGCTGACGATCGTGCAGTGGCTGGGCATCCGCGCCGGCGGCGCGGTGCAGAACGTCACCAGCGTCCTCAAAGGCCTGGCCCTGGTCCTGTTCATCGTCGCCTGCCTCTGGCTGGGGACGCGCCTGCCGTGGACGCCCACAGTCGTGGCCACGGACCGCGACGGCTCGCTGCTGGTGGCCTTCATCCTCTCCCTGCAGTCGGTGATCTACACGTACGACGGCTGGTCGGCGCTCATCTACTTCTCCGAGGAGGTGAAGGACTACGGGAAGTCGATCCCGCGGGCGATGATGACCAGCGTCGTCACCATCACCGTCCTCTACCTGCTGATCAACATCGCCTTCCTCTGCGTGGTGTCGCTGCCGACCATCGCCGGCAGCAACTTCGCCGCGGGGGTGGTGGCGGAGCGGCTCTTCGGGATGGAGGGCCAGGCTCTGCTCCGCGCGATGGTGATCATCCTGCTCCTGAGCGCGGTCAGCTCGAACGTGCTCATGGCCCCGCGCGTGGTCTACGCGATGGCCAAGGACGGTCTCTTCTGGCGCGGCGCGAGCGAGGTCAATCGCGGCGGCACGCCCGACGTGGCTCTGCTCATCAGCAGCCTCCTCGCCGCGGGGTTCATTGTCACCGGCACCTTCGAGACCGTCATCGCCAAGCTGGCGTTCTTCTTCGTCGCCAACTACACCCTGTCCTTCATCGCCCTGTTCATGCTTCGCCGCCGGGAGCCGGACGCGCCGCGGCCGTACCGGGCCTGGGGTCATCCGTACACGACCGGCCTGGCGGTCCTGGCCTCGGTGGCCTTCCTCATCGGCGCCGTCGCCAGCGACACGGAGAGCAGCCTGTACGCGCTCGGGTTGCTCTTGCTGTCCGTTCCGGTGTATCTCCTCATCCGCAGACGATGATCGACCCGCGCCTCTCCCACGCCTCCACCCTCCCGTCGCGCTTCTACACCGACCCGCTGGTGCTCGCCGAGGAGAATCGGAACATCTTCGGGCGGACGTGGCAGCTCGTGGGGCGGCTGGAGCAGGTGCGCGAGGCCGGGCAGTTCTTCACCACCACCATCGCCGACGAGCCGGTGCTCGTCGTCCGCGGGTCGGACGGGGTGCTGCGGGCGATGTCGAACGTCTGCCGCCACCGCGCCGGTCCCATCGCCCGCGGTGAGGGCAAGCGTCCGGTGCTGCAGTGCGGCTATCACGGCTGGACGTACTCGCTCGACGGCCGCCTGGCGGTGACGCCGGAGTTTGACGGCGTGGCGAGCTTCGATCGCCAGAACTGCGTGCTCCCGCAGTACCGGGTCGAGGTGTGGAACGAGCTGGTGTTCGTGAACCTCGACCGCGATGCCGAGTCGCTCACCGAGTTCCTCGGCGAGCTGCTGCGCGACATGCCGCGCCACGACTACACCGGCTTCCGCCTGGCCCACCGCAAGGAGTGGCAGCTCGACTGCAACTGGAAGGTCTACGTCGACAACTACCTCGAGGGCTACCACATCCCGATCGTGCATCCGGGTCTGTTCCGCGAGATCGACTACCCGAATTACCGGACCGAGACGAAGCGCAACTACTCGATCCAGTTCGCGCCCACTAGGCGCCCGGAGCGCATCCGCACGAGCGAGGGGGACGACGAGGTCAAGTACTTCTGGATCTTCCCGAACCTCATGCTCAACGTCTATCCCGACAACTTCTCGACCAACCTGATCCTCCCGCTGGGCGCCGGGCGGACCGTCACGCTCTTCGACTGGTACTTCAAGGACCCCGACGCCGCGAAGCAGCAGATCGAGGACACGGTGGCCTTCAGCGACGAGATCCAGCTCGAGGACATCGACATCTGCGAGGCCGTGCAGCGCGGGCTCGGCTCCCGGACCTACGACGCCGGCCGCTACTCGGTGAAGCGCGAGAACGGCGTCCATCACTTCCACTGCCTCTACCAGGAGTGCATGGAGCGCCGCCACTCCCTCAATCTGTTATCCTGAGTACCTTCCAATAACAGAGAGGGAGCCCCCATGGCGCTGAATATCGTTCCGAAGACGAAGTCGTCCATTACTTGGGATCCGCAGCAGGCGCGCGAGCAGGTCAACGTGATCTGCGACGCCGTGCAGAAGAAGGTCGAGGAGACGGCCGGCTGGTACGTGGCCAAGAAGGTGGGGCCGTCCGTGACCTCGCGGACGCTGCGCGGCGCAGCCATCCTCCTCAGCGTCCTCGGCGGTCTCTGTCCCATCCTGCAGTCCGCCCTCGGGGACAAGATCGCCAACAATTTCCTGAGGAGCGGGATCAGCCTGAACAACTGGGGCTATATTCTGCTGGCCCTGGCCGGTGCCGCGATCCTCATCGACAAGTACGCCGGCTTCTCCACCTCCTGGATGCGCTTCATCGGCACGCATCTGAAGCTCGACTCGAAGCTGCATCAGTTCCAGATCGACTGGGTGATCGCCTGTGCCCAGTACGACCTCGACCCGAACAAGACCCCGGAGAAGCTGTTCGCGCTCCTGGAGCGCCTTCGCCGGTTCGTCGCTGAATGCAGCAGTCTGGTCGAGGAGGAGACGCAGCTCTGGATGAGCGAGTTCCAGAGCCAGCTGGCCATGATGCAGAAGGCCACCGAGAAAGAGCAGAAGGCGATCGGCGGCGAGCGCGGCGGCACCGGCGACGATACGTCCGCCGGAGCGCAGACTCAGAAACAGGGGGCGCAGACGACTGCCGTCGGGGCGACGACTCTTTCGGTGAAAAACAACGCGGACGGCGCCGGCGCCAGCGGCACGGTCGTCAATCCGACCGCCGAGGAGCCGTCATCCACGGCGGACGCGCAGCAGTGACGCGCCGGTAGACAGGACACCATTCGTCGTGCGCGCCGGCGAGATAACCGGTGGAGAGCAGAAACTCCCCGGTGATCTCGCCGCCGGTGAAGACGAAGGTCTTCTTGAAGAGCTTCACCCAGTCGCTCTTCTCGCGCGGGTGATGCGCGTCCAGCCACTGGGCGAAGGAGCCGTGTGATTTGCGCAGCGCGCGGATGCGCTTCGCGTTCTCCACGGCCGCGTCGATCTTCAGACGGTTGCGGATGATGCCCTCGTTCCCCATGAGCCGGGCGCGTTTCTTCGCGTCGTAGCGCGCGACGCGGTCGATGGCGAAGCCGTCGAAGGCCTCGTAGAAGGCCTCGCGCTTGCGCAGGATGGTCAGCCACGACAGGCCGGCCTGGTTGATCTCCAGCACCAGCCGCTCGAAGAGGCGGTCGTCGTCGCGCACGGGGAAGCCGTATTCCCGGTCGTGATACGGGCCGTGAAAGGGATGTCCGGGAGCAACGCTGCAGTAACTCATACGCGCGGGCAGCATGTTGTCACAAAGATTCCCCTTGCCTGCCCACCCCCGGATGCACACACTTGCGGCGCTGCATGGGATCGGTCCATGTCCTGTTGTCGATCGCCCTGGTCCTGATGGCGATCTACCTCATCGGCCGCTATCTGACGGCGGTGCGCGCGGAGCGCGCGTTGCGCGAGACCAACCGCTTCGCCACGGAGATCCTCGACAACGCCGGCGAGGGAATCGTGGTCTACGACGGCGAGCTGCGCTACCGGCTCTGGAACCGGTTCATGGAAGAGATGACCGGCCTGACCGAGGAACAGGTCCTCGGCAAATCGGCGATGGAGATCTTCCCGTTCCTCCGCGAGCAGCATGTCGACGAGCTGCACGCGCGCGCGCTCGCCGGCGAGACCGTCTCCTCGCCGGACATCCACTTTCAGATCCCCGAGACCGGCCGCGAGGGATGGGTCTCCACGGTCTATCGCCCGCACTGTGACGCGGCGGGCAAGGTCGTCGGTGTCATCGGTCTGATCCGCGACATCACCGAGCGCAAGTCCGCCGAGCAGCAGATCGAGTATCAGGCCTACCACGACGCGCTGACCGGCCTGGCCAACCGCCGGCTCTTCCAGGAGCATCTCTCGCTCGCCCTGGCCCTCGCGCAGCGGCGGCACACGCGCGTGGCCGTGCTCTTCCTCGATCTCGATCACTTCAAGGTCGTCAACGACTCCCTCGGGCACTCGGTCGGCGACGCGCTCCTGCGCCAGGTTGCCAGGCGCCTCAAGGCCGCGGTGCGCGAGGGCGACACGGTCGCGCGCGTCGGCGGCGACGAGTTCACCATCGTGCTGCAGGAGCTCTCGCGCCGCCACGACGCGGCCATCGTCGCACAGAACGTGCTGCGCACCGTCGCCGAGCCGCTGCAGGTCAATGGGCACCGGCTCTACGTCACCACCAGCATCGGCATCACCCTCTATCCAGACGACGCCGAGGATGCGGAGACGCTGCTGCGCAACGCCGACACGGCCATGTACCGGGCCAAATCCGAGGGGCGGAACACGTACCAGATGGCCACGCGCGAGCTGAGCCGGTCCACGCAGGAGCGCATGACCATCGAGAACGGCCTGCATCAGGCCATGGAGACCGGCGAGTTCGAGCTGTACTACCAGCCCCAGATCGATCTCGAGACCATGCGCATCGTGGGCATGGAGGCGCTGCTGCGCTGGAACCATCCCGAGCGCGGGCTGGTCGTGCCGGCGGACTTCATCGGCCTGGCCGAGGAGCGGGGGATGATCCTGGAGATCGGGGAGTGGGTGCTGCGCGGCGCGTGCCGCGAGGCCCGCCGCTTCCACGAGCGCGGCCTGTCCGACTTCCGCGTGGCGGTGAACATCTCCGCGCGCCAGTTCCGGGACGAGGCCCTCGTGGCCACGGTCGAGTCGGCGCTGGCCGACTCCGGACTCGACCCGCGCTGCCTGGAGCTGGAGATCACCGAGAGCGTGGCCATGGAGAACGTCACCCTGACCATGACCACGCTCGCGCAGCTGCGAAAGCTCGGCATCAGCATCGCCATCGACGACTTCGGCACCGGCCACTCCTCGCTGTCGTACCTCAAGCGCTTCCCCATCGACGCCCTGAAGATCGACAAGAGCTTCGTCGACGATCTCCCCGACGGCGTCGAGGACACGGCCATCGTGACGTCGGTCATCCAGCTCGCCAACGGCCTGGGCATCCGCGTCATCGCCGAAGGCGTCGAGCGCGTCGAACAGCTCGAGTTCCTGCGCGAGAACGGCTGCCGCGAGGTGCAGGGGTTCTACTTCAGCTACCCCGTGCCGGCGGGGGAGATCGAGAAATTGGTGTAATTACCGTTGTGCCGCGAGCTGTGCCCCGAGGAACGTCGAGTCGTTGGTGATGTTGTCCGTGAGCGTCGCGTACGCGCCGATGAGGCCCGGACCGCTCAGCACCTCGATGTGGACCAGTCCCGCCGACGGCGCGGTCACGCCGCGCGCGCCGAAGATGTCGTTGATCTGCATCCCCGTAGCGCTGGTCACGGTCACGACGAACGTGTCCACGGTCTTGCCGGAGTGGTCGAGGATCGTCACCCGCACGTCGGTCTTCGTGCCGTTGTTGCGCGGGAGGAGGTCGATCAGGCCGACATTCGTGCGGAAGGCGTTGCCGCCGACGATGCCGAGAATCTCCAGGGCCTCGCCGGAGCTCGCGCTCTGGAAGTTGTTCAGCGGCGGGATGAGGCATCCGTAGGTGCTGCCGTCCTCGTTGAGCGTGTACGTGCGCGAGGTCGCGCGGACCCCTTCCGTCTCGTTGGCGATGCCTTGCGACCAGTAGCGCAGCCGCGCCAGCCCCTCCATCCCGAAGAGCTTCGGCAGCACGTCGGCGATCACCCGCGCCTCGGACGGCAGGAGCGTGAACTGCACCATCTCGGGTGCGGTGGAGGCGTCCCACGGCGTGGCCTCGAGCGTCACCGTGCGGGTGTGCTCGGACAGGTTGAGCAGATAGAGATCGCTGCGGAAGCGGGAGTTGTTCGCGCCGTCGACGTGGCCGATCACGGGAATGGTGCGCACCGCCGCGTTCGGAAGGTCGGGCGGGAAGTAGGTCGGATCGTTCGTGCGGTTGTCGATCGCCACGACGGTCGGAATGGCGGTTCCGCGCGAGGGCCGGACCACCAGTCCGCCCGACTCGTGCGGGAGGAGGCCGAGCGCGCCGCCGATGCCGTTGGCCTGGTTGACGCCGTTGGGCACCGCGCCGAATCCGACGTCCGAGGATCCGATGGTCCCGGAGACGCCGTGCGCCTGCAGCTTGGCCTCCGTGCCGCGGCCGGAGGTGTCGGTGAGGAGGACGTTGGTGCGGTAGTGCTGTCCCGGGAACGCGCCGGAGAAGCTCAGCGGGAAGCGCGGGCCGGCGGCGTTGAAGAAGTCGATGGCCAGCATGCCGAAGCCGAACGTGCCGCCGTCGGCGCGGCGGCTGTAGGTGCGGCCGGTGACGTTGATGCTCACCGCGGGATCGAAGTACAGCGCGCCGCCCGCGGTCTCGAAGCCGAAGAGGGTGTGGAGCACGTCGGGCAGGAGGCGGATCTCACGCGCGGCGAGGGTCAGCCGCTGCTGCTGCAGGATGGCCTGCTGGACCTCGCCCGGCCCGGCGATGGGCGTGTACTGGACGACGACGTCCTGCGGCTCCTCGAGCGGGTTGTAGACGATGACGTCGGTCAACCAGTAGGAGTCGAATGCGCCGCGGAGCCGGGCCACGCCCGGCAGGACCAGGCGCTGCCTGAGCGACCCGCGCACCACGCCCCACTCCTGGGTCACGTCGCCGCCCCCGCCTTCGATCGGCGGGGACACCGGCAGGTCGCTGCCGGGCGAGGTCAGGCCGGAGTCGAAGACGAACGCCTCCCCCTCGGCGATGCGGTCGGGGTCGACGTGCACGAAGGTCTTGGTGAAGCCTTCGTTGAGGAAGAGCTCATCGTAGAAGCGCGGCGCCGGCTGGCCCACGCGCCAGACGGCCAGTGCGGGATCGATGAACGGCCGCTCCGACTGCGGCCGCTCCCGGTGCACCTGCACGAGCACGGTCTGCCCGGAGCGCCCGGGGATCAGGGCCTCGACCTCCGGCGCGGAGACGTCCGTCCACTGCGTCTTCATGCCGGTGGCGAAGGAGTGATGTTTGAGGATCGTCGGCGCGCCGGGTCCCCGCGTGAGGATCCAGGCGCCGGAGAAGTCGTGCGTCGGCACGGCCAGGAACGCCGGCTCGCGGAACTGCCTCATGCCGTTGCGGTAGTAGTCGAGGAAGCGGCCGGCGCTGAAGTCGATCACGTACACGCCGCCGTCCGGCGCGATCCAGCCGGCCATCGACCAGCTGTTCGGCGTGGTTCCGACGAGCGATCGCTGGCCGGTGGCCAGGTCGTACATCATCAGGCTCGTCGGCGTCTCGCGGATGAGGAAGCGCTGCCCGGAGGCATCCTGGCCGAGGATGGCGTGCGGCAGGACCGAGACCGGCAGCTCGGTCAACGTCTTCACCGTGCCGTCGGCGCCGATCGCGAACGCGGCGCGCTGATAGGCGACGACAAACGGGAAGGCCGGGTTGCCGATCCGGACCGTCGCGAGCATGCCCCGCGCCCAGGGACCGCCGAAGTCGCCGGTCGGCATGGGAACGGACCCTTGGCCGTCCAGCGCCGCCAGCCGTTTCCAGGTCTTCCCGCCGTCGCTGCTCAGGAGCGTGACCGGCATGCGCGGAACGCCATGCTCGTCCACCGCGAATGTTCCGATGAGCAGCACCGGCGGCGGCTCGAGCGGCCCGGCGGCGAGGTCATTCTGGTAGAGCGCGGCGAAGGTGATGGTCTTGTACTCGCTGCCGGTGGAGAAGACGACCCGCGGCTCCTCCAGTCCCCTGGCGTCATACAGCACCACTTCGGCCTGGTCGTACACGATCCCGTCGCTCAGATCCTCGGGGCTTCCCTCCACGAGCGCGAAGTAGCGCGTGGTGCGGAGCTGATGCGCCGGGATGGCCGCCCGGTTGGTGTAGGGCGCGTAGGAGATGACCCGGGCCAGGGCGGCCGGGGCGACGAACAGCAGGAGGAGACCGAGGGCACGAGCTTTCATTGACTACCTCCGCGTCCAATAACAATATGCTGTTACGTCATACGACGCAAGCCATCGCGAAGGACCTGTCGGGCTGCCCGGAAGCCGCTCTCGATCGCACCGGCCACGGTTCCGGTCTGGTCGCCGCTGGTGGCCTCGCCGGCGAAGTAGAGGGTCTTCCGCACCGGCCGGGCGAGGACAGCGTGGGCGTCGCTGCCGCCGACGGCGGCGTAGGAGTACGCGCCGCGGCTGAAGGGATCGGCCTGCCAGTCGTGCGTGTGCGCGGCGACGAGGAGGGCGTCGATCTTCCGCCGGGGGACGTCGAACGCCGCAGCCATCCGGTCGAGCGTGCGGTCGATCATCGCCTCCGTGCCTTCGGCGAGCAACGCGTCGGCCGCGTGTCCGCCGGCCCATCCGGTGAGGATCGGCGAGCGCACCGGCGCGGACGTCCACCACGTGGGCATGAACCGGTCGGAGGTGTGGAGGAAGTTGATGTCGTCCCACCAGCGCTCGCGGAAGATGAAGGCGATCTTGACCACGTGCCCGGACTCGATCTGCGCGACCGCGCGCTCCTTCTCGCGCAGCGGCGGATCGAAGCGGATCGCGCCGCCCTTCCAGACGCCGATGGGGATGGTGATCACAAGCGCCTTCGCGCGAATACGCGCTCCGGCCTCGGTCTCGATGGTCACCGCGCCCGGCGACCACTCCACGCCCGTGACCACGGTCGCCAGACGCAGCTCGCTCCGCTCCGGATCGATGCCGGCGCGCAGCCACTCGATCAGCGCGTCCTGGCCGTTGGTGATGCGGAACTGCTTGCTCGTCCCTTCCTGCTCCTCGTCGGCGGAGCGCAGCACGAGGGTGCTGATGCGGTCCGCGTGCGCGGCGTGGTAGCCCTCGACGAACATGCGCGCCAGCTCGCGCGTCCGGGCGTCGAGGCCCTTCTGCCCGCGGAGGAACTCGGCGAAGGACACGTCGCGGCGGAGCTTCCCGATCTTCGCCCGCACGCGGTCGATGCGCTCCCAGAAGTCGGCGATGCGCTCGCGCTTCCCGTCACTCGACCACCAGTGATCGTCGGGAAGCTGACAGACCACGAGCGCGGAGGCATCGACGATGCGGAAGGTGGTCTCGCTCTCGCCGTGGATGAACTCCGCGCCGAGCTCGATGGGGAGAGGGAGGTCGGGAACGTGCAGCGTGTGAATGCGTCCGCCGACGCGGCCGCGCGCCTCGATGAGGCACACCCGCCGTCCGGCGCCGGAAAGCATGCGCGCGGCCGCGAGACCCGCGGCGCCCGCGCCGATGACGGCGACGTCGAAGCTCACCGTGCGCGCTGCTGCGGGGCCCATGCCCGCGCGCGCATCACACCTCCCCGACGATCTCGCGCCAGGGGAGCTGTCGGACGAGCAGGACCTTCTCGTCGATCTGCGCCTGCGTGGCCTTGTCGCCGAGCACGCGGCGGAGGTATTCGACCTCCGGCGAGACCAGCTTGTTGTGCTTCGGCAGGAGCCGGATGGCGGCGCTTTGAAGGTTGCGTTCAGAGACGGAGACGAGCTTCGGCGTTCTCATGACCTTCATGTCCATGACTTGTGGCAACGAAGAACCGTGCCCGAATCATCCTGAGGCTGAGCCTACCGTTTTCGTGTGTTGTTCGTCACCCGCGTGAGTATCGCCGTCCGGAAGGAGAACGCTTCCTGCACGTACTCTCGCTTCTGGGGCGTGCAGCCGCAGAGGGCGCAGCGCCCGTCGAGGTGAGCCGCACGGGAGTGCCCGCATTGCTCGCAGCGCTTCATGCCCATCAGAGTAGCGACGTACGTGCCCAAACCGGCGAAACGCTAACGGACGTAGAATCAGGAGCATCCATGACTCGCGTGCTCATCAATCCGAGGGCCTCGCAGTTCGGCTCGGCGAACGCGGTTCTGACCGCCCGGGGCACGCGCCACTACGAGAGCAATTTCGCCGGTCCGCTCTCGGTAAAGGCCGTCATCGAGGGGGAGGCGAGCTGGGAAACCGCCCAGGGACGCTTCGAGCTCGTGCCCGGCGCGGTGCTCCTGCTGAATGACGGTGAGGAGTACACGATCACCGTCGACGCTCTCCGGCCGGTAGAGACGTTCTGTTTCTTCTTCGCCCGCGGGTTCGTGGAGGACGCCTGGCGCGCCTCGACGACTTCCAGCGCGGCGCTGCTCGACGATCCCGACGCACGGCCCTCGCTGTCGATCGTCGAGCGCCTGCACTTCGACGCGCCGCTGGTCGCGGAGATCCGCCGTGCCCACGAACGAATGGCGCGCGGCGAGGATCTCGAGGAGTCCTTCCACGACACCGCACTCGAGCTCGTGCGCGCGCAGTGCGATCTCGACGCGCGCGTGTCGCAGCTGCCCGCGCTGCGCGCCTCGACGCGGGAGGAGCTGGCGCGGCGCGTCGGCGTCGCCACCTCGTATCTGCACGCGAACCTGGAGCGCGACGTCAGCATCGCCGAGGCGGCGCGGGAGGCGTGCCTGTCGCCGTTTCACTTCCACCGCCTCTTTTCCGCGTACCACGGCGTCACGCCCCATCGCTACCTCACCCGGCTGCGCCTCGAGCGCGCGCGTGCGGCGCTGCGAGCCGGCGGACGCTCGGTCGCGGACGTGGCCTTCGCCTGCGGCTTCGAGAGCGTCGGCTCGTTCACCACGCTCTTCAAGCGCACGTTCGGAGTCACGCCGGGCCGGATTCGCAAGAATGAAGAACCGCCCGCGGCGCGGCCCGACCTAACATTGGGCGCATGAGCGAATTCACCGATGCCATCAAGGCGGGCGACGCGGGGCGCGTCGCCGCACTTCTCGACAGCGATCCATCGCTGCTCTCGCAAAGCGAGAACAACATCACCCCCATCCTCCTGGCGATCTACCACGGGAAAGCGGACGTGGCCCGGCTCCTCGTCGACCGCGGTGCGCCGGTCTCGTTCGCCGAGGCCGTGGCCCTGGGGGACGCCGAGCGCGTGAAGAGCATGCTCGCGCGCGACCCGGCCCTGCTGCACTCGCGCAGCGCGGACGGCTTCCCGGCCGCGGGGCTGGCGATCTTCTTCAAACATCCCGAGCTCGCGCGCTGGCTCATCGAGCAGGGGGCGGACGTCAACGCCGCCGCCGAGAACGCGCAGCGCGTCGCGCCCGTGCACGCCGCGGCGGCGGTGTGCGACCGCGAGACCATGCGCCTCCTCCTCGAGCGCGGCGCCGACCCGAACGCGAAGCAGCAGATGGACTACACCGCTCTTCACGGCGCCGCCAGCCGGGGGGACGTGGAGATGGCCAGGCTGCTCCTCGCGCACGGGGCGGACCGGAACGCGAAGGCGGCGGACGGGATGACCCCTGCCGAGGTGGCCGCAAAGTACGGGCACCCGCAGTTCGCGGAGTGGATGACGACGCAGTAGAGACAGATACGCTCCATTTTTGGCCGTAACCACGGACCCGGTGTAACGTCTGACCTGCATGCGCAGGACAGTCACGGCAGTCCTCGTAGTTCTCTTCTCCCTCCCGCTCTCGGCCGCGATCACCGGCTATGTGGTCGATGAGGCCGGCAAGCCCATCCGCGGGGCGCAGGTCCGCGCGCTCGCGCTGGAGACGACCGAGCAGTGGTACGCGCGGCTGCTCTCCGACAAGCCCGACCCGGTCGCAATCGCCACCGCCGAGGCCGACGAGCGCGGCGCGTTCCGGATCGAGACCAACCGCCAGCCGGTGGTGGTGCTGATCGTCAGCGCGCCGGGCTATCGCTACACGTACGAAGAAGCGGCCGACGGCGAGGCCGCCGGCACGTTCGCGCTCGCCGCCGCACCGATGAAGCGCGGCCGCGTCACCGCCGGCGGCAAGCCCGTCCCGAACGCCACGGTCGTCCTCGGCCGCGCCCACTACGCCCGCACGGACGCGAACGGAGAGTTCCACGCGCCCGATCCCGCGGCCTGGGCGGAGCGGCTGATGGTCCTTCATCCCGATTACGCCTTGGTCGACAAGTCGTGGCGCCCGGCGGAAACGCCGTCGCTGGACGTCGCCCTGGACTCCGGCAAGTCCGCCCGCGGCACGGTCGTCGATGCGGCCGGCCGTCCCGTCGCCGGCGCGGTCGTTCGCGCCAGCGGCTGGCCGCTGGCGAAGTCCGCCGAAGACGGCTCGTTCACCATCGCCCATCTTCCCGACGGGACGAAGTTCCTCTACGCCCGCGAGGGCAATCGCGTCGGCGCCCTGATCCTCGGCGGGCCGAAGAACGCCATCGTCCTGCGCCCCGGCGGCTCGATCACCGGCGTCGCGCGGAGCACGAAGGATGACTCGCCCGTGGGAGGCATGCGCGTGACCACCCGCGTCGAAGGGGACGCGGCGCTGACTCTCAGCGCCATCACCGACGCCAAGGGGAACTTCGCCATCGATGGTTTGCAGCCGGGGGTGCAGCGGATCACCGTCTCCCATCCGAGCTTCTTCGACAATCCGCCGGAATGGCGGGTGGGCGAGGGAGAGCGCATCAGCCGCACCATCGCCGCCACGCCGTATGCGCGGCTGACCGGAGTGGTCGTGGACGAGGACAAGCGTCCGGTCGCCGCGGCCATGCTCACCCTGCTCGGCACGTTCGGGGGACGCACCGCCTCCGCGCCGGACGGCTCGTTCCTGCTTCGCTTCCGGCCGATGGACCGCGCCTTCCTCGTCGAGGCCTCGAAGGCCGAGTACGCGACGGCCACGCAGGGACCGCTGCGCGCCGACGCGGGCGAGTTGAAGAGCGGCGTGCGGATCGTGCTGGCGCGCGGCTTCCCGCTCGAGATCCGTCTCGTCGACCGGGATCACGTGCCGGTGGCGAACGAGCCGGTCCGGCTCATGCGCATGGTCGACCCGGAGATTCGCTTCTCCTACGCGCCGGTGCGCTGCGCCGCAGCTCCGCGCGGGGAGTGCATGAGCAGCGCCGAAGGGCGGCTGATCGTTCCGGTGTCCGAGGGGAAATACGACCTCACCGCCGGCGGCACGAACACGGTCATGCGGCGGATGCCCGGCCAGCAGATCGATCGCCGCTCCTCGCCGCTGACGATCACGCTCGAGCGAGGCTCGGCCATCGAGGGGCGAGTGGTCTGGTCCGATGGCCAGCCGGCGGATCTCGAGAACCTCGTCGTCGTCACGACGGGCGAGCCGCCGGCGACGGCGGAGGTGAAAGGCGGCGCGTTCGCGTTCAGCAACGTTGCGGCGGGCAAGCTCTCGCTGATCGCCCAGGCCCGCGGCCCGGTCTCGCTGCAGAGCGCGCCGGTGGAGGTTACCGCGCCGGCGTCCGGCGTGACGATCCAGCTCCCGCGGCCGGGCAAGGTGGAAGGACGCGTCGTCGACCGCGACGGCAACCGCCCCATCCGCGAGTTCTCCGCCTGGCTGGTGACGCCCGGCCGCGCGCAACCGGGTGCGCCGCGCTCGTTCACCGCCGATGACGGCCGCTTCGTCCTGGAGAACGTCCAGCCGGGCACGTTCGACCTGCACGTCTCCGCGCCCGGCTACGTCAACGGCACGACCTCGGACGTGGAAGTGGCGGAGGGGAAGAGCGCCAGCGTGAGCGTGACGCTCGATCGCGGCGGCAAGGTCGTCGGCCGCGTCACCGCCGGCGGACGCCCGGTTTCGGGCGCGTCGGTCCATCTCGCCTCGAGCGAGGACCGCGGGCCGCGGCGGAGCAAGGTGGAGCGCACCGACGCGGAGGGCGAGTACACGCTGGACGGCGTCGCCGCCGGCACGCAGAACGTGGAGTTCCGCAAGGAGGGCTACAAGACCACGACCGTCAACGTGTCGGTCACTGCAGGCAAGGAGACCCGCGCCGACGCCGAGCTCTCGCGCGGCCGGGAGCTGCAGGGCCGCGTGGTCGACGCCATGGGCCGTCCGGTCGCGAACGCCGACGTCTCCGCACGCGCGGCCATGGGCATGCCCATGCAGAGCACGGACAGCGAGGGCTCGTTCCGTCTGACCGGTCTGGACGACAAGGTCTACACCATCTCCGCGCGCAAGGAAGGCTACGTCGAGGCGACGGTGGAGGCCAATCCGGCGACGATGTCGAACGTGACCCTGACGCTCGACCGCGGGGCCACGCTCCAGGGCCGCGTCATCGGCGTACCGGCGGAGGAGATGCCTTTCGTCGAGGTGTACACGTTCTCGCGCGGATCGCGCAGCCGGGCCACTCCGGACGCTTCCGGCGCGTTCACGCTGACCGGCGTCCCCGAGGGAGAGGTCACCGTGGATGCGGTGAA
Source organism: Thermoanaerobaculia bacterium (assembly GCA_044866315.1). Lineage (GTDB taxonomy): Bacteria > Acidobacteriota > Thermoanaerobaculia > Gp7-AA8 > Gp7-AA8 > QHVT01. The sequence goes on along the minus strand of JBIOTX010000262.1, from coordinate 10,684 downwards.
GTCGCGGCCCACGCGCACGAGCGCCCGCTCGAAGCCGGTGAAGGTGCAGGGTGGCGTCGGCCCGTTCGTGGAGATCGACTTCTCGTCCGGCTACAGCGTCAGCGGGCGGGTGATCGGCGGCGCGGATCGAGCCAACGCGGTCGTCTTCCGTCTCACCCAGCCGACGGCCGGGAGGGCAGTGTTCTCGCCGATCCTGCGCGACGGCACCTATTCGTTGCGGCTCGAGGAGCCGGGCGAGTACCGGGTCGGCGTGCAGCGCTTCGGCAACGCGGCGGAGGCGGACGGGGGGACGGTCAGCGTGCGCGGTGACATGCAGTACGACATCCAGCTCCGCGGGGCGACGGTGCGCGGGCGGGTGGTCGACGCGGCGACGGGACAGCCGGTGACCGGCGCGGCGGTCATGATGATGACCGCGGGCGAGCACCCGCGCATCGCCGGCCACGAGGTCAGCGACTCGGCCGGCCTGTTCGCCATCGATTTCGTCGCCGACGGCCGGTACACCATCAACGCCCAGAAGGACGGCTTCACGCCCGAGAACCGCGAGACGGTCATCAACGGCGCCGACGCGGCGGTCGAGATACCTCTCGGCCGCGGTGAGATCGCCGAGTTCCGGGCCATCGACGCGGAGACGCAGCAGCCGCTCGACGCGTACTTTGCCATCCGCGACGGGGCCGGCCAGCTCGTGCACCGGGCCTCGATCAACCGCGGCCCGGACGGGCGGATGCGGGTGACCCTCCACCCGGGGCAGTACTCGCTCACCCTGACCGCGGACCGCTACCAGTCGGCGACGGCGACGCTCGTCGTTCCCGGCCCGCTGCTGGAGGTCCCGCTCAAGCGCGCGGCGGCGAAGTGAGGCGTTCCCCGGCGAACGACACGTCGGGGAACGATCCGCGGGCGAAGAACACGTGCTCGGCGACGGCGCGCAAGGCCGGCGCGCGCAGGGTCGTGAACGCCAGCTCCATGAGCGGCGGGAGCGACAGCGCGCGTATGGCCCGGCGCATCCAGCGCCGGGCCATGAAGCGGGCCCGGAAGCGGTCGCCGGTGTACTGGCGGAGCACGGACGCGTCGCCGCTCTGGAGGTACGCGGCGACGACGTCGGCGGCGAACGCGGAGAGGCGCAGCGCGCCGTCGAGACCGCCCGCGGTGAGCGGCGAGACGGCGCCCGCGGCGTCGCCGACGAGGAGTCCGCGCGGAGAGGCGATGTTGCGGAGGATGCCGCCGACCGGAATCAGCCCACCGCGCCGCTCGATGGGACGGCCCACACGGAACGGCAGGCGCTCCCGGAAGGCCTCGAGCGCCTTCGCCGGATCCCAGCCGCGGCGATAGCCGGCCACGCCGACGTGGGCCTCCTCGCCGTCGTTGGCCACCCAGGCGATGTAGCCGGGCGCGAGGCGCGGGTCGAGGAAGCAGTGCAGCACGCGCTCGCGCGAGACCGGCGGCACGACCTCCTCGATCCCGACCAGCATTTCGCGATTCGCATCCAGGCCGAGGTGTCGGGCGACGGTGGAGCGGGCGCCGTCTGCGCCGATGAGGAAGCGCGCCTTCACCGGCGGGGCGCCGTCGAACCGCACGCCCGGCATCCACGTCGCGCCCGCGCGCACGCACTGCTCGAGCAGCCACAGGTTCAGCCAGCTCATGCGTCCGACCCGGAACTCGTCGCGCTGGGCCGTGAGCGCCAGCGAGCGGCCGGAGGGGGAGTAGAGCACCACGTCGCGGATCGGCGGGCCGAGCTGCTCGTCCGGCAGGGGAAAGTCTTCCCAGGTCTTGCGGACGAAGATGCCCGTCGTGTGCACGGGCGAGGCGACGGAGGCCTTGCGGTCGAGGATGGCCACTCTCAGCCCGCGCTGGGCGAGGAGGCGGGCGCACTGGAGACCGGCAAGGCCGGCCCCGATGACGGCGACGTCGTATTGCATGGCAAGCACTTTACCATGCAAAGAGAAGGCCGTACGTTTACAGCTTCGAGAAGATCAGCGTGGCGTTCGTGCCGCCGAAGCCGAAGGAGTTCGACATGACGTGCCGGATGCCCTCGACCTTGCGGGCCTTGTTCGGCACATAGTCGAGGTCGCACTCGGGGTCGGGATTCTCGTAGTTGATGGTCGGGGGGAGGATGCCGGTCTCGACCACCATCGCCGCCACCGCCGACTCCAGGCCGCCCGCAGCGCCGAGGAGATGGCCGGTCATCGACTTGGTCGAGCTGACGGCGACCTTGTACGCGTCGTCGCCGAAGACCTTCTTGATGGCCACGGTCTCGGTCTTGTCGCCGACGGGCGTGGACGTGCCGTGGGCGTTGATGTAGGCGATGTCGGCCGGCTGCAGTCCGGCGTCCTTGAGCGCGCGCACCATGACCCGGGCCATGCCGTGCCCATCCTCGGAGGGCGAGGTGATGTGGAAAGCGTCACTGGTCATGCCGTAGCCGGTGATCTCGCAGTAGATCCTGGCCCCGCGAGCCCGGGCGTGCTCGAGCTCCTCGAGGATGAGGATGCCCGCGCCTTCGCCCATGACGAAGCCGTCGCGCTCCGCGTCCCAGGGACGGGAGGCGCGCTGGGGCTCGTCGTTGCGCGTGGAGAGGGCGCGCATGGCCGAGAAGCCGCCGACCGCCAGCGCGGTGATCACGGCCTCGCTGCCGCCGGCGAACATCACGTCCGCCTCGTCGTGGCGGATGATCTTCATCGCGTCGCCGATGGCGTGCGCGCCCGTGGCGCAGGCCGTGGCCGGGGCCGAGGACGGTCCCTGGCAGCCGTAGCGGATGGAGATGTGGCCCGAGGCCAGGTTCACGATCAGGCCGGGGATGAAGAAGGGGGAGATGCGCGAGGGGCCGCGCTCGAGCATCTTCTTGTGCATCTCCTCGATCAGCGGCAGTCCGCCGATGCCGGAGCCGATGATCACGCCGACGCGGTCCGGGTCTTCCTGCTTGGGGTCGAAGCCCGCGTCCTCCACCGCCATCTGCGCCGCGGCCAGGGCGTAGTGGATGAAGGTGTCGGACTTCTTGATCTCTTTCTTCTCGATCCAGTCCTCGGGGTTGAAGCCGCGGACCTCGCCGGCGATCTGGCAGGGGAAGGCCGTGGCGTCGAACTTGGTGATGCGACCGACGCCCGAGCGGCCCTCGATCAGCCCCTCCCAGGTGACCTTGTTGCCCACCCCCAGGGGGGAGATCATTCCGATGCCGGTGACGACGACACGACGTTTGTTCAACGAATCCTCATGAAACGTAAGGCGGGCCGGAGCCCGCCCCGATCGAAGCGCTCACGCCGGGCGCGCAAGCGAAACGGCTTACTGAGCTTTGGCGCGCTTGTCGATGTACTCGACCGCGTCGCGGACCTTCCGGATCTTCTCCGCCTCATCGTCGGAGATCTCCACGCCGAACTCCTCCTCGAAAGCCATGATCAGCTCGACCGTGTCGAGCGAATCGGCGCCGAGGTCCTCCACGAACGACGCATCAGGAGTGACCTCCTCGGCGTCGACGCCGAGCTGCTCGACGATGATGGATTTGACCCGTTCCTCTACCGACATCGGTATTCCTCCTCGTTCCCAGAGCGAATGCAAGGGGCGTTTTAGCACAAGAAACTTTGAGCGTGCCACTGTCACCCCCGCGATAGACTCTGCAGCGTCGATGCCGAAGAAAACCTTCACCTACGAAGACGCCTGCGCCCTGCTCCCCGAGGTCCAGCGGTTGACGGCCGTCGCGGTGGAGCAGGTCGACGAGCTGCCGGAGTCGGACCCGCAGGCCTACCAGGCCATCGTCGCCGACTGGGCCCAGTCGATCATGGACCTCGGCGTGGAGGTCAAGGGCCTCTGGCTGGTCGACTTCGACAGCGGCGGCGGCTACTACTGCTGGCAGCATCCCGAGCCGGCCCTGGAGTATTTCCACGGGTACGAGGAAGGGTTTGCCGGGCGGGTGAAGTTGAATTAGCCCGCCCATGCTCAAAGCCATCGCCTTCGACCTCTGGGAAACGCTGATCACCGACACGCCGGACACGCTGCGCCGCCAGGAGCGGCTGCGCCTGACGCGGATCGAGGAGATCCTCACCGCGCGCGGCTTCGGCGCGGCCGCGGACCGCATCGAGAGCGCCTACCGCACCATCTGGCACCGCTGCCAGGAGCTGTACTGGTCCGCCGACCGCGACATCCCCTGCCGCCGGCAGATCGAGCACTTCCTGGAGGAGCTCGGGCTCGAGACCGGTACGTTCGACGAACCGACCCTCGCGGCGCTCGAGCACGCGTACGCGCACGCGGCCGTGGAGATCCTGCCCTCGCTCGTCGACGGCGCGCCGGAGACCCTCGGCGCACTGAAGTCCCGGGGCTTCGGCGTTGGCCTCATCAGCAACACCGGCCGTACGCCCGGCTACGCCCTGCGGCGCATCCTCGACCAGCTCGGCCTCGCGCCGTCGATCGACGTCATGGTCTTCTCCAACGAGCACGGCCAGTGCAAGCCCCAGACGTCGATCTTCGAGGAGCTCCGCCGCGGCCTCGGCGTGCGCTATGACGAGATGGCCTTCGTCGGCGACAACCTCTACGTCGACGTCCACGGCGCGCAGCGCTGCGGCATGCGCGGCGTGTACTTCGTGCCCAAGGTGCGCGGCACCGCCGTCGCGCCGCCGGTCGATCACGGGCTGGAGATCGTGCCGGATGCGACGGTGACGGACCTGCGGGAGGTATTGCTGCTGGTGTAGTGCAGGCGTCTCGCCTGCTCCGCGGGACGCTCGCCCTACAAGATCGTGATGGACAAAGACCTCTTCACCCTCCACACCGAGCACTTCACCCTCGAAGGCCGCTCGCGCGCCGGTCATGAGACCTTCTTCCGCATCCGCGACCTCGGGGTGGCCCTGGACATCGGCCGCTGTCCGGATCTGCTCGTGCCGATGGCGCATGTGTTCATCACCCACGCCCATCTCGACCACGCGGCGGGGATGGCCTTCTGGGCGGGGCAGCGGCGGCTGCAGGGGCTGCGCGGGGGGACGTTGTACGTGCCGGCGGAGGTGGCGGACGACGTCCGCGCGCTGTTCTCGATTCAGCGGAGGCTGGCCGACAGGGACTTCGACGTCGAGATCCGTGGGCTCGCCGCCGGGGACGAAGTGCGCTTCGGCCGCTCGCACGTGGCCCGGGCGCACGACGCGCCGCATCGCGTGGCCGCGCGAGCATACGAGTTCATCGAGGTGCGGCATCATCTGCGCGAGGAGTTTGCCGGGCGCGAGGACGTCGGCTGGCTGCGGCGCGACGGGGTGCAGGTGGACGAGGAGTACCGCAGCCCGCTGCTCTTCTACACCGGCGACACGGACCGGGGGATCTTCGAGAGCACCCCGGAGCTGTTCAAAACCGAGGTGCTGATCGTGGAGTGCTCGTTCGTCAAGGAGGGGCACCAGGAGCGGGCGGCGAAGTACCGGCACATCCACCTGGACGACATCGCCGAATACGCGAGCCGCTTCGAGAACCAGCTCCTCGTCCTCTCCCACTTCTCGCGCCGCTACTCCCGGACCGAGATCCGCGACGCGGTCAAGGCACGGCTCCCGCAGTCGCTGCAGGAGCGCGTGCGGCTCGTGCTCTGATCACCCGTAGCACCATCTTTGCAGGGTCCGCCCGGCCAGAAAGGTATCCTTCGGCTCGATGACGCTTCGACCCGCGCGCCTCGTCGCGATTCTCTCGATTCTCCTCCTCACCGTCTTCCACCCTTCGGACCTCGACGCCCAGAGCAAGAAAAAGAAAAGAACCACTCCTCGGAAGAAGACGACCCGCAAGGCGCCGGCGAAGAAGGCCGCGCCGCCGCTGGACACCGCCGTCGGGGCGACGTTCGAGGAGCGCCTGGCGTCCCTGGTCAACGGCTCGGTGGCCCGCAGCGCGAACACCAGCATCCAGATCGTCGAGCTGGAGACCGGCCGCGTGGTCGCCGAGCGCAACCCGCACGCGCCGCTCGCCCCGGCCTCGAACATGAAGCTCTTCACCACCGCGGCGGCGATCGATCTCCTCCGCCCGAACTTCCAGATCACCACCACCGTCCACGCGCGCGGGGAGGTCGACGCCAGCGGCACCCTCAACGGGGACGTGAAGGTCGTCGGCCGCGGCGACCCGACCATCGGCGGGCGCTTTCATGACGGCGTGGCCACGGCCGTGATCCAGGACTGGGCCTCCGATCTCAAGCGCGCCGGCATCAAGAACGTCAGCGGCAACCTCATTTTCGAGCACGGCTACTTCGATACCGAGTACATCCACCCCACTTGGCCGGTCGATCAGCTGGTGAACTGGTACGAGGCCCCGATCTCCGCGTTCTCACTGCAGGAGGGGTGCGTGGAAGTGCGCGTGCTGCCGAGCCGCTCCGGTCAGCCGTGTGTGGTCCAGCTCGAGCCGCCGACGAGCTACCTGAGCGTCCAGAACAGCTGCCGCACCGGACGCGGGCTGCCGTTCATCACCCGGCTGCGCGGCTCGAACTCGGTGATCGTCCGCGGCGGCGTGCCGGCGCGCTCCGGCGCGACCGAGGTCTTCGTCACCGTCGAGAACCCGGTGCATTACTTCGCCGCGGTGACCAATGAGACCTTCCAGCGCAGCGGGATCCGCATCGGGGGACAGGTCGTGCTCACGCCGCACGACCCCCGCCCCGACTGGCGGCTGATCTCGAAGCACACCACGCCCCTGAGCATCCTGGTCTACGTCATCAACAAGAAGAGCCAGAACCACTACGCCGAGCAGGTCCTCAAGATCCTCGGCGCCGAGGGGAAGAAGGAAGGCTCGTGGGCCGCCGGCAACGCCCAGGTTCGCGAGTGGGTGACCGGAAAGGTGGGCGTTCCGGCGGGCGAGTTCCATCCCGCCGACGGGTCGGGCATGTCCCGCAACAACCGCGCCTCGGCGAACGCCTTCATCAGCGTCCTCCGGTACATGTGGAAGAGCCCGTGGCGCGAGGAGTTCGTCAGCTCGCTTCCCTACACGGGCGACCCCGACTCCAAGTTCGGCAACCGCCTCAGCAAGCCGCCCTTCGCCCGGCAGGTCTACGCCAAGACCGGCTACATCGCCGGCGTGATCGGCCTCTCGGGCTACGTGCACGCGCAGAGCGGCAAGGTCTACGCGTTCTCATTCCTGTTCAACCAGTACCGGGTGGGGGTGTACGCGGTTTACCGGCTACAGGATGAGATGCTGAAGGAGATCATCAAAAGTGGGTAGCCAGTAGCCAGTAGCCAGTAGCCGGTAGCCAGTGATGTTGCTGGCCACTGGCCACTGGCTACCTTCTTATGTCCCGCTGGCTGGACGGCGTGAACTGCAGCGTGTACACCCCCGTGGCCTTCCGCACCGTGGCCACGGCCTGGAAGCCGGGGAACTTGAGCACGTTGCCGATGACCTCGGCGGCGTCGGCCTTGATGTACAGGCGGACGGCGTCGTCGACGGACTCGGCGTCGAAGCTGTGGAAGGAAACGGCATCGGCTCCGGACACGGGACGGCCGTCGTTGTCCGTGAGCTGTCTCTCTTCGATCGTGAACCGCATCAACACGCCCTGCGCAACTCTCTTTCCGAGAATGTGGCGTGCAATTCCGGTGCATGACCGGAGGTTCTATACTCCACTTCGGAGGACGCGATGAGCGACGAACGTGTACTCAAAGAGGCGCCGATCCTGGGTCGGGTGGAGCTCCGTGGGGTCGAACGGACGGACCCGCTGCCCTCGGAGCGCTTCGTCGAGGAGATCCCGCTCGCGCTGACGTTCGATGACGTCCTCCTCAAGCCGGCGCGGTCGGAGATGCATCCGAACTACGTCGATGTCTCCACGCGCCTGACCCGCGACATCCGCCTGAACATCCCCATCGTGTCCGCGGCCATGGACACGGTCACCGAGGCCCGCCTGGCCATCGCCATGGCCCAGCACGGCGGCCTGGGGGTGATCCACAAGAACATGCCCATCGACCGCCAGGCCGAGGAAGTGGACAAGGTGAAGCGCTCCGAGGCCGGCATGATCGTCGACCCGGTGACCATGCGGCCCTGGCAGTCCATCGCCGAGGCCCTGCAGGTCATGGAGAAATACAAGATCTCCGGCGTGCCGGTGACCGACGCCAACGGGAAGCTGGACGGCATCCTCACCAACCGCGACCTCCGCTTCGAGACCCGCTTCGACCTGCCGATCTCCGAGCGGATGACCAAGGACAACCTCGTCACCACGCCGGTCGGCACCACGCTCGAGCAGGCTCGCGAGGTCCTCCACCAGCACCGCATCGAGAAGCTCCTGGTCGTCGATCAGAACGGCGACCTCAAGGGCCTCATCACCGTCAAGGACATCCAGAAGGCCCGCCGGTATCCCCAGGCAGCGAAAGATCCCCTCGGCCGCCTGCGCTGCGCCGCTGCGATCGGAGCGGGGAAGGACGGCATCGACCGAGCCCGCGCGCTGATCGACGCCAAGGTGGACGTGATCGTCCTCGACTCCTCGCACGCGCACTCGGTCGGCGTGCTGGACACGGTCCGGCAGTTCAAGAAGCTCTTCCCGGACACGCCGCTCATCGCCGGCAACGTGGCTACGTATGAAGGCGCATACGAGCTCTGCGAGCTCGGTGTCGACGCGATCAAGGCCGGCATCGGGCCGGGCTCGATCTGCACGACGCGCGTGATTGCCGGCGCCGGCGTCCCGCAGATCACGGCCATCCTCGAGACCGTCCGCGCCGCGGAGAAGTTCGACATCCCGGTCATCAGCGACGGCGGGATCAAGTTCTCCGGCGACGTCACCAAGGCCCTTGCGGCCGGGGCGAACTCCGTGATGATCGGCTCGCTCTTCGCCGGCACCGACGAGGCGCCCGGCGAGACCATCCTCTACCAGGGCCGCACCTACAAGGCCTACCGCGGCATGGGCTCGATCGGGGCCATGCAGCAGGGCTCGAAGGACCGCTACTTCCAGGAAGAGACCCAGGACGTGGGCAAGCTCGTCCCCGAGGGCATCGAGGGCAAGGTGCCGTACAAGGGCTCGATCTCGGCGATGGTCCCTCAGCTCGTCGGCGGTCTCCGCTCGGGCATGGGCCTCACCGGCTCGAAGGACATCGACGAGCTCCGCACCAAGGCCCAGTTCGTCCGCATCACCGCCGCCGGCCTGCGCGAGTCGCACGCCCACGACGTGACCATCACCAAGGAAGCGCCGAACTACCGGATCGAGAACACCGACGACTAGTGGATCTCGATCCGTTCCTTCCGGTCTCCGACTTCAGCGTCGTCCTCACCGACGACCGCCGGATCGAGCTCGTCAGCGAGAGCCGCGGCCGCCTGGCCTGGTTCCCGGCGTGGGAGCACGCCGACCGCGACCTTCGCCACTTCGTCGCCGGCGACGTGCCCTTCGGCTCCATCGACGAGCCCTTCGTCGACGAGGACGAGGGCTGGCGCATCCAGATCTTCGAGCATGGCGGCTGGGTCTACATCGCCGAGGGGACGGCCATGTACCGCGTGCCGCGCGATGATTACTTCCGGGCCTGGGCCGCGCTGATCGTGCGCTTCAACCCGGTGCTCTCCCTGGACGATCTGCTGACATGAACGCATTGCTGCTCGCCCTCGCTCTCGTCGCGCCCACCGGCGAGCTCCCGGTGCTGCCTGCCTGCCCCGTCGACTTCGTCATCGTCGAGCCCGAGCGGCCGACCTCGCAGGACGAGGTCGAGCTGCACGTCGGCGGCGACTGTCCGAACGGCTGCTTCCTCCAGGCGCCCTTCGTGATGATGGAAGGGAACAAGATCGACGTGATCATCGACTCCTTCGTCTGCCTGACGACGCCGGAGGACTGGGGGAAGCGCGCCACCCTCGGCCGCCTGCCGGCCGGCACGTACGAGGTGAGGATCGTCATCGGCCGCGCCGAGGCGGCACGGCGCACGATCACCGTGGAGAGAGCGCCGTTCCGCGTCTATCCGGCGTTCGGCGCCGACGGCACCGAGGTCGCGGTCGTCGTTCCCGACTTCGGCACTTGTCCGACAGCGCCCTGTCCGGAGCTTCGGGTGACCTTCGGCGGCGTGCCCGGGACCATCAAGGGACTCGTCGGCGCGAATCGGCTGCTCGTCGTGGCCCCGGCGCACGCCCCGGGCCGCGTCGACGTCGCGGTGTCGAACTACAGCGGCCAGACCAGCACCGCGCCGGACGCGTTTCTCTATCCCGAGCCCTTCGCGGACCTCGGCGCCGAATACGAGCGGGTGATCTTCCCGTCCGTCTTCTCCGGCCCCGGCGCCCACGGCTCGCACTGGACGACCGAGAACGTCGTGACCAGCAGGGCGGCCGTGCCGATGCCCTCGCTCCCCGTCGCGGTGCCCAACGGCGCGCGCGTGGCCTTGCCGACGCTGGGGCGCGACGGCGGCCTGCTCTTCTACGTCCCGCGCGGATTCATGCCCTGGCTGTCGTTCGCCTCGCACGCCCGCGACCTCTCGCGCAGCACGCGCGACGCCGGGACCGAGCTGCCCGTCGTGCGGGCGGCGGACACGTCCAACGTTCTGCGCATCCTGAACGTCCCCGTCGACGCGACGTCGCGGCGGCTGCTCCGGGTCTACGACTTCGACGCCGTCGACGGCCGGGTCGTGTCGGTGAGCCTCACTCCCGCCGGAGGAGGCACTCCCGTCGGCCGGGGCCTGGTCCTGCACGACCGCATCGTCTGCGTGACCACGCCCTGCTACCCCGACCGGCCGACCTGGGCCGCGCTCGCGCTCGACGACCTCCCGGCGGGCGTCTACGACCTCGAGCTCCGGGGCTTTCCGGATGA
>JBIOTX010000261.1:0-12192 GCA_044866315.1 Thermoanaerobaculia bacterium | reverse complement strand
CGCATGCGCCGGCCGTAGAAGCTGTCGGTGAAGATCTCGTAAAAGCCCTCGGCGATCAGCACCTCGCTGGTCCGGGCGATGACGTTCTCCTCGTGCGACGGCAGCGCGCCCATGTCCACGCGGGGGAGGGTGATCTTGGTGTTGTTGTAGCCGAGGGACTTGAGCAGCTCCTCGGCGATGTCGGCCTCGAAGTGCACGTCCCAGAGGCGGTGGGGCGGGACGATGACCTCCAACGTTTCATCATCGGGGCTGACGGCGAAGCCGTAGTGCGTGAGCCGATTCGCCATCTCCGCCAGCGGCATCTCGTAGCTGATGAAGTGCTGCGTGCGCTTCACGTCCACTTCGATCGTGCGCATCGGGTTCTGCCACGCGCCGGCGGTCCAGGCGTTGCCGACGCTATAGCCGCAATACTTCTCGAGCAGCCAGGCGACGCGTCCCGCGCCCACGATCGGCAGGGTGGGATCGGCGCCGCGCATGAAGCGCGCCGCGGCGTCGGTGGCCTGGTTGAGCTGGCGGCTGGCGATGCGCACGGCCACGGGATCGAAGCACGCGGACTCGAGGACGATGCGCGTGGTCTTGTCGGTCACGCCGGACTCCACGCAGCCGATCACGCCGGCGATGCCGAGGATCTTCGAGTCGTCGGCGATGACCATGGTCCCTTCCGGGATCTCCACGGCCTCGGGGGTGAAGAGCATCCACGCCTTCTCGCCCTTGCGGGAGAGACGGATGGTGATCGGGCCATCGATCGTGTCGGCATCGAAGGCGTGCGTGGGCTGGCCGAGGTCGAGGTTGGTCAGGTTCGAGGCGTCGACCGAGGCGCTGATGGAGTGGATGTCGTTCGCAGTGAGAGGAACCAGTACCTCGCTAGGCAGTGGAGCGGCGGGCTTCAGCCCGCCGGAAGTCAGCTCCGTCAGCGTGTAGACGAGGCAGAACGGGGTCTCGATGCGGATGCGGTCCGGCGTCGCCGGCTGGGCATCGAGACGTTTGACCGGCGGATAGCGCAACGCAGCGCCGGTGCGGCCGCTGGCCTCGCGGGCGACGCCTTCGTAGCAGTAGTGATCGCCGCGGTTGGCGAGGAGCTCGACGTTGAAGACCGTGCCGAGGGAGGTGGTCTCGGCGGTCTTCACCTCGATGCCGACGTCGTCGAGCAGCTCGCGCACCTCGTGCGGGCGCTCGGGCAGGTCGGTATAGGTGCGCAGGTGCTCGAGCAGGAACTTCACAGGCCGCCTCGCTTGATGGTGCGGTGGACGCGCAGGTCCTGCTCGTACATCGGCTTCATCGCCGTCATGCCGGCGTTCTGGGCGGCGATGCGGCTGGTGCCGATGCCGAAGGCGATGCCGCTCAGCTTCGTGTGGTCGTAGCCGAACTCGATGAAGACCTTGGGATGGATCATCCCCGAGCCGAGGATGGTGATCCAACCGGCGCCGCGGCAGGTGGGGCAGTCCTCGGTCTTGCCCATGCACACGGTGCACTGCATGTCCATGCCGACCGAGGGCTCGGTGTAGGGGTAGTACTTCGGCTTGAAGCGGAAGGCGTGGCCCTCGCCGTAGATCGACTTGGCGATCTCCAGCAGCGTGCCTTTGAGATCGCCGAAGGTCAGCCCCTCCTCGACCCAGATCCCCTCGAACTGGTGGAACATCGCCAGGTGCGTGGCGTCGACGGCCTCGTTGCGATAGACCCGGCCGGCGGCGACGACCTTGATCGGCAGCGGCGGATGTTTCTCCAGCACCCGCGCCTGCACGGTGGTGGTGTGCGAGCGCAGGAGCATGTTGTTCGGGAGCCAGAACGTGTCCTGCATGTCCCGGGCGGGATGGTTCTCGGGGATGTTGAGGGCGTCGAAGTTGTAGTACGGGGTCTCGATCTCCGGGCCTTCGGCGAGGGAAAAGCCAAGCCGGCGCATCACCGCCATGGCCTGGTTGGCGACCTCCGTCAGCGGATGCCTCGCGCCGCGCTCCTGGGCGATGCCGGGGAGGGTGAGGTCCTGCCACTCCTTCTCGATCTGCCTCGCGACCGCGGCCTCGGCGATGCGCTGCGCGGCCTCATCGAGCTCGCGCTCGATGGTTTGCTGCGCGTCGTTCACTTCTTTGGCGAACTTCGGCCGCTCCTCGGCAGGCATGGAGCCGAGCGACTTGAGCGCCGTCTTCACGTACGACTTCTTGCCGAGGTACTTCGTGCGAAGCTCCTGCACCTCCTCGGGGGTGGTGGCGGCGGAGAGCTCCTGGCGGAACGATGTCAGTGTGTTGGGGAGCTCGCTCACGCCTCGGATTCCTCTTCGGCTTGTTCGTCGGTCGCGGGCTTCATCAGCGGGAACCACACCACGTCGCGGAGGTTCGGCGCATCCGTGAGCAGGGCCACGAAGCGGTCGATGCCCATGCCCCAGCCGGAGATCGGCGGCATGCCGAACTCCATGGCCGTGAGGTAGTCCTCGTCGGCGGGCATGGCCTCCTCGTCGCCCTTGGTGCGCAGCTCGGCCTGCTCCTCGAAGCGGCGGCGCTGGTCGAGCGGGTCGACGAGCTCGGAGTAGGCGTTGATCACTTCCCAGGTGTCGACGACGAGCTGGAAGCGGTCGACGGCGTCGGGGTTCTGGTCGTTGCGCCGCGCGAGCGGGGAGAGGTCGACCGGATGGCCGACGATGAACGTGGGCTGGATCAGCTTCGGACGGGCGGTGCGCTTGTAGAGCTGATCGATGAGGCTCCCGCGGCCGGCGCCGGGGTTGTCGAGCTCGACGTTCTTCGCAAAGATCGCCGCGCGCAGCGACTCCGCGGTCTTGTGCGCGTCGATGTCGATGCCGGAGCTCTCCAGGATCACGTCGCGCAGACGTTTCCGCGGCCAGGGCTGGGCGAAGTCGATGGTGTGGCCGCCGCGCTCGATCTGCAGCGTCCCCACCGCCTCCTGGATCACGAAGCGCAGCATGTCCTCGGTGAAGGTCATGTTGTCTTCGTAGTTCCAGTAGGCGGCGTAGTACTCCAGCATGGTGAATTCCTGGAGGTGCGACGCCGCGAGGCCTTCGTTGCGGAAGCAGCGCGCGAACTCGTAGACCCGGTCGTAGCCGCCGACGACGAGGCGCTTGAGGTACGTCTCCGGCGCGATGCGCAGGACGACCTCCATGTCCAGGGCGTTGTGTTTGGAGAAGAACGGCCGCGCCAGCGCGCCGGACTGCTGGGTATTGAGGATCGGCGTCTCGACCTCGACGAAGCCGTGCTTGTTCAGGTACTCGCGCAGGGCGCTGGTGGACTTTGTGCGCACCCGGAAGCGCGCACGGGTCTCCTCGTTCGACACCAGGTCGAGATAGCGCTTGCGCCAGTTCGTCTCGATGTCCTTGACGCCCTGGTACTTGTTCGGGGGCGGCTGGAGGGTCTTGCCGAGCATCAGCCACTCGTGCACGCGGATGGTCAGCTCGCCCTTGTCGGTGTGGTACATCTCGCCTTCGACGCCGATGAAGTCCCAGCGGTCGACGTACTTGGAGAACAGCTCGTATTTCTTCCGCGAGATTTCCGGGTCGGGGTCGAGCTGATCGCGGATGAGGGCGATCTGGATGTGGCCGTCGAAGTCCTCCAGCGTGGCGAAGGTGAGCTTGCCGAACTTGCGGAGCTGCCCCACGCGGCCGGCGGTGCGAACCTTCGTCCCCGGCGTCAGGCTCATCGTCTCGCGCAGCGTGTGCGTCCGCTCGAAACGGTCGGGATGAACCTGGATGCCGGCCGCCTCGAGCGCTTGGCGCTTCTCGACGCGGACATCGCGGAGGGAGTGTTCGATCATGTGGTGGCGGAGAATAGTCGCCGATGGATATCAACGCAATCCGTGCCCACTTCCCCGCGCTGGAGCGCATGCACAACGGCAAGCCCGTCGCGTACTTCGATGCCCCCGGCGGGACGCAGGTCCCCCGTGCGGTGGCCGAGGCGATGACGGAGTACCTGTTCCGCCACAACGCCAACACGCACTGGGTCTACCCCACGAGCGAGGAGACCGACGCGATCATCGAGAACGCGCGCGCGGCGATGGGGCGGATGCTGGGCGGGCGGGCGGAGGAGATCGCCTTCGGGGCGAACATGACCACCCTGACGTTCCACCTCGCCCGGACGCTGGGGCGGGCGTGGTCCGAGGAGGACGAGGTCATCGTCACCGAGCTCGATCACCACGCCAACGTCGCGCCGTGGCGGGCGCTCGAGTACGACCGCGGGATCCGCGTGCGGACGGCGCGGCTGATCTGCGAGACGGGGCAGCTCGACTACGAGCACCTGGCCTCGCTGGTGACCGAGCGGACGAAGCTGATCGCCGTCGGTGGAGCGAGCAATCTCACCGGAACGATCAACGACCTGCCGCGCGTGGCGCGGATCGCGAAGGATGCGGGCGCGCTGTTCTTCGTCGACGCCGTGCATCTCGCGCCGCACGAGCCGATCGACGTCGGGGCGATCGGCTGCGACTTCCTGGCTTGCTCGTCCTACAAGTTCTATGGGCCGCACGCCGGGGTGCTCTGGGGACGGTACGAGCTCTTGGACACGCTTCCGTTCCCGAAGCTCGCGCCCGCGCCGGACCGCGCACCGGAGCGCGTCGAGACCGGCACGCAGAACCACGAGGGGATCGCCGGCATCGCGGCGACGGTGGCGTTCCTCGAGTCGATCGGCGGCATCGCGTCCTTCCACGCCGAAGGCGCGCGCCTCACGCGCATGCTCTGGGACGCGCTCTCGTCCATGACTCGCGTACGCGTCTACGGTCCCCCGCCCGGCCGGCCGCGCACGCCGACGGTCTCCTTCACCGTCGACGGCCTGAGCGCGGACGACGTTGCCCGCGCTCTCGCGCGGGAGGCGCTCTTCGTCAGCAGCGGCGACTTCTACGCGGCCACGGTGTGCGAGCGCTACGCGGTGGACGCCTTCGTGCGCGCCGGCTGCGGCTGCTACACGACCGAGGAGGAAGTGCGGCGGCTCATCGACGCCGTGGCGGCAGTGCAGTAGGATTCACGGCCGCATGGCAAAACGACCTCACCAGGAACAAACCTCCTCCTCCCGCGCCACGATGGCCATCATGGCCATCGGTGGGATTCTCGTGGCCGGGCTCGTGGTCTGGGCGCTGACGCGCACCGTCGAGCCGGCGGCACCGGCGCCGGCGTCGACCGAGGGCTCCGGCTGGACGACGACGCAGGCCACGCCCACCCCGGCGCCGGGCGCGTTCGCCACCACGGGCACCACCACCCCGCCTCCCCCGGGGCAGACCGCCACCAATCCCAATGACGGCGTGCCGCGCATCACCGTCGATCGCCTCCGCGAGCTGCAGAGCAGCGGCGGGGTGACCCTGATCGACGTGCGCGACGAAGTGTCCTTCATGCAGAGCCACATCCCGGGCTCGCTGCACATCCCCATGGCGCGCGTGGAGGTGGAGGCGCCGAACATCCCCAAGGACAAGCCGATCGTCACGTACTGTACGTGACCCGCCGAAGAATCGAGCGCCGGTGCGGCGCTCATCCTGCAGCGGGTCGGCATCACCAACGTGTCCGCACTCCAGGGCGGGTTCGACTCCTGGCGGAACCGCGGTTACCAGGTCGAGGCCGGCGCCACGAAGTAGGGGACAATACCCTCCGATGTCCGACGATCTCTCCATCCAGGGAACCCTGGCCGAGACCACCGTCCCCGACCTGATCCGCTCGATCGTGCGCAGCAGCGAGACGGCGATCCTCTCCCTGGACGCCGTCGGCCGCAGCGACGTCATCTACTTTTACGAGGGCCGGATCGTCTCCGCCTCCAGCACCGATCCCGACGTCGGTCTGGGGGAGACACTCCTGCGGATGGGGGAGCTGAACATCCAGCAGTACAACAACGCCATGGAGCGGCTGGTCATTGCCCGGCGCATCGGCGCGGTGCTGGTCGAGCTGGGCTATCTCAAGCCGGAGGACCTCCCACGGGCGCTGGAGCGACAGTCGAGCGCGATCGTGCTCAACGCCATGGCCTACCGCAGCGGCGCGTACACGATCGACTTCACCTCCCACCTGCCCGACGGCGTCATCGCCCTGCCGCTGTCGACCGAGCGGCTGATCCTCGACGGCGTGCGGCGCATCGAGTTCTTCTCGCTCATCACCCGAGGCGTGGGCCGTCTCGAGCGGATGCTCATGCAGGTGCCCGGCGCCGACGCGCGTGCGTTCCAGCTCGAGCTCACCGACGACGAGAACCACGTCCTGGCCCTGCTCTCCGACGAGCCGCAGACCGCGGAGCAGCTCTGCGAACGCAGCTACCTGTCCAACTTCCAGACCCTGCGCACGATCTGGGGCCTCCTGGCGGTGAACCTGGTGCAGGACGCCCAGCAGGAGGCCGTCGACGAGAAGCGCGCGGTCGTCGAGAGCGAGTACGAGATGGAGGCGCTGGTCGAGCGCTACAACGACGTCTTCCAGAACATCTTCGGCGTGGTCTTCCAGAAGATCGGCGACCACGTCTACGACTTCATGGACCGCGTCGTCACCCGCCACGTCTCGCCCGAGACCATGCCCTACCTGTCGGGGATGAATTTCGTCAACGAGGGCCGGGTCGACTTCGACCAGCTCCTCAACAACCTCTACGCCTCCGGCTCGCGCGACCACGGCACGGTCGTGCAGAACGTCCTCAACGAGTTGCTGACCGGGTGGATTTACGAGGTGAAGACGGAGTTCGGCGGCCCGCTCGAAGCCGAGGTGGTGCGGCTGGCCGGTCTCGTCAAGCGATGATCCGCAGGGCCGTGCCCGCCGACATCCCCGCTATCCAGGAACTGATGCGCGCGTCCATGCACGCCCTCAGCGCCGGCTTCTACGACGAGCAGCAGACCGCCAGCTCCGTCGAATGGGTGGCCCGGATCGACCGCCAGATCATCGAGGACGGGACGTACTTTGTTGTGGTCGAGGACGACCGCATCATCGCCTGCGGCGGCTGGAGCGCGCGCCGCAAGCTCTTCACCGGAACGCACGCGCAGTCCGAGGCCACGGGCTGGCTCGACCCCGCCACCGAGCCGGCCCACATCCGGGCCATGTTCGTCCACCCGGCCCACGCCCGCCGCGGCCTCGGCCGCCTGATCCTCGAAACGTCCGAGGAGGACGCCCGCCGCGCCGGATTCACCCGCTTCGACCTCATGGCCACCCTGCCCGGCGTGCCGCTGTATCGGGCGTGCGGGTACGAGGTGGTGGAGGAGACGGAGCTGGAATTGCCGGATGGGGTGAGGATTGGGGGAGTGCGGATGGAGAGGTAGTAGCCGGACTGTGTCATCCCGAGCGCGAGCGAGGGACCTGGGTGGGCGGGAGGTACGAGGCACGTGCCTCGCGCCCCACCCGCCCAGGTCCCTCGCTCACGCTCGGGATGACAATCGGTAAAATAACTCCCAACCGATGCGGAAACTCGCCCTCCTTACTCTACTGACCCTCCTCGCCTGCACTCCCAGCACGCCCACCCCGGCTCCCAATGACCGCGAGTGGAGTCTGCTCATGGCGGACTACCAGTGGATCCTCACCCTGCGCGACGCGCAGAAGAAGCCGACGGGGACGATGGGGCGGAAGGAGCAGATCGAGCTGGCGCTGGAGAACCTCCGGAAGCTCGAGCCGACGTATTCGGTGTTCGTCGACAAGGTCCACGCCTACTACGAGCGGACGCAGGACGGGCGCGCGGCGCAGCTCCTGGCCCGGGAGAAGATCCTCCTCGGCGACGAGTACATGAACGTGCTCTCGCGCTACGAGAAGGCCATCGATCTGTATCGGGCGGCGCTGGAGTACGACCCGACGAGCACGCACGCGCAGGAGCGGATCGCCCTGGCCGAGCAGCGGCGCTACGTCTCCATGACCGCCTTCGCCGGGGTCAAGAAGGGGATGAAGGAAGACGAGGTGCGGCAGCTGGTGGGGCTGCCGCGGGAGGACTGGATCAAGCAGGTCGTGCAGAACAATCGGGTCTACTCGGTCTGGATCTACCCCAAGGTCGACGGCGGGGCCTCGGCGATCTACTTTGACAACGGCATCGTCTATCACACAAACTGGAATGCCGCAGCGCGCCCCGCCGCGCGGTGATGTTGTTCATGGGAGGACGGTAGGATGGACGAACAGCACCACGACGACCAATCGCATTACGAGATCTCGCTCACCGCGGGCCAGGCCTTCGTGGCCTTCGTCCTGCTCCTGCTCTCGCTGGCGGCCTCCTTCGCCTTCGGCCTCATGATCGGAAAGGGTCAGGCCGACGACCGACTGGTGGTCCGCAAGGAGACGCCGGTGATCACCGAGGCCAGCGCTCTGCCGAAAAAGTCCGACGGAAAGATCGTCGAGCTGGGAGTGGCGGAGGACGAGCAGGCCGAGGTGCAGGACGCGACCACGGATACGACGGCGACGACCGCACCGGCGATCATCGAGGAAGGCGCGGCCGCTCCTGCCGGAGCCGAGGCGACGGTGAGCGCGGAGCCGGCTCCCGCCGAGGCGACGCCCGCGGCACCGACGCCGGCGCCTACGCCTGCGCCGGTCCTCCACGTCACCACCTACGCGCAGCTGCTCTCGACCGGCGACCAGAAGACGGCCGAGACCCTGGCGGCGCGGCTCATCGACGGCGGCTTCAAGACCGCCTATGTCGAGCGTGGGGCGACGGACAAGGGCCCGGTGTACCGGGTGCGGGTGAGGTTCAATTCCGAGACGGACGCGCGGGCGGCGGAGGCGAAGCTGAAGCAGTTCTCGCCGGACGTCTGGATCACCGGCCGGTAGCGTTCCCTTTTTCATACAGTTTGCGAATCCTTTTGGATACGCAGGGCTGAGTCGTGCGCGCGTGGCGTATCCTGCCAAGTCGCTGATGACAGTACGTTTGTCGTGACTGGCAGGCGGCGTCAGGGATGGCCGTGAAGTTGCCGTTTCTGCACGTCCGCAAAGGAGATCGCTCGCATGCGCAGTTCGCTGACCCGGCTGTTCGCGCTGCTGCTGTTCGCCCTTCCGCTCGCCGCGGATCGCCTCACCATCCAGACCGTCACCCGCTCGAACCAGACCCTCGAATACGAAGTGCAGAGCGGCGAGACCGTCGACGTGGTCATCGAGCTGCGCGAGCCGCCGCTCGCGATGCGATCGCGCGAGTCCTTCAGCACGGTCTTCGACCGCCTGGAGCGCGATCTGGCGCGGCTGTCTGCACCGGAGGGCGCGCGGGTCGCGGCAAACGACTCGAAGAGCATCCTCCGCCATAAGTTCACCGTCGCCTTCACCGGCGCCAGCGCCACGATTCCCTCGCGCGCGCTGCGGTCCGTCGCCGCCCTCGACTACGTCAAAGCCGTTCACCCCGACGCCACGTACAAGGCCCTGCTCGACCAGAGCGTGCCGCAGATCCGGGCGCCGGAGGCCTGGACCCGGTTCGGCACGCGCGGCAAGGGCGTCGTCGTCGCCATCATCGACACCGGCATCGACTACAACCACGCCTCCCTCGGCGGTGCGTTCGGCCCCACGGCGCGGGTCATCGGCGGCTACGACTTCGTCAACGACGATGCCGATCCGATGGACGACGCCGGACACGGAACGCACGTCGCCGGCATCGTCGGCGGCAACGGCGCGGGCATCGTCGGTGTGGCCCCCGAGGTGTCGTTCCTGGCCTACAAGGTCCTGAACGCGGCCGGGGGCGGAACGCTCTCGGACATCCTCGCCGCCGTGGACCGGGCCATCGACCCGAACGGCGACGGCAACACCAGTGATCGCGCCGACGTGGTGAACATGAGCCTCGGCGGTGCGCCCAGTCCCGACGACCCGCTGGCCCAGGCGGTCGAGCGGGCCATCGCCGCCGGCACGGTGTTCTGCATCGCCACCGGCAACGCCGGCCAGTTCTACGCCGTCGCCAGCCCGGCCATCGCCCCGTCGGCGATCTCCGTCGGCGCGCTCACGCGCGACGGCGGCGTGGCGACGTTCAGCTCGAAAGGACCGTCCGGCGCGGAGGCGGCGATCAAGCCGGAAGTGTCCGCGCCCGGGGTGGGAATCGTCTCCGCGCGACTGGGCGGCGGGACGGTGGCGCACGACGGCACGTCGATGGCCACGCCGCACGTGGCCGGCGTGGCGGCGCTCGTGCGGGCGGTGCACCCACAGTGGACGCCGGCCGAGGTGAAAGCGGCCATCGTCGGGACCTCGTCGGCGCTGGCGGACGAGGTCATGGCCGTCGGCGCGGGGCGCGTCGATGCCGTGGCCGCGATCTCGGCGTCGATTCTCGCCAGCCCGTCCGTCCTCGGCTTCGGCCTGTCCGATCCGGCGCAGGGCGTGTGGGCGTCGACGCGGAACGTGACCCTGACGAACCGCGGCGCGGCCGCGGCGGCGGTGCAGTTCTCGTTCGACGGACTCCGCGACGGCGTCACGATGACCGCCGAGCCGACATCAGTAGAGCTCGCGGCGGGGGAGTCGAAGACCATCGCCGTGACGCTGCGCGTCGAGAATGGTGTGGTGCCCTCGCCCGAGCAGGGATCGCTCGCCCTCAGCGGGCGGGTGAAGGTGCGCGCAGAGGGGACGGAGATCTCCCTTCCCTGGGCCTTCGTCAAGGCGGCCAAGGCGAAGGTGACCATGGCCGACAACGGCGGGTACTACGTCATCTTCGTGAACAAGACCGGGCTGACTCAGACCTTCATCCCTCCGAACACGCGCACCTCGCCGGATGTGTTCCTCGCCGCCGGAACGTACGACATCCTCATCCGTCAGGCGGGCTTCATCGATCCCAGCCAGCCGGGCATCTCGCTCCTCTTCGAGAAGCAGCGCATCGACGGCCTCGCGGTGGTCGAGGCCTCGCCGGCCTTGGCCACGGCCACGATCCAGCTCGAGGCGACGGATCAGAACGGACAATCGCTCGATCACCGGGTGCGCGGCTTCTGGCAGTGTCTGAACGAGGAGTTCTACGCCTGGCCGAAGGACACGTGGGTGGCTCTCAGCTCGGACGTGCATCGCACTCCGGTCTACCGGGTCAAGCCGTTCAGCGACCGCTTCACCATGCTGCCGGGCCAGGAGTGCGCGAACTCGGAGATGCGCGTCGCCTACGCCGCCAACCACGAGCCGCTGCGCGGCGTCACCGGCGACGTCACGCGCAGGATCGGCGCGGCGGACTGGGTCAAAGTGCCGGTCGAGATCACCGTGCCCGAGGAAACAACCGCCTCGGCCTTCCTCGGGCCGATGTTCCTCTGGCGCGGCCCGAACTGGACCTTCCAGAGCATTCAGGCCCTGCGTCCCGTCGAGATGCCGGACGGGAAGTGGTCCGGCACGATGTTCCTGACCCGCGACTATCTGCCGGGGCACGGCTTCTCCGTCCACGCCTCGGCGGTGTCCATTCGTTATGGCTCGGACGGACGGCCGCTCGGCCCGCCGATGCCGGTGGTCGAGGCGCCGATCCTGCGCGTGGAAGACGGACGAATCGTGAACACGCCGTGGCTCACGGCCACGCCGACGGCGTACGCCATCCCGCCCGGCTACACCTTCCGCCTGGGAGAAGGGCCGTTGTACCCGGAGGCGGCGATCGGCGACGAGCAGGGCCTGTTCCTGCACGGCGGCTTCTGGATCGGCGCGCTCGGCGACGAGCGGTGGGCGACCACGTTCACGGCCGAGGAGAAGCTGTACGACGAGTCCGGCGCGCTCGTTCACGCCGGCCCGCGCCTCGGCGACCTGGAGCTGGCGAAGGGCAAGTACCGCTACGTGTCGACGGTGCCGACGAACATCGACGGGATCCCCGGCTCGGCCACGCTGACCGGCGAGTTCGACTCGCGCCGGTCCGACGGCGAGACCCCGACCCTCTCGGCGCTGCGCCTGGAGAGCAACGGCGTTCCGGTGATCGGCCGGATCGCGCCGGGAAACGCGCTGACGGCGATCTTCTCCTTCTACGACCGCTATCCGCTCACGGACCAGCGCGGATCGAAGCGCGTCCCCGTCGATGGCGACGCGGTCCGCGCGTTCTATCGCGCCGCCGGCGCGACCGAGTGGACACCGCTGTCCATCGTCGTCACCTCCGTCGACGACGGCGACTGGGAGGTCCTCGGCCATGTCGGCCGCGGCACCGTCTTCCGCGCCGATTTGCCGACCACTCTCCGAGGCGCGGTCGAGCTGCGCTTCACCGCGCACGACCCCGAGGGCAACGTGTTCGACTACGTCCTCGCGCCGGCGTTCGCCGTCGGCTCAGGACGTAACCGTTCCGTGCGGCATTAACAGGTGTCATCCCGAGCGTGAGCGAGGGACCTGGGCGGGCGGGGCGCCAAGCATGTGCCTCGTGCCGCCCC
>JBIOTX010000260.1:0-21995 GCA_044866315.1 Thermoanaerobaculia bacterium | reverse complement strand
TCCTGGAAGTCGGGGCGGTTGTGGTGGGGGAGGGGGATGCCGCGCGCGTAGAAGTGGATGTGCAGGAGCTCGGCCGCCCAGGCCAGGGCCACAAAGTCCTCGGCGGTCGCGGGCTGGTTCGGCAGCGGGGTCATTCCCTTCGGGATCGCCACCGGCGCGGGGTTGAGAATGATCTCGTACACCTTGGCCTGGGCCGGATCCTTCGCGGCGAGGAGGGTGGCGATGCCCGGCTGCGGCGCGCGTCCGGCGCCCTCCTCCTCCGGGTCCTCGATGACGACGATCTTGTGGTTGTTCTGCGCGAGCGCGGTGAGGATCCGCCGCCCCTGCGCGGTGGCCGCCCAGCGCACGAACGCCGCGCGCGTGACGGCCTGCGACCGCCGGAGCTGGCTGGACGTGAACTGGACGCTCAGATCGTCGCCGAGGCGGATGCGCTCGCCGCCGAGGACGATCGGGCCTTCGCGGGCCAGTGTTCCGGTGGCGCAGGCGAAGGCGAGGATAAGGATCGCGGCGCGCATGGCCGCACTCTACTCCTTCGCCTTCGGCTTCTCGATCCCCAGGGCCGCGAGTTTACGGTGCAGATACGTGCGCTGGATGTCCAAGAGGCGCGCGGCCTCGGTGTAGTTCCAGTTCGTGCGCCGGAGGGTGGTCTCGATGTACTCCTTCTCGCACTGCTCCTTGAAGTCGCGTAAGGGGATCGTGGCCGCGCCGTCGGTGAGGCGCACCAGACCGGTCTCGCGGGCGGGGGTCTCCTGGAGGATGGAGGTCGGGAGCTGGTCGGCGGTGATGGGATCGGTACCGAAGATCGCCAGCTGCTCGCAGACGTTGCGCAGCTCGCGGACGTTGCCCGGCCAGCGGTAGCGCGCCAAGAGCGGGAAGACCTCGGGATCGACGCTGAAGCGCCGGCGCTGGTTGCGGGCGCAGAAGTCGTCGAGGAAGTGGGCGAAGAGGAGGGCGACGTCACCGTCGCGCTCGCGGAGGGGCGGGACGTCGATCGGGACCGTGGTCAGGCGGAAGTAGAGGTCCTCGCGGAAGCGGCCGGCGGTGACCATCTGCTCGAGGTCGCGGTTGGTGGCGGCGATGACGCGCACGTCGACCTGGCGATCCTGGGTCTCGCCGATGCGGCGGACGGCGCCGTCCTCGAGCACGCGCAACAGGCGCGCCTGCAGCGGGAGCTCCATGTCCCCGATCTCGTCGAGGAAGAGCGTGCCGCGGTGCGCTTCCTCGAACAGGCCGGGCTTGGCGTACTTGGCGTCGGTGAAGGAGCCGCGGGCGTGGCCGAAGAGCTCGTCCTCGATGAGGTGCGCGGGGATGGCGGCGCAGTTGGTCTTGACGAACGGTCCGTCGCGGCGCGCGCTCTGGCGGTGCAGGGTCTGGGCGACGAGCTCCTTGCCCGTGCCGCTCTCGCCGCGGATGAGGACGCGCGTCGTGGTCGGGGCGACTTTGGCGATGCGCTGGCGCAGCTGCTCGACCTGCGTGGAGCGGCCGATGATGGTGTGCTTCTCGCGGACGTGCGACTGCAGCGCGCTGAGCTCGCGGCGCAGGGACGCGTTCTCCAGGCAGTTGCGCACCGACTGCAGGAGGCGCTCGCGGGTGAACGGCTTCTCGATCAAGTCGTACACGCCGAGGCGGAGGGCGTCCACGGTCTCGCTGATGGAGGCCTCGCCGGTCATGATGATCGTCGGCGGCAGGCTCCCTTGCGCGGAGAGCTCGCGAATGAGGTCGATGCCGCTCTTGCCGCCGAGGCGGACGTCGAGCAGGAGCAGGTCGGGCGGCTCCGCCGCCGCGCGCAGGAGCTCCTGCGCCTCCTCGGCGGACGCGACGCCCTGCGCCGCGAGACCGTCCTCGCGCAACTGCAGGAGCGTATTCGCGCGGATCTTCTGGTGGTCTTCGACGACGAGGACGAACGGGGCTTCGGTGCTCATGCGTCCTCCGTTGCCGAGGGAAATGTGAGGCGGAACGCGGTGCCGCGCGGAGAGGGAAGGAGATCGAGATCGCCACCGTGATCGAGCATGATCTTGCGGGAGATGGCCAGGCCGAGGCCCATGCCCTCGCCGATGCTCCGAGTGGTGACGTAGGGCTCGAAGAGGCGGCCGCGGATCGCGGGCGGGATGCCGGGGCCGTCGTCGCGCACGTCGACGAGGACGCTCGCGGCGCTCCGGCGCACGGAGATGCTCAGCATTCCGCCCTTCTCGCCCACGGCGAGGGCGCTGTTGGTGGCCAGGTTGACGAGCACGCGGCGGACGAGCTCGCGGTCGAGCTCCGCGAGCGCGGGCTGCGGCGCGTCGACGTCGATGGCCAGGCTCGGGTAGTGCTCGGCGAAGGTGTCGCGGAAGTCGCTCACGAGCCTGGCCACGTCCTGCTTCTGCAGGCGCGGCGTGCCGATCTGGGCGAAGGAGACGAAGTCGCGGGTGAAGCGGCGCAACTGTTCCAGCTCCTCGAAGATGCTCTCCCTGGCCTCGCGCAATTCGTCCGTGGCCTCCGGCGTCCGCCGCTCGATCGTCCGCACCAGCCGGTCGATCTCGAGCTGGGCCGCGGTGAGGGGCGTGCGGATCTCGTGCGCGTGCCGGCGCGCGGCTTCCTGCCAAGCGGAGAGGTGCTCGAGATATTGCGTGCGTCGGCGGTCGAGGGCCAGGCGGCTGCGCTGCTCGAGGAGGTAGACCGCCGCGCCGGAAAGGACGATCGCGGCGACGACGGCGAGGAGGACGAGCTCGAACTGGCGCCGCAGCTCGCCGCGGGTGAGGGCGAGGACGTGCATGCGCTGGAGCAGGGTCTGGATCTGATCGAAGCGCTGCCGGTACGCGGCCGTGCCGGCGCGGTCGAGGCGGGAGAGCTTCTTCTGGTCGTCCGCGCTCTGGCGCAGCAGCTCCTGCACTTCCTGGTTTGCCGCGAGTCCGACAGAAATGAAGGAGAGCTGGCGGAGGACGTAGCCGAAGACGAGCAGTGCCGCGACGGCGATGATGACCAGGAAGACGACCCGCGGTCTCATCGCGCTCGCTCCGGGGTCACGGTCCAGCGGAAGGAGAGGATCGGCCGGCGCTGCACGGACGTGCCGATGATGAGGTCGAGCAGCGCGCCGGCGGAGGCGTCGGGCTGGCTGGGATCGCTCGTCGCGCTGGCGCCGCCGAGGGAGCGGGAGAGCCAGCGCTGCGCGTCGGCCTCCTCGGTGGCGGAGAAGGGGACCACGTCGAGCTTCAATCGGATCGTGGACGCCGTGCTCCGGCCGATGCGCAGCGGGGTGCGGCTCCACCACTCCACCAGCCGCTCGTAGGTGGGCAACGTGGTCTTCTGCCGCCGGCCGTTCGCTTCCAGGGTGGCCACGAGGTAATTCTCATCCCAAGGCTCGTAGCGGATCTCGACGCGCACCGCACCGCGCTCGCGCGCGTCCAGTACCGTGACGAACGCCGTGGTCAGGCCGCTGGCGAGGTGCTTCCGCACCTCGGCCAGACGGAGCACGGACGGCGGGAGCACCACGTCGACCTCGCCGGACGGGGCGACGCTCACGCGGGGGACGTTGTTCGGAGGCGCGGCCGCGGCGGCTGCCGCCACGACCAGCGTCAGCGCCAGCCGGCGCAGCATCAGGGGTACCCCCTCCGCCAGCCGGTGTACTCGAATTCCAGGCGCACGACGCCCCAGGCATTGCGGAAGGCGAAGGCGGCCGTGCCGACGCCGTACGAGACGTCGTCGGGGTAGTCGAGGAAGTTGCGCGCGAGGTCGAGCTCGAAGCGGAGGTCTCCGTGGCGCAGCGAGCGATTGCGGCCCCACAGGTCCGCGCCGTAGCCGAAGCGGAGCTGGTACTCGCGCAGGTCGTTGCTGTAGCGCGTCACCGCGGTGGCGCCGGCGGAGGCGGAGTTGCGCGGCGTGAGCTCCCAGTAGCGCCTGGCGCCGACTTCGTACTGCTGGAGCCATCCCTTGCGCCAATCGGGATAGCGCCGCGCCTTCTGGAAGTTCACCCCGGCTGCGGCCCGCGTGCCGCGCGTGGGGAAGGTCGGGTCATTGGTGCTGTCGTAGATCCATGAGAGGGTGGGACGGTCGTCGATGAAGCGGATGATCCGCAGCTCTCCGGCCGGCCGTCCGGTGACGGGATCGATGGCCTGCGAAGGGATCGGGTAGGTGGCCCGGGCCCAGCTCGCGCGCAAGGCGTGATTGCCCGACAGAGGCACGGCCGCGGCCAGCTCGTATTCGAGGTGGTCGGTGAAGGAGAGATCGCGCCGGCCGATCGCGCCGAAGCCCTCCGGGAAGTCGAAGGAGTACTCGTGGTAGCGCACGAGCGCGGAGACCGAGGCGCGCGTGCCGAAGACGTCGTAGTGGGTGTAGCCGAGGCCGAAGCGGTTCCGGTCGCCGTAATCGACGGAGGCGTGGGCGACGCCGCTCTTGCCGACGAACATCCGCGCGCCGGCGGTGGTGTATTCGTTGTGGCCGCGAAAGAGAACGTTGTAGAACTTGTCCTCGTCGATCGGCTCGCGCGGATCGCCGCGATACTGGCGCCCGGCGATGAAGCTGTTCAGGGAGCGGTAGCGGACGAAGAGCGGCTTGGTCTCCTCGATGGTGATGACCAGCGTGTACAGCCCGCGCGCGGAGCCCTTCTCCAGGCGGAAGTCGGTGTGGAGGACGAAGGGCAGGCGGTTGATGCGGGCGACGGCGTCGCGCAGCTCCGGCTCGCTGTAGTCCTTCCCCTCGATCAGCCGCGACTCGGCCACGACGATGCTCGCCGAGGCGTACTTCGTCCCCTCGATGGAGATCTTCTCGATGGGGAAGCGGGGGAGGTCATCGGCCGCCGCGGTGCAGGCGATCAGCACCACGGCGGCCAAGGTCAGGAAACGGGGCATTTTGGAGTGCGTATTATCAGGGACGCTTGATGATGTTTCGGGCGGTCAGTTTCCCGGTCGAGTCCCGCAGAACCAGGGCGGTGACCTGGTCGCCGACCTGGGGGTTGCCATTGATGGACGTCTCCGCGTTCACGGCGATGTCGTGCCCGTCGATGGTCCAGGAGCTGGCGCCGATGGCGGTCACCTGGCCGACGACGATGAGCTGGGCGTAGTCGATCTTCAGGATGCTCTTGACCAGCCACTCATGGCCGCGGCGCTCGAGGAAGACGTCGACGTTGTCGCCCGGCTGGGCCTCGAAGTTGTCGAGGGTCTCGGAGGTGATGCGGGCGCGGGTGGTGGTCTGCAGGTCGTCGATGACGATGAAGTCCGCGCCGCGCTCGGTGAGGATGGCCTGCTGGGAGACGGTCGGATTGGGATTGAAGCCGGAGCAGGGCTGCGGGGCCTCTTCGATGACCTCGGCGGTCAGCACGCCCGCGTCGATGCGTCCGCTGACGAAGATGTGCTGGTAGGGTCGCGGCTGGCCTTCGATGCTGGTGCTGCTCGTCACCTTGAACTGGCTGAACTGGGGGCTCTTCACGAACCAGGTGTTGCCCTCGATCTTGAGGAGGATGGCCCGGAAGGCCACGTGCTGGTCGGGCGTGGGGGCGATGACGTAGACCCGGTCGGCGACCAGGCGGTCGGTCTGGGCGGAGAGGAACACCGTCACCTTCGCGCCGATGGGGAGCTCTTCGAGCGACTGCGGGTCGAGCGCGGCCATGCTGCCGCCGAAGCGGGTCTGGTCGGTAACGGCCACGTCCTGGCCGAGGATCTGGAAGGAGCGGGCGGTGAGGTCCTTGCTCTGTATGGCGCCGGTGAGGGTCAGGAAATAGCTGGAGAAGTTGCTGCGCTGGACGATCGTCGCCGGGATCGGCCCGCGCCGCGGATAGGTGCCGTCGATGAAGACGGCGTGGACCAGCGCGCCGGGGGTGATGGTGGAGAGCGAGGACGGCTCGTGGTTCGGGCCGCGGATCCCGGCCGCGGAGGCGTCGATGCGGATCTGCCCGCCGTGGATCTCGAGGATGCCGGTGGTGTAGTCGATGGCCGAGACGAAGCCGGAGGCGAGCGGCTTCTGCTGGACTTCCTGCCCCTCGACTTCGCTCGGGGTTTTACCGCGGGCGGTGGTGACGACGATGAGGACGATGAGGACCGCCGCGATGGCGTACAGCAGGAGGTTCGATCGTTTCATGAAGGCTCCTTTCCGATGCGAGCGGAGGAGATCCGCAATCGGGGAGCCAGCGTGCCGCGCCGGAGACCGGCACGGCACGGGAGCGCTAACTTACGCTACGAGAACCGTTTGGGATGAGAAGAGAGGAGATAGGGGACTGCCCTTTCGCGTGTCCTCGGTATGGGCTCAGATACACGAGGTGTGCACGAAAAGATACTGTGCTGTGTTTATTTGTTCTCGTTCTTCGTCACGGTCACGAAGAGCATCATCACGACGGCGATCATTCCAATGGCGGCCATGGGTTTCTCCTTCAAACGACGCCGCGAAGAGTACGAGCTGGCCCCTTACGGGGTGCTTACGGGTGGGCGCTTACATGGCCTGTGATCTGCCTCACGGGCAGGCCGAGGACAGGCAGGATTGCCTGTCCTCCACCTCGGATGGGAGGCTCGAGCTGCCTAGAGGCCGAAGGAAGCGATCGAGGTACCGATCATGCCGGCGATTTTTGCCACCGGTCCGACCAGGTCGGTAACCGCGCCCACGGCGACACCGGCAGATTTCAGCGTGTCAATGACGCGCTGGAGTGTGCTTTTGACTTTCTCCGGCTCCGCCGTTTTCGCGGCCGCTTCCAAGCCGGCCATGGCCGGCGCTACCGCCGCGGCATGCTGCGGCGGGATGGCCCGCCGCAGTTCCTCGATGGCCTGGGTCAGCTCGTTGATGTTCAGCGTGGCTGTGCCGTAGTTCGTCGCGTTGCCGTTCACCGCAACCACGTTCGCATAAAGTCCGCCGCCGCTGATGGAGATCCCTTTGTTGCTGCTCATGCCGTGTGACTCTCCGTCTTCGGAGCGGACTTGGGTCCGCCCAAGGTCCTGCGTGCCAGATCGCGAGTCTTGTGCGCAAGGTTGCGCACAGTGCGGGCGGTGGCTTTTTCGCCGACGGCAATCGCTTCCGCCTTGACGTCGCCGCCTTGCACGATGATTCCGCTGTTCAGGATGTTCGTCGATCGCTCCTTCAGCTCCGAGGTGTCGACGTTGTGCGCGTCGAGAAACTCGATCACAGTTTTGAGGATCTCCTCCTCCAGGATGCGGGCGTACATGTTGGCGTCGATCTTCTGGAAATAGTGCTCGTACGAGCCGGAGGAGGCCGATTCGCGCAAGCTCGTTTCGACCCCGTAATTGAATCGCGGCATTTCCCGGATGGCGCGCCGGCGCTGACTCTCCGTCCATCCGATGGCCTCGTCGAGGGCGCGTTTGGCGCGGCCGATCAGCGACAGGACCCCGACGGCTGCCGCGATCCAGCCAAAGGTCGCGCACAACACGAAATAGACGATGGCCTTGATGATCCCGTTCGGCGGCTGCGTATCGATCTGCCGCTCGCGCTCACCGAGGGGAGTCAGGACGTATCGATTCAATTCGATGAAGAGATGTTTTCCCTGACGATGAAACCGGAGAAACTGAGAGAGGACGAGCTCATTGTTCCAGTCGTAAATGCGGATCCACGGATACCAGCGCATTTGCGGGTCACTGTTGTCCTGGCGCAGTCTTTCAACGCGGGCGGGACTGATCCGCTGTGCCGGCCGCCCGTATTGATGAGGAAGGATCTCGCGGTCGTTGCGAACGTCCTGGCCGGCGGCGAAGACGAAGTCGCGCACTTCGACGTTCGGAAGGTGCAGGCGCTTGATGGCCGACATGACGACCTCGTAGACCTCGGGACTGGTGAACGGAACGGGTGCGCCGCGAGTCGGATCATCGCAGCGCCGCGTCCCGTCGACCAGAATCGTCCATGAGCCCAGCGCCACACCCGCTCCGACGAACGGCGTGAAGTTGCGATAGACGACCAGATTCTGCGCCGGATCGGGAAGGCCGTTTTCGTCGTCCGTCTCGAGCGGATCGTCGAAACGCCTGCGCACCCGCTCCGGATCGAACCCCGACTTGGTGAAGTACTCTCGCAGATGCCACTTCTCGACGTAAATCTTGACGAAGACCACCACGCCGGTGATCCATGGGACGGCGAGGACCAGCAGCGGCTGTCCCGTCAGGACCGTCAACCCGTACAGCACCGCCAACGCGAGATAGAGCAGCTCGAATCGGAACTGCCGTTTCTCGAGCGAGCGTGCCACCTGCGCCACGAGCGGAACGTCGATTCCCAGTTCCGGCGCGATGGCACGACTGCGCCGGCCGAGGAACGCCAGCAGTTGCTTGCGATACATGCTGCCGGCGAGGAGCGCGGTCGCGCAAAGAAGCCGCGTCGTCTCTGTCATTGTTGCGATCGTCCTCGTCGACGTGCTCGTCGTCGTCGGCGGCGACGTCGCCGGGACGAGCAGGCGTGAAGAGGGTTGCGAGTTCACCACGGAGCAGAGAATGTCGTTGGCTTCCGCCAGATGCGGGCGGTGCACCGCCACGGCGAGCGCCGGTCCTTTGTTTGTGATGATGCGTTGATCGAGGCGGGAGGCGATTCCCGCGTCATTGAGACGGGCGCGCACCATCATCACCAACGATTCCGGGCCGTCGAACAGCTCGACCCATTCCGGATCTCCGACGTAATCCTTCTCGCGCATAGACATAACTTACCCCCGCGGCAGTGGCCGCCTATCGGGAACTATTGCGAAGCTGTGAAATGAATGTAGGTCGCGATGATACCGTGTGCAAGCGTCATTCATGGCCCTGGCCCTCACTTCTCACTGTATGTGTAATCGACTACCACTCGAGTATCGCCGCGGCCGAGACGAACGGCTACGGCGGGGGCGACGACGAAGAAGGGGCGAAGATCGATGGGCTCGTCGACGACGCTATCGCCGCTCACCGCGCAGATGTCGCCCAACGAACGGATATCCGTCGGCTTCCGTACCTTCAGGGCCGTGTAGTAGCGGCGCACTTCGGCACTGACCGCGCCCTGCGGTTTGGCGCCCCAGGTTTTCTGGAACGAGGTGACGGCGAGCTCCTCGCGAGTGAGGCGCCCCGACCCATCCAAGGTCCGGTTCAGGGTCGCCTCCCAGCGCACTTGCGGCAGTCCCTCCACGCGATAACCGTCGTAGCCGCCGGTGAAGCGGGCCGAGGTCACGGCGTCGCCCGCGTATGTGTACACGGCCGACGCGGTCACGGCGTGATGGCAGCCGGCGCTGTCGTATGTCACCTCTTCGCGCTGCACGCGGCCATCGTTGTCGAAGGTGCGGCTGATGACGAACGGCTGCTCGCCGCCGAGGAAGGGCTGCGCGTCGAGCAGCCAGATCCCGTCGGCGGTGACGTGGGCGCGGTAGGGGAAGACCTCGCCCGTGGCGAGATTGTCGACGCGCTGAAGGTAATCGCCTTGTTGGAGGGCGAGCTCTACGCCCGACGCGGAGCGTCGCGACTCCAGGGCGGCATCCTTGTTGAAGGTCCACCCCTCATTCGACCTGGCCTGGCGCGCTGCTTCCCGGCGCGATGGGCTGTACTGCAGAAAATCGCGAAGGGCGGCGCCAGGGTAGAGGCAACCGACTGCTTCGGACACGCGCGTTTTTCCGTTTGCGTCTTGGAAGGAGCGGGTGGCGCTGACGTGGGCGTCGCAGCCGCGCGCGTTCCATCCGGCCGAGGTGAGATCGTAGGGGCCGTGCCAGCAGCGGTGGCACCAGCGCGCTCCGGCCGGCAGGATGGCGCCGCAGAACGGGCAGAGAATCTTCGTGCGTGTATAGCCGATCTCGCGCTCCAGGTCGATGAGACGCGCCTGCAGCGCCGGCGCGTTGGCCGGGTTGGTCTGCAGGTAACGCTTGTAAAGGCGAAGCGCGCTTTCGAGGTCCCCCTCCTCCTCGTTGAGAACGGCCTGGTTGTAGTAGAGCGCCGGATCGTCGGCATAAATCTGCTCCGCCTGATGAAAGACGTCGAGCGCTTCGCGGCGCAGATTTTTCTCCGAGAGGGCCTTAGCGCGGCTGAACAGCGTTTTGTATTCGTTGTCCTGCTGCTCGCGCCGGCGCACTTCGATCCCGAACTGCAGCTCGCGCTGCAGCGCCTTGGCCGGTTGGATCTCTTGCCCCTGCGGGTAGAGCAGTAGATAGCGGTCCAGCCGGCGTTGGGCCTCGTCGTAGCGCTGCAGTTTCACCAGAACCAGCGCCGTGTTGAAGAGGATGGCCGGCTGATCGTGGACGATCGACTCGGCCTTCTCGAACCAGGCCAGCGACGCTGCGTAGTTCCGGGCCTCGAAGAAGCGCCGGCCGAAGTCGGCGGCGGTGGCGAACTCCTCCTGCGGATCGGCAGTCTGCGCATCCGCCGGTGCCGGAAGGATGAGTGATGCGAGGATGACACAGAGACTCACTGCCGATCGGTTTCTCATCGATTCCTCGTGCGATGGGAGTCGGAGGATTGAGGGACCGGCACGGGTGGCGCAGCCGCGCCCGAGGGCGGCGGCGCAGGCGGGGTGGCGGCGGGCTGTACCTGCGGCTCGGGAGCGGGAGGGGCTGTTGGAAGCGGGAGGGCGACCAGCGACATGTTCTCGGCGATCGCCGGCATCGGCGCGTTGGAGCCGACGCTGGATTCGAGCAGGGCCGCGGGCGGCCGCACAGCGGTCGAGGGAGGAACGCGCGCAGGAATGGTCTCGCGGAAGAAACGATCGAGTCGCGGCGGCGATCCAAAAACGCTCTTCAGTCGATCGGCGATGCCGGGAAGCTCACGCGACAGGAGACGCTCGCGCAACGACCAGCCCGCGTCCTGCTGCGAGCGAAGCTGATTCGTGCGCCCCCGGGCATCGAGGAACGAGGCGCTCGACGTGTCCTCCGTCCGGTCGCAGTGGCAGTCGCCGAAACGATTCGCCGACATCGACGCCTCGATCGTCCGGACGAACTCCACCAGCGCGGTGTTCTCGCGCATGGCCTCGCCGCGCGCCTTCTCGCAGGCGGCCAAGGAGACGAAGCGGGCGGTCGCCGCGACGTCGGAGGGCGTACGGGCCTCGATGTTCCAGACCGCGACGTGGTAGTGGTAGTGATCGCACGGCGCCCCCTCCGGGAGCGGCGGGCACTTGCTCTGTGCAAATGCCCCCACTGCAGCGAGAAACAGCGCTGGCGCCAGCCATCGCACCTTCTGCTCGATCATCACCGTTCTCCTTCAGTTCGTACCATCGCTGCTCCCGACGCTGCCGGGCAGCCCGGCCACGGTCTC
Organism: Thermoanaerobaculia bacterium; assembly: GCA_044866315.1. GTDB lineage: Bacteria > Acidobacteriota > Thermoanaerobaculia > Gp7-AA8 > Gp7-AA8 > QHVT01. The sequence continues at coordinate 10,845 of JBIOTX010000260.1, read as the reverse complement.
TACGAATCCCGCGGTCATCAATCGGACGGCGTGGTTGCCCGAGTCGGCGATCCAGAGCCGCCCTTGCGCATCGCAGCGAATGCCCGACGGACGATTCATGCGCGCCACGGGACCGCTGCCGTCGATGGTGTCGGCGATCCCGGCGCGACCGGCCATGGTCGACACCACCCCGTTCACTATCTTCCGGATGGTGTGGTTCGCCGTATCGGCCACGTAGATGGCGCCCTCTGCGTCGACGGCCACCCCCTCCGGCGCGTTGAAGCGCGCGGAGCCGACGGGACCGTCGACGCTGCCGTTGACGCCGGGCAAGCCGGCCGCGATCGACATCCGGCCGCTGCCGTCGATCTTCCGAATGACGTGACTCCATGCGTCGGCGACGAGGAGGTTCCCTTCCGCGTCGATGGCCAGTCCGACCGGATCCATTCGATCGTTTGCCGCGGAGGCGACGATCGTCTCCACCGTTCCGCCGGGCGCGATCTTGCGCACCGCATGGTTGCCCGTGTCGGCGACATAGATCGCCCCATCTGCCGCGACGGCGATCCGGCGCGGCGCGTTGAAGCGTGCTGCGGAAGCGGCGCCGTTGGCCATGCCGGCCATCCCGGCGCGGCCGGCCATGGTGGTGACGGCGCCCTCGGCAGTGATTCGGCGAATGGTCGCGTTGTAGCGGTCGCACACGTACACGGTGCCGTCCCGCGCAACGGCCACGCCGTTCGGCTCGTTGAAGCGCGCGCGAGGCGCGGGACCGTCGTTGAAACCGTACTGGCCAGCCGATCCGGCCACGGTCGCCAGCGCATCGGCCTTGATGACGCGAATCGTGTTGTTGCCGGCGTCCGCTACGTAGCAACCGGCATCGCCCACTGCGATGTCGGTGGGGCCGTTGAAGCGCGACTGCACGATCTTCATCTGCACGGCGCGCAACGTGCCGCGGGCGCGCAGATGGGTCGAGTCGTTTCGCAGCGCTGCCAGCGCAGAGGCGCGCGCCTCGCCGAGCCTCCCGCCTTCAAACAGGCGCTCGGCCTCCGTCGCCTGTTCGTCGGCCCGGCGCAACTCCGCGGGAACCTCCGCCGGGGGCGCGGCGGGCGGGGCGGCATCGGGAGCGAGTGCAGGCGTCCCGGCGGGAGCGGTGGTCGACGCTCCGTCCGTGGCCGGTTCTGGCGCGGGTGGTGGAGAGGAGATGGCGTCGGCCTTGGCGCGGGCCTCATAGGCGCGCTCCGCGGCGAAATCTGCTCTCTCGTGATTGGGATGAGCGCGCAGGAAGTTTTCGTAGCGCTCGAGCGCGCCGCGATAGTCGCCGTCGCGGAAGGCGCGATCAGCCTCGCGCAAGAGCCTGGCGCCGTCAGCGACCTTCGGTGCCGGCTCGCGGCGCTTCGGCGGAGCGGCTTTGGCGACTTCGCGCTTCAGCGGTTTATCGAAGTTCGCCAGCGCGCCGGGATCAACCTTCCGCTCGCCCTTGGTGATCTTCGCGATCGACTTGTCCGCCGTCACTGACGTCACGACGAATCGCGCCGAGCAATTGGTCACGATACGCCCCCCGACGGTCTCCGGCGCGCAGATCTTTCCCGTCATTCCTTTACGTACACCCGCATCGGAGCCGGCGGAGAGGACGATGCTGTCGCCGCCGGAGGTGACGACGTGCTGGGCGCGTACGGTGGCGGGCCGCAGGAGCACGGCTGCAGCGGTGAGCACGATCGGAAGAATTGGCTGTCTCATGATTTCGACCGCGGCACTGCGGCGTCGTTCATGCGAATCTCGAGGACGACTGAAGAGCCGTCGACGGCGATGACGGTCCAGGAGCCGAAACAATCGTTCGGCGCCGTGCAAAGCGAGCCGGTCATGCCGGTGCGCAAATGGCGGTTGCGCTCCGCGGACAAGCGCACGCGGGTGACGCGAGCAGGGTTACTGCCGGGCTCTTGCCGCGAGATCCAGGCGTCGCGCAAGCGAGCCAGCGATGGGGCGAGCCGGAGGGCCACGGCGTCGCGTTCGAGGTACGCGGCGGCACCGACGGCGGCCAGCGCCACCGCAATGACCGCCGCTGCGAGCGGCCACCGTCGACCGGGCGGCGAGTCGAGCAAGATCGCCGCAGCGGAGACGTTGTCATCACTGCCGTTGTCGACGGCGCGCCGGACGACGCGCTCCACCACGTCACGGGCGGTCCGGGCGTCTTCCGTCAGCTCGAGGATCTCCGTATCGCCGATGAAGTTGAAGAGGCCGTCGCTGCCGAGGAGCACCAGTGCGCCGCTGCCGGCAGCGGCGTCCTTCAGCGAATGGAATTTCATGTCCGGCCGTGCGTCGCCGTCGCCGATGGCCCGGGAGACGACGTGCCGCTCCGGATGTCGCAGCGCCTCCAGTTCGGTGATCTCCCCCTTGCGCAACGCTTCGCCGACGACGCTGTGCGCGGTGGAGAGCGGGATGACGTCGTCGCGCGTGACGAGCACCGCACGGGAGTCTCCGATGTTGCCGATCCAGACGCCGCGATCGCGGGCAATCGCGGCGACCAACGTGCTCCCCATCCCTTGACGCTCCGGCGTCAACGCGTCGCGGATAGCGCGATCGGCCATGGCGAAGGCCGTGTGCAGCGTCGTTCCTTCATCGTTGCCGTTCGCCGCGCGGACGGAGCGTACAAATGCGTTGAGGGCCAGGTCGCTGGCGACATCGCCGGCCGACGCGCCCCCCATGCCGTCGGCCACGACGGCCACATAGCGGTCGCCGCCGGCGGCAAAGGTCGCCGCGCGGTCTTCATTGATCGCGCGGCGGCCCGCCGTCGAGCAGCAGCCGTGTCGCGTCTGCAGGCGAACGCGCGGCATGAGATCAGGCGTTCGCGGTCCTGGTCAGCGTGGGAGCGTAGTGGAAGAGCAGCGACACCTCGCCCATCTGCACCCGGTCGCTCTCCGAAAGCGGAACCGATTCGTTCACCGCGAGATCGCGCCCGTTCACCCTGGTGGGATTGCTGTCGGCCGGCGCGAAGTTGGTCAACAGAGGCGTGCCGTCGTCGAACGACACCTTGGCTTGCCGCGACGACACCGTCGCCGCCTTGAGCTGGATGTGCGCGTACGGGCGTCCGGTGGCGCGGCCGAACGTCGTTTCCGCCCCCCGCTCGCCGCCGAGCTTATAGAAGCGAATCTGCTTGACCACGTCGTCGCCCTCCAGAACCTCGAACCATCCCGGCAGGAGCTTGACCGTATTGGGGGGCGGGGCGTGCAACTTGATGGTCTTCCCTTCGATCACCTGCTCGGGTGGCGGAGGAGGCTCGACGTGCGCCGTACTTGGAGTGATGCTGTAGTAGTCCGCCGTCTGCATCTCCTCGCGGCGCAGCCGCATCATGAGAAGGGCGATCGCGATCAGGACGATGACCACGGCGCCGCCGATGACGAGATAAAGGGTCAGCGAGTTGGCCCTCGTCGTGCCGCCGTTCGTCGCAAGTTGTTGGGTCGTCGTTTGGTCATTCGAAACGTTCGCCTGCCCGGACGGCGGCTGCGGCACCGACGTATCCACCACGGCCACCCGCGCCTCTTCGCTGAGGAAGAGCTCGTTCGAACGCGGGTCGATCCCGACCGGCCCGGCCATGGAGTAGCGCTTCCCAACCGACGGCGCTTCCTTGCTCGTCCGCACCTTGATCACCGAGCCCCAGTCGTCCTTCAGGTAGAAGAACGACGTCGACTTGGAGCCGGAATCGACGAACCGCGTGACAAAGCCGTCGATCCTCACCACCTCGTTTACATAGGAGGCGGGGTCGGCCTTGATGAGGGCGATGCGCGTCGGCTGCAGGTGATCGGTCTGCGCCAGCAGGCCCGCTGCCCAGAACAGCAGAACCACGACTGCGGGATTCATCCTTCTCATAAGGACACTCTCCTTGTTGGAAATGACACGACGTTCATCGACGCCGAAGCGCCGATGGACAGAAGGATCTGCTCCAGTTCGTGCGCGACGGCCGCCGCCGATTGCGGCCGGTCTTCAGCGGCCTTCTGCAGAAGGCGCTCGCATAGATCGGCATAGCGGTGATCGACCTGCTCGGCGAGACGCGGCGGCGGATCGGCCATGTGCGCGCGCATCACCTCGAAGGGATCGCGGCCGGTGAACGGGAGGCGACCCGCGGCCATCAGGTAGAGCAGCACGCCCAGTGAATAGATGTCGCCGCGTGCGTCGACGGTCATGCCGCGGCATTGCTCGGGAGACATGTAGTGCGGTTTCCCGGCGATGCTCCCGTCCAGCGTCAGGCGCGACATCAGCTCCTGCCGGGCGATGCCGAAGTCGATCAGCACCACCAGCGGCACCGAGAAGCGCGCGCCGCCGACAAACAGATCGCCCTTCCGCAGAAAGACGTTGTCCGGCGTCAGGTCGCGGTGCACGATGCCCGCTCCATGCACGGCGATCAGCGCCGAGGCGATCTGGTACGCGGTCGCGGTGGCGGTCAGTGAATCGAGGACGTGCTCGCGATCGAGGCGGTTCTGCAGAGTCTCTCCGACCAGTAGCTCCAGCGCGATGAACGGCCGCCCGACGATGGAATCGTGCTCGCGGCCGTAGCGGTAGCACTTCACCACCGCCGCATTCGGATCATGTTGCGTGACGGCGCGCAGCGCCTCTCCCTCGGCCAGAAACTTGCGGACCATGTCGGGATCGGTGAGCCAGCGGGGGTCGAGCACCTTCAGCGCCACAGCGCTCTTCTCGATCAAATCTTCCGCGTGGTAGATCGTGGCCACACCGCCGCTGCCGAGCGGCGAGAGCAGCCGGTACCGATCGAAATGCCCCACCGATTGCTCCGGCCCGGACGGACGCATGGCCGCGCCTTGCCCGATCGGTCGCGCGCGATGGCGCATCATCAGCACCACCAACAACACCAGGCTGCCCGCCAGGAGCACCACCAACGACACCAGCAGAACGTCGATGCGCGGCTCCGTCGTCTCCGCGAGCGGCTGCAGCGCCAGTTTCAACTCCCCGCCGGCCGACGGCACCACCGATTGGCTTTGCGCGCCGAAGCCGGTTTTGCGTACCTCCACTGTGTGTGCCTGTCCGGCGGAGAGCCGCAGCAGGACCTGGCCGGCGCTGTCAGTCTCGCCGTGCAGGACTCCGTCGACCACGACCTCGGCACCGGCGACGTTGGTGTCGATCCGGTAATCGACCTCTCTTTTTCCGCCGGACGGCCCGCCGAGGTTGAAGGGCGGGAGCGAGTTCAACTCGGCATCGAACGGCACCTCGGCGGTGTAGCTCTCGCCGCCGCTTTCGACCCGGAGCAGATGCACGCCGGGCTCGGTGTTTGAGATGACTATTTTCCCGTTCTCATCGGTCGAGCCGACATAGGTGCCATCGACGAAGACTGAGGCCTTGGCCGTGGGAGGATTGGTCGAGAGGATGTATTGATTCGCTGCGTACGCCGCCGCGCACCAGACGAGCAATAACAGCCAGACGAGGAGACTGCGTCTGCTCACGCGAACGCGCGACACCGCTCGCAAAGCGCTGAGAAATCCACGTTCTTTCATGCGAACCGATATTCAGCAGCGAGCTCAGGAACGTGGAAGCTCACGGCTTACCAGAACGAATAGGCGCCGCCGTTGAGTCATGCGTCCGTGAATTATTGCTGAATGGCCCTAATCTTAGGGCTCGGTCCAGGCTGAGGCAACTACCGCTCTCGCCCCGCCAGCTGCTTGCGCAGGACCGCCGTCGCGGAGCGGTGGCAGGGGATGCAGAGCGTGCGGATGTTGTCGAGCGACGAGTCGCCGCCCTCGGCTACGGCGAGGATGTGATCCGCTTCCCACCAGCTCTTCCGGCGCCGGGCCCGCGGCTCCGCTGTCGATGAGCTCCCGGATTTGCTGCATTTGCGCCACGAACGGCAGGCACATCACGCTCCGCAGCCGCAGCGTGTCGATCCCGCACTCCGCACAGATGCCGTGGTCCCGCGAGCGCGCATTCGCGCACGCATGGGTCGGAGCAGAACGTCCGCCGTCTCCCCGCCACTTCCGCGCCGTACCACCGGCACAACGCCGATCACGAAACCGTGACGTCGAACCTGCGCGTGACGATCTCGCCCTCCACCTTCGCCTGCACCCACACGCGATAGCGTCCGGCCTTGGGGAACGCATACGGAAAGGCGATCGTCGTCGCGGGGTTGGCGTGCTGCGCGTGAGCGGAGTGATCGACGATGCCGTCGCGCTCGAGGAACTTCTGCTGGCTGGCCATGGAGATCGTGCCGTTCGGGTGGACGTGCACGAAGACGGAGAAGTCTTCCGCGGCGATGACGGCGTGTCCGGCCATGCCCATGTACGGCTCGGGAGTGGCGGGCCGTCCGCTCGCGTCGCGCACGTCGAAGCGAAGGTCCGCGTCGCGGCCGGCGACGAAGTTCCCGGGCTGCATGGCCAGGGTCGCGCTCGACGGACGGGTCCAGGAGTCGTCGGGATCGGTCGGCGGCATCGGCGGAACGTCGCCGATCGTCACCGTGTCGACCAGCGTCTGCGCGAATCCGCTCTCGCTGGTGATGTCGGCGAAGAGCCGATAGCGGCCGGGCGGCAGGGGCGGGAGGTTCGCGCGGAAGCGCTCGCGGGTGACGGAGATCGGATGCAGATGGGCGAGGTCGCCGCGCTCTCCGATCAGAAAAAGATGCATCAGCTTTCCGTGGTCGGGCATGAGCGCCGTCCAGCTCACGGCGCGCGCTTTCTCCCAGCGCTCGTCGTCGATGGTGAGCACGAGCTGGCCGCTGGTCGCGGTCGTCTTCACGGCGAACGGCCGGAACATGCTCTTTCGATAACGCGCATCGACGTTGTTCCACCAGGCGTTGCCGCGCGCGACGAGCAGCACCAGCAGCACCGTGGCAATGGCCATGGTGATCCGGGCGCGCCTGCGGTCGCCAGGCGTCGCTTCGACTCCCGGCCGCACGATGGCCTCGCGCACGCCGGCGCCCACGATCGACACCGCGCCGGCGACGAGAATCAATCCGAGAACCGCGAGGAGGATGCCGAGGGCGGGAGGCATCGGCAGGCGCTTGGTGGCGATGTTCGTGATCGGCACGATCGCGCGGCCGCGTCCTCGCGTGCCGTCGACGTCGACGTAGATCGAATACGAGCCGTTGGTCATCAGCCACAGCTCCGCCGCGTACAACCCGCGCTCGCCGCCCACCGGCCTGGCGACGTCGGACGGCGGCGAGCCGGCTTCGCGCGCGTCCCATCGCACGGGTTTCACCGCGACCTGGGTGACGTCGCTGCCCGCCGTGCGCACGGTGATCTCCGCGCGTCCCGGCACGACGCCCGGCGGCCGGACGATCACGCGGATGGGGTACGGCCCGGCCATGCCGTCGAAGTACGAGTTGATGTCGCCGACGTGCGCGGCGAGCGGTGTCGCGAGGAGCAACGCGAGCGCGAGAGTTTTCTTCACCGCACCACCTTTTGCAGCCACGCGCCGCGCCACAAGGCGATGCGCGCGGCGAGGAACGCCACGGCCAAGGCGATGGCGATGCTCGTCAGCGTCAGCGGATCGGTCTCGACGTCCCAGTACTGCCAGATCCACGGACCCGGCCGCGAAAAGTACGGGATGGTCCGGCCGCCCATGAACACCGGATTGTCGCCGGCGGGGCTGAGCAGGAAGATCGCGAGGAACCAGTGCGTGAGGAAGTGGGTGGCGAAGAAGGCCACGGCGATCGCCGCCGCGGCGAGCGTGTCGCGCCCGCGGAAGCGGCGCATGACCAGGTCGATCGCGATCGCCGGCACGATGAGCAGCAGCGGGAAACCGGACGGCACGAGGTGATCGACGCGGTTGTAGATCGGCGCGAGCTTCGGCGTCGCCGGCACGAGCTGGAACACGTAGTCGAGGGCGAGGTCGAGGAGCATGTAGATCGCCGCGATGGTCGTCGCCGGCCAGGGCAGCCTTGCCGCGCGCGAAAGGCCGGTGAGCAGCAGCGGAAACACGGCGCAGGTCACGATGTAGAAAAACCCGCCGTGCATCTGATTCGGATTCGTGTATTCCTGAAAGAACGTGGCCAGGTGCAGCACCATCAGGCCGCTGACGAAGGCGTAGAAACGCGGGAAGCGGCGATCGCCTTGCGGCGCGCGATTCTGCCGCGACACGAGCAGCAGCACGGCCGCGTACACCACGGCGGTGATGCCGAGGGCCAGGACGACGTGAGGCGGGCTGATGATCTCGACGTCCAGTCCGTACGCGTTGTGCCACCAGTCATCGAACGGCGCCGAGACGATCATCGCGAACGCGCCCCAGATCGCCGCCCACGCACCGATCGGTCCGCGGAACCCCCACACGCGCACCGACTCGGCGCGCTCGGCGTCCGATCCGCGAAACGTCGTGCGCAGCACGACCCATCCGCTGGAGACGCCGGCGAGCACGCCGCCGAGGTAGATCGCCAGGTGCGGCGCGGACCAGAACGTGTCGCGTCCGATGGTGATGTGCCAGGAGATGTCCCAGTTGACGCCCACGATGACGCTCGTTGCGGCGAGCATCAGGGCATAGCAGTACCAGGTGTCTGCCGTCGCTCGATCGAGGTCGAGCCCGGACTCCAGCGCGCTGACGGATGCTTCCATTCCTGCACTTTACGATACAGGCCCGGCAGCGGATGCATGGCTTCGCCCTATTCTTCGTCGTTCTTCGTCACGGTCACGAAGAGCATCATTACGACGGCGATCATTCCGATGGCGGCCATGTCATTTCTCCTTCAAAGTCGCCGCGAAGAGTACGAACGCACCCCTTACGCGCCGCTTACGCGCCCTGTGATCTGCCTCACGCGCAGGCCGCAGACAGGCAGGATTGCCTGTCCTCCACCTCGGCCAGCTCTTCGAGCAGCTCGGCGCCCGTCGTGGCGGGGTCGAGACCGCTGAGCTGGAACCTAAGTGCTTCTGCGCGTGCTGCATAGGCCGGTGTACTGAATACGGTCCGCACGGCCTGGCGGATCTGTTCCTCGGACGGAACGCGCACTTTCAGCCCGATCCCGACGCCCGAGAAATTCACCCGATTGGCGATCTCCGGCTTTTCTTCGCTCTTGCCGATGGACACGATCGGCACCCCGTGCGCGAGGGCGATCTGGATCGAGCCGTAGCCGCCGTTGGTCAGGAGCAGGTCGACCTTGGGCATCAGGTGGGCGTAGGGGAGGAAGCGCTCCACGCGGACGTTCGGCGGGAGGGGGTCGATGCCGACGGCGTCGGCCGGCTTGCTGGCGGTGGTCACGACGACGAAGACGTCTTCGTTTGCGAGGGCGCAGATGGCGGGCCGGATCAGCTCATCGAGATTGCTGGCGATCGTGCCCTGGGTGACCAGGACGACCCGGCGCCCTTCCAGCTCGCCCCACCACGACGGCGGCTCCCAGTCGTCCGGCGGCTCGGGGACGGACGCGCCGATGTAGTGCACGTTCGGCGGGAGGTCGGTGCGCGGGTAGTCGAACGCGGGGACGCTGGACTGCAGATAGAGGTCGGCGTCGATGCCGAAGTCGAAGAGACTGCGGTGCGGATACGGCGGAAGTCCGACGCTCCGGCGCATCGCGGCGTTGTGGTCGTTCGCCTTGCGGAAGATCACCCGGTCGACGAACCACCCCAGGGCGCGGTTGCGCAGGCGGCCGAGGGGCGTGGAGCTGGGCGGCAGGGCCAGGCCGAACGGCGCGGTGTCGCGGCTGGTCATCATCAGCACGCTCATGCCGTAGACCGCCCAGGGGATGCCGAGGCGCTGGTTCACCGCCTCGACCACGGCGGCGGCGTTGTCGCCGACGATCACGTCCGCCGGCTCGCGGCGCAGCTCCGCCTCGAGGTCGCGCAGGGCGTTGGGGATGAAGTCGATGAAGACTTTCTCCACGTCGTACTGCATCTGTTTGATTCCCTCGGCCGGCCGGCCCGGGAACATCTCCGAGAGGCACTCCTCGTCGAGGCGCGTGGCGTGGTGGAACGGGACGAACCGCGCGCCGGTGGCGTCGACGGCGCGCTTGAAGCGCAGGGTCGAGTAAAAGCGGACGTCGTGTCCGCGCGCGACCAGCTCGCGGGCGATGGGGAGACCGGGGTTCACGTGGCCGGTGAAGGGCATCGGGGCGAAGAGAAAGCGCGACATGGGGGCGAAGGGTAGGGAGGGGCGCTTACGGGGCGCTTACTTTAGGAGTGCGGTGGCAAGGCCACCGCTTTCTTATCCGGATCACAAAGCGGTGGCTGACGCCACCGCACTCCTAAAGGGTCTCGAACAACTTGCGCGTGGCCGGCTCGGGCAGCTCGTTCAGCTCGCGCTTCAGCGCATCCGCCAGGCGCTTGTACACCCGGGCGGCGGTCGCCTTCTCGCCCTGTTTGGCCAGCGCGGTCATGAGGTTGCGCGCGGCTTCCTCGTCCAGGTCGTCGAGGGCGACGATACGCTGGTAGGCGTCGGCGGCGCCGGCGTAGTCGCCGGCGGTCATCTTCAGGCGGCCGAGGGTGGTGAGGGACTTGGCGTAGAGATCGCGGAGGCGGTCGCGGATCTCGAGCGCCCACTCGCCGGCGTTGGCGGTCTCGAGAAAGTCGCCGCGGTAGAGGGAGACGGCGTGCGCCAGACGATCGGCGTCCTTGGCCTTGAGTGCGGCGGTGGCCTCGGACTCGAACGTCGTGGCGTCGAAGTCGATGCCGGGCCCCAAGGCGTAGGACTCGCCGTCGACGAGCACCCACTCCGCGCCGCCGAGGAGCTTGCGCAGGCGGTGGAGGGTGACGTGGAAGTTGTTGCGCAGCTTGGCCGGGTCGGCGTCGGGCCAGAGAGCGGCGCCGATCTGCTCTTTCGTCGAGCCGGACGGGTGCGTCAGCAGGAACACGAGCAGGTCACGCGCGCGGGCGGACTCGTCGAGGCGCCTGCCGTCGATCTCGAAGGGCCCGAGGGCGCGCACGGACAGTGGAGCGGCGGGCTTTAGCCCGCCGG
>JBIOTX010000259.1:0-2869 GCA_044866315.1 Thermoanaerobaculia bacterium | reverse complement strand
GCTTTTCGATCCGCGATACGAAAGCGGTGGCTCCGCCACCGCACTCCTACAAGTCTCCTTCACCGGGCCAGACCTTCAAGAGTTCCTCGCCCATACGAACCAGACGCTCGACGAGTTCCTCACCCGCATCCCGCCCCTCACCGCCCGCTACCTCGGCTTCCGCGGCGGGTTTGCGTACCTGGATGGGTGGCCGAAGGAGTGGGCGATGCCGCGCCGTCCCACCTCCCGCCCCGTCGCCCGCGGCTCCTTCGCCATCGCCGGCTCGGTCGCCGGCTTCTACCCCATCGACACCCCCGGCGGCTGGAATCTCCTCGGCCGCACCGACGCGGACCTGTACCACGCCATTGCCCCTGGCGACGTGCTCGTGATCGAGCCGACCCTCGACCCGCTTCCGCCGCCGCCGCTGCACGAAAAGCCGCCGCTGCACGTTGAGGGGGTCGAGCTCGTGAGCGCGCCCCTGGTCACGCTCGTCGAGCCGCCCGACTGGTCCCGCCTGGAGCGCGGCCTGCCGCCCGGCGGCCCGTTCGACGAGCTCGCGGCCGGCGCGGCGTTGCGCGGCGTCGAAGAATGCGCGGCGCTCCTCGAATGCGCGATGGTCTGGCCGCGGCTGCGCTTCGCCCGCGAGCGGGCGGTGGCGTGGTGCGGCCCGGACGGCGGCGTGCGCGTCGACCGCGTGCGCGGCGACTGGAGCCCCGGCCGGATCGAGCACGGCCTGCGCGGCTACGTGGCCATCGGCGAGCGCGAGGGAGTGAAGACGCGCGTCGAGCGCGGCGACCGGCTGGTCATCCGCGCCATCGCCGGACCGCACGACCTCGGCGTTCGCGAGCTGGACTGCGACGTCACGCCGCACCTCGACCGCGTCGGCATCCGCATGCGCCCGGTGCAACCCTTAGGCATCACCCCGCCCGGCGACCTGAAATCCCTCGGCATGCAATGCGGCACGCTGCAGCTTCACCCGGACGGCAGCGTGGTGGCCATGGGCCCGGATCATCCGGTCACCGGCGGCTATCTCCAGCCGATGACCGTGATCACGAGCGAGCGGTGGAAGCTCGCCCAGCTCTCGCCGGGCGAGCGCGTCACTTTCGTGGCGAGTCAACCGCCGTACTGATACCCAGTCCGCGCCACTACGCGGAACTCGGGGTTCTTCACCGAGACGTTCACCTTCTGGAACCCCCTCCCGCCCTTCCGGGTGCGGTAGGTGAGCAGGTAGTAGCCGTTGTTCACGTTCTCGATCCGCTCGATGGCGGGCGCGAAGGTGTTGTTGAAGCGGAAGTACTCGCCGCCGGTCTCGGAGGCGATCTCCTCGAGGCGCTGGTGGATGTACGGCGTCGGCTGGACGTCGCGCTGGAGCTGCACCGGGTATACCGACACGTTCGCCGCGTTGAGGGCGCGGATGGCCGGGTCGAGGTGGATGCTGCGGTTGAGGAGCATGCCCGCGCGCACGTCCTCGCTGATGTCGGCGATGCCGGGCGAGTAGAGGATCAGATTCTTGCGGGCCCGGATCGGGCGCACGGCGTCGGCGAGCGTGCGGAGGGCCTCGTAGACCGTGCCGGTGCGCTTGATCATCGACGCGGAGTCGATGTTGCGCAGGATCGAGGGCATGCCCGTATCCGCGCCGGCCGTCTTCAGCCCCGGGCCGAAGCGCGCCGCGTCTTCCAGCCCGCGCAGGAGCTGGGCCTTGTCGCTGGTGAAGTCGCTGTAGATCTTGAGGCGGATGTCGTGGCCGGCGATGGCCACGCGGTCGCCTTCCCTCATCTCGTTGATGAACTGTTTGGCCGCGTTGCGTGCGAGCGTCAGCTGGTCGAACAGCGCGCTCGGATCGGACGGCTTGTCGAGGAAGAAGATGAAGTAGCGCGGCTCGTCCTTGATCTGCTCGACCTTGAACGGAGCGTTCTCCTCGCGGGCGTTGAGAAGCTTGCGGTTGGTGTAATAGTCGATGGAGTCGAGCGGCTGGGCGACGCCGTCCTCCTTGACCACGAAGTCGTCCTTGGTCAGGCCGAGGATCTGGTTTCCTTTGGAGTCGGTGACGATGACGTCGAGAAGTACGACGTTGACGTCGATCCGCTCGCTGAGCGCCGGCTGCTGCTGTTCCTGAGCAAAGATGGGGAGGGACAGGGCGAGGGCGGCGAGAGCGACTGCAATGCGTCTCATGATGCCTCCTTGTGCGAGCGGAAACGGCCCCTCCGGAGAGGGGATTCCGCCGGAATGAAAAGCGTTTCCGACCCGTTTGACCGGGCAGCGCGGAATCGCCTAGAATCCGCGCTCTTTGTCGCGGCCCGCGCCTGCGGCACCCACCACATCGGGGCATAGCTCAGCCTGGTCAGAGCGCACGGTTCGGGACCGTGAGGTCGGAGGTTCAAATCCTCTTGCCCCGACCATTTTCAATGAAAAGACTCGTCCTGGTCTTCCTCCTCGCCGTCGCGCCCATCCCCGCCTTCGGCTGGGGCGAGAAGGGCCATTACCTCGTCAACGAGGCGGCCACGCTCTCGTTGCCGACGGACATGCCCCACTTCTTCTACCAGGCCTTTCCGGAGCTGGTCTGGCTCGCGTACGACCCCGATCGCTGGCGCGGCGGGCACGAGGCGCTGCAGGCCGCCAACGCGCCGGATCACTTCCTCGACTACGAGTACGTCGAGCACCTCACCCTTCCCGAGTCGCGCTACAAGTATGTCGATCTGATGTACACGTCGGGCACGCTCCGGCGCTTCGCCATCCGCAACGACGAGGCGGGATTCCTGCCCTGGCGCATGGCCGAGCTGGCGCAGATGCTGGAGGTCGAGTTCCGCAACTGGCGCTTTTCCGCGCCCGGGTCGAGCGAGCGCCTGGCCATCGAGCGCGACATCATCCACATCGCCGGCATCCTCGGGCA
>JBIOTX010000258.1:0-2445 GCA_044866315.1 Thermoanaerobaculia bacterium | reverse complement strand
CCATCGTCGTCCTCAGGAGTCCGGCCACGGGGCTCCTGCACTACGTCACCGTCGTGAAGATGACCCGCACGAAGGTGTGGGTGATGGATCCGGCCTTCGGCCTCTCGGCCTGGAGCGCGGCCGAGTTCCTCTCGCGCTGGTACACGCTGGAGCATGCCGCCGATCCGGAGAAGCTGGAGGCTAGCAACCGCGACCCGCGCAACGTCGAGGAGGTCCGCCGCGAGCTGCGCGAGCTCGGCCTGTCCGCGGCACGCGCGGAGACGCTGCTGACGAAGATGCCGCTCATCCACATCGACGACCGGCTGCGCTACGTCCGCGCGCTGCGCGACCAGACGCTCCTTCCTGGCAACGACGCGGCGTCGTATCTCGAGCGGCTGATCCTCCATTACGAACAGTTCCCGATCCCGGAGGACTACCAGACCACGCACTACGTTCCGAATCCGGACGGCAGCCCGCGGCTCATGGCCCGCGGACATCTCCTCGTTACCGTCCGCCCGCGCCCGGAGCTGGGGCAGTTCGACGAGCCGGTGACTCACCCGCTGCGCCGGATCGTCCATCTGATGGCTCACGAGCGGCGCCTCTTCGCCGAGGTCTTTCTCGCGGCGGTGGTGGTGGCGATCCTCGGGCTCACGCTGCCGCTCTTCATCCAGCTCCTGGTCGACCACCTGCTCGTGCAGCGCGACGCCCGCGTGCTGCCGTACTTCATCCTCGGGTTCCTGCTGCTGCAGCTCTGCCGCGAGGCCTTCAACTTCTATCGGGCCTGGCTGCTCATCCGGATCTCGCAGAAGCTCGATCTCCACCTGATGATCCGCTACGTGGCCAAGCTCATGCGCCTCAGGCTCCGCTTCTTCGAGGCCCGGGCCACGGGAGACATCACCAGCCGCGTGCAGGAGACGATGTCCATCCGCCAGTTCATCGCCGGCTCGGCGCTGAAGATCGTCTTCGACCTTCTCTTCATCGTCGTGGCCCTGGCGGTGATGTTCCTCTACGACGTGCGCCTGGCCGCGGTCGCCGCGCTGGCCATCCCGGCGTACTTTGCGATCGTGCGCATTTACGCGCCGATCCTCCGCCGCTCCTCGCGGCACCAGATGGAGGACTGGGCCGGGGCGATGTCGCTGGCCATCGAGTCGGTCGAGGGGATGAAGACCATCAAATTAAACGCCAGTGAACCGATGATCCTCTCGCGCTTCGACGCCCGGCTGGCGAAGTGGTCGCGGAGCTGGCTGCGCCAGGCGAAGAGCTCGCTCTTTGCCGGCCAGCCCGCCGCGCTCCTGGCCGTGATCGCCACCGCGGCCATCCTCTACCTCGGCGGCCGGTCCGTGATCGCCGGGGCGATGAGCATCGGCCAGCTCGTGGCCTTCAACGCCATGCTCCTCCAGCTGCTGGCCAGCCTCTCCGGCCTGGTCGTGGCCAACGACGAGATCCAGCGCGCCTTCGCCACCATCGAGCGCCTGTACGAGGTGCTCGAGTCGGACGACGAGGAGCGCGATCAGGAGATCGTGCTGCCCGACCGCGAGCTGCGCGGCGAGCTGGCCCTGGAGAACGTGACCTTCGCCTACACCAGCGGCGTTCCCGTGCTGAAGAATGTCTCCTTCGCCATCCAGCCGGGGGAGGAAGTGGTGATCGTCGGCGCGTCGGGCGCCGGCAAGTCGACCCTGGTCGGCCTCCTGGCGCGGCTGCACGACGCGGAGAGCGGCGCGATCCGCATCGACGGCCACGACATCCGTGACTACGCGCTGGCCAACCTGCGCCGCCAGATCGCCGTCGTCGCCCAGGACACCTTCCTCTTCGGCGACACGGTCTACAACAACATCGCCCACGGCCTGAGCTGGGCCACCCTCGACGAGGTCACCGCCGCGGCGCGGGCCACGCTCGCCGACGATTTCATCCGCGAGCTGCCGGAGAAGTACCAGACCGTGGTGGGGGAGCGCGGCGTCGGCCTCTCCGGCGGCCAGCTCAAGCGCATCCTCCTGGCCCGGGCCCTGTTGATGCGCCCCTCGGTGCTGATCCTCGACGAGGCCTATCACGGCCTCGACGCCTCGCTGCAGGCGCAGGTCAAGCAGAACGTGCGCGAGTGGATGCGCGGCCGCACGGTCATCAACATCACCCACGACCTGCGCCACGCCCGCGAGGCCGACCGGATCATCCTCCTGCAGAAGGGGGAGATCCTCGAGCTGGGCAATCACGACGCCCTGATGATGCGCGACGGCGTCTACCGCCGGCTCTACGACGACTTCTCGCGCGTCGAGCACACCCGGCTGCATGTGGCCGCGGAGGAGGTGATGGTATGAGCCGGTTCGACGAGCTCCTCGACCGCCGCGACTTCGCCGAGACCGCCGACGCGATCCTCTACGCCCGCCCGCGTTTCACCACGATCTTCTTCCCGCTGTTCGCCCTGGTCTTCTTCGCCGCCCTCGGCTGGCTGGCCTTCGTCCCGTTCGAGGA
>JBIOTX010000257.1:0-25307 GCA_044866315.1 Thermoanaerobaculia bacterium | reverse complement strand
CTCACGTCGCGGTTCATCTTCCCCGCCTCGTCCGCGAAGATGCGCAGCTCGCGGATCTTCTTCGCCGCGTCGCGCATGGTCTGCTCGCCGTCGCCTTTCTCCACCGCGCCGAGGACGAGGAGACCGGAGCCGATCTCGGAGACCAGTTCCTCCCCCACCGACACCGACGCGCGGCGGACGCGCTGAATGACGCATTTCATCGGAACACCTCGCGAAGGACGCGCTTGACCTTCGGCGCGACGATGTAGCGCACCGACGCCAGCGCGCGCGCGGTGCCGCGCTTCGGCCGGGCCAGGATCAGCCTGTAGTACGACGGCTCGCCGCCCGCGAGCCAGGCCCGCTCGGCCTCGATGAGCCGCTCCAGCTGCCCCTCCGGCGCGCGCTCCCACCACACCGCGGGACAGATCAGGGAGAGCAGGTTCCCGCCGTAGCCGCGCTCGGCGACAACCTCGAATCCCACGCGCAGCTGCGGCACGATCGCCCCCGACTGCACCGCCTCGGACGGATCCTCGTACACGATCGGGAACGGCAGCTCCTGCGCCAGGCGGGCGTGCTCGGGCACGAGCTCGCGGAAGGCGGCGCGCTGGCGCTCGTAGCGCGCGTCGGTCCACCAGGAGCGCGAGGGGCCGACATATTCATCGAGATAGAGCAGACCGTCGGGCTTCAGGGCCAGGAGCACCTGGCGGAGCAGGCGCTCCAGACGCGCGACGTGGTGCAGCGACTGGTGGAAGAACACCGCGTCGTAGACGCCGCGCGGGAGGGCGGGGCGGTTGAAGTCGGCGGCGAAGTAGCGGATGCGGTCTGTACCGGCCTCGCGCTTCGCGACCGCCACCGCCGCAACCGCGCCATCGAAGGCATCGATCCGCTCGCAGATCCCGCGCTGGATGAGGTCCCGCTCGAGCGTGCCCGTGCCGCAGCCGATGGAGAGGGCCCGGGCGAAGGTCCGTCCGGCGAGGTGGTGCTCGAGCCAGTCCAGGGGCCAGCCGTTGCCGACGCCGATCTGGTCGATGATGTTCCGGCGAACGGCGGGAAAGTGCATCCAGCCGGAGTGGATCGACGCGACCAGCTCCCGTTCCCAGAATCGCGTCGCGTCCATGGCGGCGCGCATTCTACCCGCGGTAGAAAAACGGCATTTTGCTGCTCCTGCGATTTAGAATCGCATCACCACACTGGGCCGCGCAGTGCCGGCGGTGGCGCCGGCAAATACCGACACCGAGACTGCGCGTGAAGGAGACTTCCATGATCAACAAAGTCATTCTGGTCGGCCGGCTGGGCAAGGATCCGGAGATCCGCTCCACCCCCGGCGGGACCTCCGTGGCCAAGTTCACCGTGGCCACGGACGAGAAGTTCACGGACCGCCAGGGCGAGAAGCAGGAGCGCACCGAGTGGCACAACATCGTGGCCTGGGGCAAGCTCGGCGAGATCTGCGGGCAGTACCTGAAGAAGGGAAAACTGGTCTACATCGAAGGCTCGATCCGCACCGACAGCTGGGAGGACAAGGAGTCGGGCCAGAAGAAGTACCGCACCGAGATCGTGGCCAACACCATGAAGATGCTCGACCGCCGCGGCGACGAGGGCGGCGGAGGCGGAGGCTCCTACGGCCAGTCCCGTCCCGCGGCCAGGACCACCGCGCCTGGTGCGGACGTGATGGAGGATGATGAGGAAGTGCCGTTTTAATTGAGGGCACGGGGCACGGAGGGCACGGGGACACGACGGTTCTCCCCCGTGCCCTCGTACCCCCCGTGCCCCTCGTGCCCCCGCCGCTGAATCGTTCTCCGCCCACCCCGCGCCAACTTCGGCTATCTTCCCCCCGATGTACCCCGGCGAGCGCTTCAACAGCATCTCCCACCTGGTCGGCACGGTGTTCGCCGTCATCGGGACGTTCGTGCTCATCACCCTGGCCGCGACGGCCGGGCCGGGCGGCGCGCGGCGGCTGACGGCGCTGGCGGTGTACGGGGCCATGCTGGTGGTGCTGTACCTCAGCTCCACGCTCTACCACAGCTTCCGCGATGAGAAGCTCAAGAAGGTCTTCCACGTCTTCGACCACTGCTCGATCTACCTGCTCATCGCCGGCACGTACACGCCCTTCACCCTGGTGACCCTGCGCGGGGCCTGGGGGTGGACGCTCTTCGGGATCGTCTGGGCCCTGGCCGCGGCGGGCGTGGCCAAGGACGCGCTGTTCCACGGGCGGTTCCGGGTCGTCTCGGTGGTCCTCTACGTCTTCATGGGCTGGCTGGTCATCGCCGCGTTCGAGCCGCTGCGCAGCGCCCTCCCCGCCGCGGGCATCGCCTGGCTCATCGCCGGCGGGATCGTCTACACCGCGGGCATCGCCTTCTTCGCCCTCTCCAAGCGCGTGGCCCACTCGCACGGCCTGTGGCACCTCTTCGTGATGGTGGGGAGCGTCTGCCACTACGTGGTCGTGCTGCGCTACGTGGCCTTGTAACTGCACAACGCGTCGGCGTGACCCGCGGCGCGCTGCAGTGCAGACGAAAGTTCCTCCGCTTCTTCCCCGGCGGGTTCCGCGACGAGACCTACCTCGACTGGGAGCGGAACTACAAGGCCGCGGCGCACGAGGCCTGGCAGGAGCAGCTCGATGCGAAGACCTTCCGCGCCCTGATCAAACGCGGTGAGTTCCCGGAGATCGCTGCCCGGGCCGTGCGCATCGAGTCGCGCACCAACCTCCTCTTCTCCTTCGAGAAGATGGCCCTGCGCGACGCGGTCAAATCCGCAGAGGGAGCCGAGCTGTTCGCCCGCGGCCTCTACGACTTCCTGCACGGCCCGGGCAGCGACGAGAAGAGGTTCACCCGCTGGGTCGAGCTCGTGGATCGTCTTCCGAGGAGGCAGACCCGCGTTCGCACCTGGCCGGTCGTCACCGTCTTCGGCTTCATCGCCCAGCCGGAGAAGCACGTCTTCCTCAAGCCGAACGTCACCAAGATCGCCGCCGAAAACTACGGCTTCGACTTCGTCTACCACTCCAAACCGCAGTGGGAGACCTACCGGAGCCTGCTCGACTTCGCCGAGACCGTCCGCCGCGACGTGCGCGATCTCAATCCGCGCGACATGATCGACATCCAGTCCTTCCTCTGGGTCCAGGGCTCGGACGAGTACGAGGAGTGATCAGCCGATCAGGTACTTCTCGCGCAACACGCCGAGGTGATGCCGCTCGTGGCCGACGATCATGTACGCGAGCGCGCAGACTGTGACCGGGTTGTCGCTGGCGGTGCCGCGGCGCTGCCAGGTCTCCTGCGGCAGGTTGCGAAAGAGGACGATGTTCGCCCGGCGCGTGAGCGCGTAGGCCTCGGCCAGATCGCCGATGCGCCAGTCGTCAAAGTGGGCGTCGCGCATGTACTCGTTCTGATCGAAGCCCGGCAGCGGCTTCGTCTCTCCCCGGGCGATGCACATGGCCCGGTAGCCGAACACCCGCTCGGCGTCGGTGATGTGCCCGATCACTTCCTTCACGCTCCACTTGCCTTCCTGATAGCGATACGACCCCCGCGCGTCGTCGAGCGACGCCAGGAGGCGCTGGGTCTCGGCGGACTGGTGCTCCATGGCCGGGAGGATCTCCTCCTCCGGCACGAGCGAGACGTAGCCGGCGTAGAACGACGCGTAGTCGGTGGGTGCAGGCCTCATGGGCCTCAATCCTACGCCACCGTCACGCCGGCCAGCGACACCACGCCCGTCGCCGTCACCGACACGTTGCGCACCTTGCGCGCGTGGACGACCACCGACTGGCCGTAGATCAGCGGCACCAGCGGCGCCTCCTCTTTGACCAGGCGATGGAGCTCGCGCTTGTTCTCCTCGGTCGGCTGCTCGCGGAAGCGCAGCAGCGCCGCGTCGGCGCCGGCGCTTCTCCAGCGGCTGTGGTTGGAGTGGTTCTCCCCCTCGCACATCTTCGACCACAGCAAAGCCTCGAAAAAGTCCGCCGGATCGGGCGTGTCGGCGATCCATCCGGCCAGGGCCATGTCGTAGTTGCCGCGAATGAGATCGTTGAAGAACTCCTCGCTGGTGCTGGTCTCGAGCAGATCGACGGTGATGCCGATCTCGGCGAGCTGGCCCTGGATGGCCTGGGCCACCGGCAGCGGCTTGGGCATGTACGGCCGCGGCGCCCAGGGGACGAGCAGCGAGAGGCGGGACGGCTTCGCGCCGCTGGCCTCGAGCATCTGGCGCGCGCCGGCGCGGTCGGTCGTGGGCAGGCCGGTGGCCCGCCCCATCATCGGCGGGAGCAGGTTCGGGGCGATGAACGCCGCTGGATTCTTGTCGTACGAGCGCGCGGCGATCTCGTGCACGTCGAGGGCGAGGGCGACGGCCCGGCGCACCGCCGGCTTGGACAGGACGTGACGCTCGGTGTTGAAGAAGAGGATGCCCGTGGAGTTGCCCGGCTGCAGCGACGGCGCGAATCCGCCGATCTCCTGATTGCGCAGCTCGGCCATCGTGATCGCCGTCGTCAGATCGATCTCGCCGCGGCGTAAGGCATCGAGGAGCTGGCTCGGCGTGCCGTCGGCATCCGCGGGGCAGACCAGGAAGTGCAGCTCATCGACTGTGCTCGTCCCGTGATGATTGAGGTTCCGGACCAGGCGGATGCTGCGCGCACTCTGCAGCAGGCGCAGGTTCGGACGCTGGTCGAACAGGAACGGCCCCGTGCCCAAAAGCTGCGTGCCCCGGTCGAGGACGATCGCGCAGTTGCCCTGGGTGAGGGTGAGGTCGAAGCGCGGATTCGGCGCGCCGAGGGTGAACCAGACCCGCTCGCCGCGGCTCTCCACCGTCGCCTTCGTGGCCAGCACCTTCGCCCCGCGCAGCGAGCGCGCCGCCAGCTCCGCCGTCAGCGGCGTGCCGTCGGAGAAGGTCACCCCCGGCCGGATCGCCGCCGAGTATTGCAGCCTCCCTTCCGCGCGCAGGGGCTCGAAGAGCACCGGCCGGACCATGGTCTCGCCCGCGGCGATGGCATACGGCGGCTCGAAGATCTGCCCGAGGATCATGCCGCTGATGTTGTCGACCGCCTCGCGCGGATCGATCTTCGCGAGGGAGCTGAGAATGCCGACGCGCACTACTTTCGCTGTGGCGGCCGAGACCGTCGATGAGTCGAACATGGCGGGAGATCCTTCCTGACGTGGATATGGACTGGATAGAAATTGGAGTATACGCCAGGAGCGGAAAAGCGACGTCCCGTTCTGGACGTCAGGCCACGCGCACGACGACGAAGGTCACGTCGTCATTCGGCGGCGCGTCGCCGTGCCACTTGCGCGCCGCCTCACCGAGACCGTCGATCACCGCCGCGGCACTGCCCGCGCGCGCGGCGGCGGCGAAGGCCTGGGTGGCCGCGGCGTAGCCGAGCTGCTGTCCGGCGTTGTTCATCAACTCCGGGAAGCCGTCGGTGAGAAAGAGGATCGTATCTCCGGCCGCCAGGTCGACCGTGGTCTCGGGGTAGTCGGTGCCGAGGGTGCCGAGCGGCGTGGCGCCGAGGGCGATCTCGTCGACCGAGCCGGTTGCGGCGCGATGCACGAGCACGGGCGGCATGCCTGCCGAGGCCAGGGTCAGCCGGCGCTCGTCGAAGCGGCCCACGGAGAGGGCCATCGACATCCGCCCGAGCTCCATGCGCTTGATCGTCTCCGCGGCGTCGCCGAGGAAGCTCGCCGGCGCCACCGCTCCGGTGTAGGCGGCGAAGAGCGTCTTCACCACCGTGACCATCGTGCCCGCCTTCGCGCCGTGGCCGGTGGCGTCGCCGATGGTCACCGACAGCACGTCGCCGAGGAGGTGGAAGTCGTAGTAGTCGCCGCCCACCTCCGTCGCCGTGCGCGTGAACACGGCCACGTCGTAGCCCTCGTGGTGCGGCACTTCCTTGGGCAGCATGGAGAGCTGGAAGCGCCGGGCGTCCTCGAGCTCGACCGACTTGCGCTCGTACTCGACCGAGAGCAGCTTCTGCTGGAGCTCCTGCTCCTTGCGCGCGCGCTCCTGCTCGAGGAGGCGCTGCTGGTGCAGGCTCAGGTCCTCGGCCATCTGATTGAAGGCCCGGGCGAGCTGTCCGAGCTCGTTCTTGGTCTTGACCGGCAGGCGGGTCATGAGGTCGCCGTGGGCGATGCGCTCCGCGCCGTCGGTGACGAGCTTGACGTCGCGGGTGAGGTGATTCGAGAGCGGGACGATGCCGATGAGGGCGAAGGCGATCAGGCCGAGGCCGAGGGCGAAGTTGCGGCCGGCGGTGCGGCGCAGCTCGTCGAGGTTCTCGCCGACCGGACGGGCCACGCCGATGCGCAGCCCGCTCTGCTCGTCGCGCGAGGCGGTGACGATCCACCCCGGGATTCCGCGCAGCGACTGCCCGCCGCGCAGGCGGTCGGCGACGCCGAGGCGCTCGAGCGTGGCCTTCTGCTGCGGCGTGCGGGCGTAGAGCGTTCCCTCGCGATCGAGGGCGAAGGGGATCTCCCGGCCGTCGTCGTTGGTGGAGAGCACGCGGCTCAGCACCTGCTCGGGGCTGATGCGGGCGGTGATCTGACCGACGACCTCCCCTTCCTTCCGCACCGGCGCGGCGAACTTGCGGCCGAGGATCAGCGAGGTGGCCCTGGTGGTCTTCTTGTTCTTGGCCACGTCCGCCGGCGTGACCGGGCGCACCTTCGGCGTGGCCGCGACCGCGGGCGCGAGTGCGACCGCAGGCGTGGGGGCGGGCGCGGGAGTGGGCGGCGGAGCGGCGCCGACGCCGGCACCAGCACCCTGGCCGCGGCCACCGCCGCGGCGCTGCGCGGCTCGATACGCGCGCGCCGCCATGCGCACGTCCTCCATCTGGGCCTCGTACCTGCGCCGGTCCTCGCCGACGACGGCCTCGAGCTCCTTCTGCGTGGCCTCCAGCTCCTTGGCCAGATCCTCGCGCTCGCCCTCCTCGAGGTTCGGCTGGCTGATGCGCACGCTGAGCTTCCTGATCTCCGCGAGCAGCTCGCGCTGCTCCTCGGACATCACGAACCTCGGGATCTGCGGCGCCGGAGGCAGATCGATCACGATCGGCTGGGCCGGAGGCGGCGGCGCCTCGGCCACCTCGGTGACCTTCTCCTCGGGCTTGGTTTCAGGGTCGGGCTCGGCCAGAGCGGCTCGTTCGGGCTCGGCCGCGCGCGGCGGGGTCTGCACCGGCTGAAACTCCAGCGCATCGACGAAGCTGGCCGTCTCCCCCATGACCGTGACGATGTTGCTCATGTCGCCCGCGGGCAGCGAGGAGACGAAGGTGAGGCGTTGATCCAGCTCCGCGCGGATCGACGCCAGGCGCCGGTCCATCTGCCGGGTCAGCTGGTCCGCCTCACGGCGATAGGCCGCCTCGAGCGCGTTGCGCGAGGAGTAATACGACCACGTCACGATCGCCGCCAGCGGCACGACCGCCAGGACGAACGCGGCAAGGATCAGCTGAGTCCGGATGCGCATCGGATGTCGATGGTAAGACGATGAAAGGCGGGAAAAGTTTAGTTGGTCTCCACCCTCAGTCTATCCTTGCGCGCGCAGCGCGCGAGGATCTCCGGTTATCCCGGCAGGATGTGGCCCATGGGCAGCAGACCGCCGGGACGACCAGAGATCCTCGCGTCCGACGTTGAGTCTAGCTGCGAACCGACCGTCGTTTCTTTCGCCTGAACGGCGTGAGCGTGCGACGAATGGCATCCTGACAGACGGCGCAGAACGTCCGGCCGGTCAGACCCATCACACAGTCGAATGACGGCCGGTAGAGACCACACTTGAAGTAGCGGGCTCCCTCGAAAGCACCAATCGTCCCGGACGGGAGCGGGCTGGGCTGGGGATCGCATTGCGAACAGTTGGCATTGCGCGTCGTGGGCAGGTCCACGCCGCGCGTTAGGAGTTTGCTCCACTTCGTCGCGCGCCGGTCCGCCGTTACGTTCGGTTCGGCTGGTTCTGCCCCGGCGTACCGATCGTGGTCAGTCTCCGCGCAGGAGGAGTAGAACGGGTATTCGTCGGCGAGGTGGAAGAACGAATGCCCCATCTCGTGCAGCGCCTGATCTAACGCTCCGGTAGAGACAACGGCAACGGCGTCCTCACCAGAACCGCCGTACTTTTCGCTGTTCACAATCATCAAAGCGCCGTTCATCTCGGCGACCGCTTCTTCGGCGACCTCGAGCGCACGACGCTGGTTCGTTGTCAGTAAACGATCGATGCGGTTCGGACCGCAGAACGTTGACTCAAAGAATGTCGAGCGGAGCACGCCCTTGCAGAGATCGGAAACTCCGCTGTCATCCGAGGCGACGTTTACGCGGTGGACATTGATCGCACTCTGCAGTTCACGGAAGGGCTCCGCATTCAGAATCCAGTGGATCAGTTCGTCGACTTGACTCTCATAGAAGAACAGCTCCTCCGCGGTGTAGCCGTCGCCAAGAATCACGAGATCCCATCGTGTGGCGCTGGGTCCGTTGTCAACGACTTTCATGACGCTGACGATCTGTCCATTACTCATTCGACGCTCTTGGACAGATTGAACCGTGCGAACTCCTCCGGTCCTGAGCTTTGCGCAGCGAGTCGGCCCTTGGCTGGCGTGGGTACAGCGAACAAGACCATTTCACGCGCCTCGTCTGGAACGACGAGCATCAACGTACGCTTCGTGCCGGGCATTGGTATGCGTTGCACGCGCTGCTCAGAACCCGGCGGTGCCAAAAGCTCCGCACTCGGAACTTCTTCAACGAGATGTTGGCGGAGCACGGGTTCCGCGTTCGCATCGCGAAGTTCGGCGTAGATCCCCTGCCGGGGTGTCGCCAGCGGATCTTCCGTCGGTGTCCCCATCGGTTCCATATCAACGCGCTTGGCGCTGACGACGCTGACGTCGCGGCCATCGATCTCCACCACGATCCGAATCGCCATCACTGCACCCGCATCATTGAGTCATTCGTGCCCGGAAGGATGTCGCCTATGGGCAGCAGACTGCCGGGACAACCAGAGATCCTCGCGTCGCTGTCGCGACGCAAGGATGGAGTGAAGCCGAAGCCCTACGTCCACTCTTCGCGCCCCGTCCTCCCCTTCCCGGGCGTGCGCTCGTTCTTGCGGCGGTCGACTTCCGGCACCACGCCCGAGGTCTCCGGGCGGGCGCTCTGAAAGTCCTCGACGAAGCGCACGGCCTCATCGAGCACGTCGTCCCACGAGGACGGCGCCGGAGCGGCGGAGCGCAGCCTCTCGCAGTGATCGCGATAGATGTCGCAGCGGCGCACGGCCTCGGCGAAGCGCGCGCGGACGGCGTCGTCTTCTTCCATGCGCCGGCGGAGGTAGCTCTGCAGGTCGGGCACGCGCTCGATGTGGCTGCAGAAGAGGATCACGTCGTTGCCGGCCATGAGGGCCCGCTCGGAGATGTCTTCGTACGCGCCGAGGTCGGAAACGGCGTGCATCTCCATATCGTCGGAGACGGCCAGGCCGTCGAACTCGATGGCATTGCGGAGGAGGTCCGTGGTCAGGCGCCAGCTCAGCGTCGCCGGCAGGTCGGGGTCGTCCTCCACCTGGGGATAGGTGCCGTGGCCGATCATGATCGCCCCGGCCTTGTTGCCGAGCTGCTCGAAGGGCACCAGCTCGTGCTTGAGCAGGCGCTCGAGGGGGACGTCGATCACCGTGGCGCCGTAGTGCGGGTCGGCCGAGCCGATGCCGATGCCCGGCCAGTGCTTGAGGCACGCGGCCACGCCCGCGCCGTGCTGCCCGTCGATGAACGCGCCGGCCAGCTCGATGACCGTCTCCGGATCGGCGCCGAACGTCCGCCGCTCCAGCCCCTTGGTCGGCACCTCGCCGCGGATGTCCACGACCGGCGCGAGATTGATCTCGATGTCCAGGTAGCGCAGAGCCATGCCGATGACCTTGCCGAGCCACTGCGAGAGCTCGGCCGGCCGCTCCCCCTCCCCGAACGCCTCGACGCTCGGCAACCCGGGCACGAGATGGCGCAGGCGATCCACGCGCCCGCCCTCCTCGTCGATCATGAACAGCGGCGGCTTCTTCGCGATGGACTTGACCTCGCGCACCAGCTCCACGGTCTGCTCGACCGTGCCGATGTTCCGGCCGAAGAGCACCACGGCGTAGGGAGAAGACTCGCGGAGAATGCGCCGCTCGAGGTCGGTGAGCGTCTTGCCGGTGAGGCCGATGCCGTACAGGTCGGTGGTCACATGGGGATCGTACACAAAGAGGCTGCCAAGTCGGGTGACGTCATTCGCCGAGACGTTGCTTCAACTCGTAGAGCTTGTTCATCGCCTCCATCGGCGTCACCCCATTCAGATCCATCTCCCTGAGCGCATCGAGGATCGACTGCTCGCGGCTCGAAAACAGGCCCAGCTGGCGCGTCGACGCCGCGGGGCCGCGGCGGCGGGTCTCTTCGACGAGGTCGCGCTCGTGGCGCTCGAGGGTGGCCAGGATCTCCCGGGCGCGCTCGATCACCGACTGGGGGATGCCGGCCAGCTTGGCGACCTGGATGCCGTAGCTCTTGTCCGCGGCGCCCTCGACGACCTTGCGCAGGAAAATGATCTGTTCGTTCCACTCCTTGACGGCGACGTTGAAATTGGCCACGCGCGGCTTGGTCTTCGCCAGGTCCGTGACCTCGTGGTAGTGCGTGGCGAAGAGGGTGATGCCGCCGCGGGCGGGGTTGTCGTGGAGGAACTCGATGATCGCCCAGGCCAGCGACAGTCCGTCGAAGGTGGCCGTGCCGCGGCCGACCTCGTCGAGGATGATGAGGGACCGGTCGGTGGCGTTGTTGAGGATGTTCGCGGTCTCGTGCATCTCCACCATGAACGTGGACTCGCCGCGGGCGAGCTGGTCGGATGCGCCCACGCGCGTGAAGATGCGGTCGAAGACGCCGAGGCGCGCCTTCGCCGCCGGGACGAACGAGCCGGCCTGGCTCATGAGCACGATCAGCGCGACCTGGCGGAGATAGGTGGACTTGCCGCCCATGTTCGGGCCCGTGATGACCTGGATGCCGTTGCGGTCGCGGACGATGTCGGTGTGGTTGGGGATGAAGCGCTCGGCGGCGAGCTGCTCGATGACCGGATGGCGCCCGTCCTCGATGCAGATCTCGGCGAGGTCGCTGAGCGCCGGGCGCACGTAGCGGTTGCGGACGGCGATCGTCGCAAGCGCGGAGACGGCGTCCACCTCGCCCACCGCCCGCGCCGTGGCCAGGATGGCCGCGCTGCGCCGGGCGATCCTCTCCAGCAGCTCGTCATAGAGCCGCAGCTCGATCGCCACCGCCTTTTCCTCGGCGCCCACGATCTTCTCCTCGAGCTCCTTGAGGTCGGGGGTGATGAAGCGCTCGGCGTTGGTGAGGGTCTGCTTGCGGATGTAGTCGGAGGGGGCCTTGGAGAGATTGGCCTTGGAGATCTCGATGTAGTAGCCGAAGACGGAGTTGTAGCGGACTTTGAGCGAGCCGATGCCGGTACGCTCCTTCTCCCGGGCCTCGATGTCGAGGAGGATCGACTTCGAGTCGCGGGCGATGGCGCGCAGCTGGTCGAGCTCGCGGTCCACTCCGCCGAGGATCACCCCGCCCTCGCGGATGGTCATGGAGGGGTTGGGGTCGAGGGTTTTGGCGATGAGATCGACCACGTCGCCCAGCGGATCGAGCGCGCCGCGGAGCGTGCCGAGGAGCGGCCCCTGGAGCGGAGCCATGACCTCGCCCAGCTCGCCGACGGTGAGCAGCGACTCGGCCAACGTGAGGCACTCCCGCGGACTGGCGCTCCGAAGGGTGATCCGCGAGGCCACGCGCTCGAGATCGGCGATCTTCTGCAGACGCGCGGTCATCTGCTCGAGGATGGCCCGCGAGCGGGTCAGCTCGTCCACGGCATCGTGGCGGTCGAAGATCGCCGCGGGGCTCTTGAGCGGGCGGGTGAGCCACTTTCGCAGAGTCCGCGAGCCGCACGCGGAGCGGGTGGCGTTGACCACGCTCCAGAGCGTGGCCCGCGGATGGCCGGCGTCGCGCGAGTCGAGAACCTCGAGGTTGGCCAGCGTCGCCGCATCGAGCTGGAGAAAGTCGGCGTCGTTGTCGACGCGCAGGGTCTTGACGTGGTCGAGCGGCTTCTTGTGGCTGGCGCTGGCGTAGCGCAGCGCGCCGCCCGCGGCGGCCACGCGCACGTCGTCGCCCCCCAGGCCGAAGCCGCGCAGCGACTGCGTGCCGAAGTGCTTGGACAGGTAGTCGTGCGAGCCGGCGGTCTCGAACACCGAGGGCTCGAGCTTGGTCGTCGGCAGCGGCACGGACACGGCGGCGTCGCGCGGAACGACCGCTTCCCGTGGCGCCAGCCGGGCGATGTCATCGCCGAGCCGCGGATCCTCGGCCGTCCGATAGCTGGTGACGAAGAAGTCGCCGGTCGAGACGTCGAGGTAGGCCGCGCCGACGCTCGCGCCGTTCGGAACGAGCGAGAGCAGGTAACAGCTCTCCCGCTCCACGATCGCGCTCTCGGTGGCCGTCCCGGGCGTCACCACCCGCACCACCTCCCGCTTGACCAGCCCCTTCGCCGCGGCCGGGTCCTCGACCTGCTCGCAGATGGCCACGCGCAGGCCGTGGCGGATCAGCTTGGCGATGTAGCCGTCGGCCGAGTGATACGGCACCCCGCACATCGGAGCCTCATGGTCCTGTCCCTTGTTGCGCGCGGTGAGGACGAGATCGAGCAGCGGTGCGGCCTTTTCCGCGTCCTCGAAGAACATCTCGTAAAAGTCGCCCAGGCGATAGAAGAGGATCGCGTCCGGGACCTGGCGCTTGATCTCGAAGTACTGCTCGAGCATCGGGGTGAGCTTGGCAACGGGGCGGGACATGGGTGTCGTGCGAAATCCTTCACCGCGGTTTTCGGATGTGCAGCAATGTACCATCCTCGACCCGCAGCTCTACGACCATCGCCTGGCGCAGACGCGTATGCGGTACTTGATCGAGCAGCACCACCCACCGCCCCTCCGTCCCGCCCTCCCCCGCCCTGGCCCGGGCCACGTGCACGACTTCGTAATCTTCGAGGCCCCGCGCGCGCAGAATCTCCAGCGCTCGCTGCCCCGCCTCGACCGAGAGGATGCGCCCCTCGGGGCGGGAGGGATCTTCGAGCCCGCCCAGGGCCAGGAACAACCCTAGGCAGAGCGCGATCCACGCGGGGTAGACGAGCCAGAAGCGCCGCGGCACCGCGCTATCATACGGACCCGTGACCCGCGCCGAGATCGCGCAGACGCTCATCGAGATCGTTCGGAAAGAGAAAAACGTCTCGGAGGATCTCCTCAAAGAGGAGACTCCGCTGGCCGACGCGGGCATCGACTCCCTCGACTCGCTGACCATCCTCTTCGCCATCGAAGAACAGTTCAAGATCTCCATTCCCGACGAGCAGGCGCGGGCGGTGAAGACGTTCGGCGATCTGGTCGACGTGGTCGCGCAGCTCGTCCCCGCCGCGTGATGGAACGCGTCGTCATCACCGGTCTGGGAATGATCTCTCCCTGGGGGCGCGGGAAGACCGCCGCCCTGGAGGCGCTGCGCCAGGCCCGCAGCGGCATCCGCGCCATCACCAGCATCGACGCCTCCTCGTTCAACTGCCGCATCGCCGGCGAGGTGCCGGCCGAGGCCCACGAGGGCCTGCATCGCGGGCACGATCGCTTCACCCGCCTGGCCCTCATCGCCGCCGAGGAGGCGGCGGAGGAGGCGGGAGCCCTGGGCGTAGCTCCCGAGCGCGTCGGAGTGATCATCGCCACGGGCCTGGGCGGCTGCGAGACCCTCGACGCCAGCTACCGGCGCCTCTACGGCGAGGGCGGGCGCATCCCGCCGATGGGCATCCCCATGTCCATGTACAACGCGGCCGCGGCGGCGGTGTCGATGAAACTGGGAGCGAAGGGTCCCGCCTACTCGGTCGTCTCCGCCTGCGCCTCGAGCGCCCACGGGCTGGGGCTGGCCCTGCAGGCCATCCGCGCCGGGCACGCCGACGCGGTCATCGCCGGCGGCACGGACGCGCCGCTGACGCCCGGGGTCATCCGCGGGTGGGAGGCGCTGCGCATCCTGGCCATCGACAACGAGCACCCCGAGGAAGCCTGCCGTCCGTTCAGCGCGGACCGCAAGGGGCTGGTGCTGGCCGAGGGCGCGGCGGTGTTCGTGCTCGAGCGCGAGGAGAGCGCCCGGCGGCGCGGCGCGCCCATCCTCGCCGAGGTGGCGGGCTTCGGGGCCACCAGCGACGCGGGGCACATCACCGACCCGTCCGCCGACGGCGCGGCGAGGGCGATGCAGCTGGCCCTCGACGACGCGCGCCTCAGCGCGGACGACGTCGGCTACATCAACGCCCACGGCACGGGCACGCGAGCGAACGATCCCACCGAGACCGCGGCCATCCGGGGAGTCTTCGGCAGCGCGGCGGACCGCCTCGCCGTCAGCTCCACCAAGTCCATGCACGGCCACGCCATGGGCGCCTCGGGGGCCATCGAGATCGCCTCGTCCCTCCTGGCGCTGGGCGAGGGCTTCCTCCCTCCGACGATCAACCTCACCGCCCCCGACCCGGCCTGCGATCTCGACTACGTCCCCCACGAGCCGAGGTCGGCCAGGGTCAAAGCGTTTCTTTCCAATTCGTTCGGGTTCGGGGGGATGAACGCGGTCGTGGCAGTGCGTTTGCTAGACCAAGCTTGATTTGTCCCACACTGGCTCGGAGGCAGGCGTGATCGTAGAAAAGAAGCACCTCGACAACTTCACCATTCTTTATGTCGAAGGTCTGATCAAGCTCGGCGAGAGCGCCGAATTCTTCTCCTCGGCCCTGGAGAACGTCCTCAAGAACGAGTCGACGAACGTCATCATCGACTTCACCAAGATCGACTACATCGACTCGACCGGCATCGGTGAGCTGGTCGGCTACCTCGGCAAGTTCACGAACCAGAACCGCAAGCTGATCCTGGTCAACCCCTCCGAGCGCATCCAGAAGCTGCTCAAGCTGGCCAAGCTCGACGCGGTGTTCAAGATCTACAGCACCGAGGAAGAGGCGGTCGGAGCGGAGAGCGCGGCCGTTCCCGGATAAACTGATCGCCCGAGTGGCAGTCCTCACCAAAATCTACCGCGGCGCGCACCTCGAGTCCTTCCACAGCGGCTCGATCGCCGTGGTCGATGCCCGCGGCAAGCTCCTCGCGTATGCCGGCGATCCCGCGCTCACGACCTGCCTGCGCTCGGCGGCCAAGCCGTTCCAGGCCATTCCCCTGCTCGAATATGGCGGGATGGAGGAGTTCGATCTGACCGGCGAGGAGGTCGCGCTCACCTGCGCCTCGCACGGGGGCGAGCCGGTGCACGTCTCCACCGCCGCGGCCCTGCTGCGCAAGGGCGAGCTGGACGAGGAGGACCTCCTCTGCGGCGCGCACCTTCCCTACGACGAGAAGGCCGCCGCCGACCTGCGCGCCTCGGGCGAGCCGCCCTCGGCGCTGCACAACAACTGCTCCGGCAAGCACGCCGGGATGCTCCTCGCCGCGCAGGTGATGGACGTCCCCGGCTCGCGCTACATCGATCCCGACCATCCGGTGCAGGTGTTGATGCGCTCCACGCTGGCCGACTTTGCCGGTGTGCCCTCCGACGAGATCCCGTTGGCCATCGACGGCTGCGGCGTCCCGGCGTTTTTTCTCTCGCTCTACCGCGCCGCGTACGCCTACGCGCGTCTCATCACCCCCGGCTCGCTCGACCGCTACGCCGACAGCGCGGCGGACGTGGTCGGGGCCATGACCGCCTACCCGCACTACGTCGCCGGCAACTGGAGCATCACCACGCCGCTCCTGGCCGCCTTCCACGGCGACCTCCTGGCCAAGGAGGGCGCGGAGGGCTTCTACGCCATGGCCCTCTCGCCCGCCCTGCGCGCCGAATTGACCACAGCGTGGGCCCTCGCAGAAGATGGCGGCATCGGAATCGCGCTCAAGATCAACGACGGCTCGATGGAACGCGGACGCAACCCCGTGATCCTGCGGGTGCTCGAGCTCCTCGGGATCGACCTGGACGCGCGTCCGGAGCTGCTACCGTTTCGTCACTGGCCGCTGCGCAATCACTCCGGGACGCTGGTCGGGGATGTGCGTGCGGAGTTTGAACTGGAGATTTTCTGATGCGGAAACTGATCCTGGTCGCGGTGCTGGCCACCCTCTCGTGCAAGACCGTGGGCGTCTCCATGACCCCCGACGGCTATGCCGAGGTCGCGCCCACCATCGCCAACGAGATGATCCTCGACAGCCGGCAGGTGGTGATCCTCGACGTCCGCTCGGCCGACGCCTACCGCGGCCCGGAGGGGCACATCGCCGGGGCTCTCTCCGCGCCGTTCGACACGATCGAGCGCCAGCTGCCGGAGCTGCTCCCCTACCAGAACCAGACCGTGCTCCTGTACGGCGGCGGCGACGCCGAGGGCGCGCTGGCGGCCAAGCTCCTGGTCCTGGCCGGCTTCCGGAACGTGGTGCACATCTCCGGCGGGCTGCAGCGGTGGATTGAACAGGGCTACCGCACTGTTAACGCGCAGTAGATCCACCGAGGCGGACACAACCGACATGAAACGTACTTTCCTGACTCTCGCTACGCTTCTCGTCTGCGCCGGCGCACAGGCCCAGATGTCCACCGCCGCGACCATCCAGAAGTACGCGGCCAAGACCATGCCCCGCTGCCCGGGCGGCTCGCTCACCGTCGAGCCGGTCACCGGCGTGGCTCCGGCGAACTTCACCGTCTACACGGCCACCCTTCGCTCGACCGATCAGTACTGCGGATCGAAGAAGTACCTGCTCTACTCGCCGAAGACCCAGCAGGTGCTCGTCGGCCAGATCATCCCCATCCCCAAGGACGGCCGCCCGGCGAACGTCCGCATCGCCGCCGAGGCCAGCAAGCTCCTGGGCAAGCAGATGATGGCCAACGTGGCCCCCTTCCCGCTGCCGGACGGCCTCAAGTCGGTGAGCATCATCCGCCAGACGCCCTACGGCCCCTTCTCCTACAACGGCTACCTCGACGCCTCGGAGGAGTACCTCATCGTGGCCTCGCGCGGGAAGCTGGGCACCGAGCCGGCCGACTCCCTGCGCGAGCTGCTGAACGTGAAGAGCACAGCCGTGCGCCGCGGCAACGGCGCGGCCAAGGTGGAGATCCTCGAGCTCTCCGACTTCCAGTGCCCCACCTGCGCCATGGCCCACGAGAAGATCGAGCCGATCATTCAGAAGAACCTCGGCAAGCTGAGCTACGGCCGCATCGATCTGCCGCTCTTCGAGCACCACGAGTGGGCCGTCCCCGCGGCCATGGCCGCGCGGGCCATCCAGAAGGTGGCTCCGACGAAGTACTGGGCCTACGTGGACTACGTCTTCAAGCACCAGGAAGAGATCGGCAAGCAGGACTTCGACAAGTTCATCAAGGACTACTGCCAGGACCACGACATCGACTGGGCCGCGGTGCAGAAGATCTACGCCTCGAAGGCCGAGCGCCAGGCCCTGCTCGAGCAGGTCAGCCGCGCCTTCGCCGCCGGCATCGCCTCGACCCCGACGTTCATCGTCAACGGCCAGGTGATGGGCTTCGGCCCGGAGGGGACGTACACCATCGAGTCGATCAAGAGCGCGCTGGGGATCTCCGCGACGCCCGCGAAAAGCGGCTCGAAATAACTAACGTTCAGCTCCAGGGAGCTGGCGTTCAGGTCGAAGGAGCTCGCGTTCAGGTCAAATGAGCTCGCGTTTCAGGTCAAATGAGCTCGCGTTCAGGTCAAATGAGCTCAACGTCGAGGTCGAAGGAGCTCGCGTTCAGGTCAAATGAGCTGGCGTTTCAGCTCCAATGAGCTCAACGTCGAGGTCGAAGGAGTTCGCGTTCAGGTCGAATGAGCTAGCGTCGAGGTCGAATGAGCTGGCGTTCAGCTCAAATGAGCTCGCGTTCAGCTCCTGGGAGCTGGACGCCGACGGCGGGACACCCGCCCTACAGCCCAAAGCTGATCTTGGCGGCGTAGCTCCGCTCCTCGCCCTGGGTCGCCTCGATGGCGAGCTTGGGGATGAGCAGGGAGAGATTGACGCCGACGGTGTAGCGGTTGACGGTGGACTGGTCTTCGAGCGTGAACGTCGGCGTGACCCGGCCAACCGAGTCGCTGCGCTGCAGTCCCGCGGCGATGTACGGCGTGATCGGACCGAATCCCTTCGAGAGGAACAGCTCCACGCCGTAGGTCTTCAGGTCGAGCTCCTCCACCCCGCGCAATTGCGCGTACGCGCCGCGGAGGGCGAGGGTCGGATTGACGATGCCGCCGCTGAGGATCGGCACGTCGAGCGAGCCACCCCAGACGGTGATGTCCGTGTCCGGCACCTTCGCGTACGACGCGGAGATCGTGGCCACGGACAGGCCCTTGGAGGCCACGATCCGGGGCACGGGCACGTAGTCGTCGACGGTGAAGTCGTCGTCCACGGCGTTCTCCCAGTATGCCGAGGTCGTGTCGACCGGGACGACGGTCGCGGCGACGCCGATGTCGAAGCCGAGCAGGCCCCGGGCGTGGGCCGGCTCGACCGGCGTGGCGTAGATGCCCTGGGCCACGAGGCGCGAGAACTGGGCGAACTGGTCGCGGGTGATCTCGGGGTCGAAGCTGATGTCCTGCGCGCTCGCCGTCGTGGCCAGCGCGAAGATCAGAAGAGCTGCGAGATGTACTCGTTGCTTTGCAGAAACCCCGTGGGAGTGAAGGCGACGCGTCCCCCCTCCCGCCTGAGCCATCCCTCGCGCAGTCCGCGTTCGGTCCATTCGATCCCCTCCTGCCCGCAGCTCGCCGCGAGCCGTTCAAAGTCCATTCCCCCGGTTTGACGCAGGGCCAGGAAGATCGTCTCACGGCGGACCTCGCCGGGGCCGAGGGTCTCGGAGAAGTCGCGGGCCTCGGGGGAGCGCTCGATGTAGCGGCGGATGTCGCGCGTGTTGGCGAAGCGGGTCTCGCCGAGGAACGAATGCGCGCCGAGGCCGAACCCGAAGTACTCGCCGCGCTCCCAGTAGCGCAAATTGTGGCGGCTCTCCTCCCCCGGCCGGGCGAAGTTGCTGATCTCGTACTGGCGCAGCCCGGCCCGCCCCAGGCGCTCGATGGCCTCCACGTACAGCTCCGCCACCAGCTCGTCCTCGGGGAGGCTCACCCGCCCGCGCTCGACCTGGACCTGCAGCGGCGTGCGCTCCTCGAGGTCGAGCATGTAGAGCGAGAGATGACCCGCGCCGAGGGCGACGGCCGTGTCCAGCGACTCGCGGAAGGAGGCCGCGGTCTGCTGGGGGAGGCCGAGGATGAGGTCGAGACTGGCGCGCGCGCCGCCGGCGACGGCGAGGCGCACGGCCTCGAGGGCCCGCGCGCGATCGTGAATGCGGCTGATGGCCTCCAGCTCGGCGTCGTGGAACGACTGCACGCCGACGGAGATCCGGTTCACCCCCAGCGCGCGCCAGGCGGCCACCGCCTCCTGGGTGACGTCCTCCGGATTGGCCTCCAGCGTGATCTCCGCCTCGCCGGTGAGGTCGAACCGCTCGCCCAGGCGCGCGAAGAGGCGCTCCAGGTTCGGGAGGCTCGTGCGCGAGGGCGTGCCTCCGCCGAGGTAGATGCTGTCGGCGGCGGCGGCGTGGGGCGCGGCGTCGATCTCGCGCAGCAGGGCATCGACGTAGGCGTCCTGCTGCCCGAGCTCCGTGGAGATGGCGAACGGGCAATACGTGCAGTGCACGGCGCAGAACGGGAGGTGGAGGTAAACCCCGTGGGCCATTCGGTCGTTCTTTATAATCGCTGGCAATGTCCGAAGTCGCCCCTTCCCCGCCTCCGCCCTCGCGGCGCCCGCGCCTGCTCTGGACGCTCCTCGGCGCCATGGTCCTGGTGGGCCTGCTCCCCCTGGTCGTCTCCCACTACTTCCTCATCGGCATCAACCGCGACTCGCTCAAGACGCTGGAGATGAAGTACCTGACCCGCTCCGCGGTCGGCATCGCCAACGACCTGCAGAACCTCCTGGCCAACAACCGCGAGCAGCTGCGGCACATCGCCTCCGGTCTCACGGTCATGCGCGGCGCGGGGAGCGATACGCTCGGCGCCTGGATGTCCGACGCGATCACGCCGGACGGCGATCTGGCGGCGCTGCGCGTCCTCGATACGGCCGGCGGCGGCAACCAGGTCCCGGCGGCCATCGCCCCGGAGATCATCCAGGAGATGAACGTCGGCCGCGACGTGGCCCTGGCCGGCCAGGAGTCCATCGGCCGGATCATTCGCGCGGGCACTCCCGGCGAGCCGGCCGTGGTCATCGCCGTGCCCGTGCGCGAAGGCAACACCGTGACCGGGGCCATCGTCGG
This sequence comes from Thermoanaerobaculia bacterium, assembly GCA_044866315.1. Lineage (GTDB taxonomy): Bacteria > Acidobacteriota > Thermoanaerobaculia > Gp7-AA8 > Gp7-AA8 > QHVT01. Next base: position 5,119 of record JBIOTX010000257.1, on the reverse strand, counting down.
CCTGGTCCGCCTCCGCCGGATCGTCGAGCGCGTGCGCGACGAGGGCAAGGGCGAGCACTCCGCCTTCCTCGTCGACCGCGACGGGCGGGTGCTCGTGCACAGCGAGCCGAGCGTCGACGTCCGCCGCCCGAACTACAGCCAGCTCAAGATCGTCCAGGACTTCCAGCGCGCGCCGACGCCGGTGCGCATCACCGAGTCCTACGTCGACTCCACCGACGGCGGGAAGACCCGGGTCATCGGCACGGTCGCCCCGGCCGAGCCGAACGTCGCCGTGATCGTGCAGAAGCCCGAGGCCAACGCCTTCGCCTCGGTGGACCGGATGATCCGGGCCACGATCCAGTGGGGCGCCATCGCCCTGGTCCTGGCCATCGTCGCGGCCATCGTCTTCGCCTCCGGCATCGCCCGGCCCATTCGGGTCCTGGCCGAGCGCACGCGCGAGATCGCCCAGGGCAACTACCAGCAGCGCGTGGAGCTCAAGACCCACAACGAGATCGGCGAGCTGGCCGGCAACTTCAACGTCATGTCCGAGTCCATCGAGCATGCCGTCGAGCAGCTGAGGAAGGCCGCCCACGAGAACCACCTCCTCTTCATCAACTCCGTGCGCATGCTCGCCGCGGCCATCGACGCCAAGGACCCCTACACCCGCGGCCACTCCGAGCGCGTGGCCCGCTACTCGGTGGCCATCGGCAAGAACCTCCAGCTCTCCGAGCGCGACATGCGCAACCTGCGCATCAGCGCCCTTCTGCACGACGTCGGCAAGATCGGTATCGACGACCGCATCCTCCGCAAGCCGGGCGCGCTCAACGACGAGGAGTTCGAGTTCATGAAGCAGCACCCGGCCAAGGGCGCGGCCATCATGAGCGGCGTCGCTCAGCTGATCGACATCATCCCGGGCATGAAGTACCACCACGAGAAGTGGTCCGGGGGCGGCTATCCGGACGGCCTGGAGGGCGAGCAGATCCCGATGCAGGCCCGGATCGTGGCCATCGCCGACACCCTCGACGCCATGACCACGAACCGGCCCTACCAGAAGGCCATGGAGCTCGGGTACGTGGTGGAGAAGATCAAGAGCTTCGCCGGCACGCGCTTCGATCCGCGGGTGGTGGACGCGTTCGTGAGCGCGGTCAAGCGCGGCGACATCGTCATCGAAGAGCAAGTGCGAGGCGCCGCCTGATCCTGGCCCTATTCCTCGTTCTCGGCGCGACCAACCAGGCCTGCGAGAGGAGCGTCCAGTACATCCTCCGCGGCCAGTACGACGCCGCGCTCAAGCAGCTCGGCGGTGCCAAGACGTCCGGCGGCTCGCCGGCCGAGGTCGAGAATGCGCGGGGCCTGGCGCTGCTGCTCAAGGGGGACATCAAGAGTGCGCTGGCGAGCTTCGACAAAGCCCTGGCCGCGCAGCCGTCGCTGGCCGAGGCCCGTCTCAACCGCGCGGTGGCCTATCTGCGCGCCGGCGAGAACGCCAAGGCCTCGGCGGACTTCGAGAAGCTGTACGCCGGCTCCGCGCTGCGCGCCGAGGCGGCGTATCACAACGCCATCGCCCTCGACCGCCTCGGGCGCGCCGCGGACGCCGAGATCTGGCTCGGCCGGGCGCTGGCGCTCGACCCCAAGCTCGACGCGGCGCTGCTCTACACGGGCATGCTCCGCGAGCGCCGCGGCGACCTCCAGGGTGCCGGCCGGGCCTATCTCGATTATCTGAAAGCGCATCCCGACTCCCTGCAGGCCATGCTCCGCTTCGGCATCGCCGCGCAGAAGTCGGGCCGCCCGGACGTGGCCAGGAACTATCTCGACCGTGTCATCGCCGCAGCGCCGGAGTCGTTCGAGGCCGTCGAGGCAAGGAAGTTTCTGGTGATGTGGGAGTGAGGCCCCCATGTTCCGCCTGATCCTCCACGAGCTCATCGCCACCACCAGCGGCGCCCTGGCCGCCCTCTTCCTGGACTGGGAAGGCGAGACCGTGGAGCTGGTCTGCGAGCACGATATGAGCGACCACGAGCTGCGCATCCTCGGCGCCTACCAGGGCATCTTCCTCTCCCGCCTGCGCACCTTATGCGCCACCACCGGCGCCGGCGAGCCCCACCGCTTCAAGATCGAGTTCGCCGACAGCGCGGTCCTCAGCCGCGACGTCAAGGACGGGTACTACATCGTCCTCTTCGTGGACCGGCGGTTCAACGAGGGCCTGGCGTGGCAGAGGCTGGAGCGGTGCCGGGAGAAGTTGCTCGCGGAGATGTGACACGCGCGCGAGCGCGTGTCATCCCGAGCGCAGTCGAGGGATCCGGGCGGGGGGCTACTCCTCCAACGCCTCCAGACTCGACAGAATGTTCTCGATCCGATCCCGGATCTCCCCGCGCTCCTTCCGGAAGCGCTCGTGCTCTTCCTCGAGCGACCCCAGGCGCGAGGAGGTCTCGTCCTGCTCGCGGAGGCGGGACTCCAGCTCCGTGACGCGCTCTCGCAGCTGGTCGCGCTCGCGGCGGAGCTCCTGGATGGTGGAGACAGCTTTCTCGACGCGCTCCCCGAGCCGGGCCAGGATCTCGGCCTCATCGGTGTTGTCGAGCGAGGGTTCGGTGTCGCGGTTCTTTTTCATGCGGCGCGGATTCTAACCGCACCGCCGCGGCATCACTTGATCGGAACGCACTTGCAGCAGTCGGGCGGCTTGAGCGAGGGCGTGAACCCTTCCGGACAAGACGCGCAGCGCACCGCCGAGCAGTCCTTGATCTTGGTGTCGACGGGCACGCACTCGCAGCAGTTGGGCGGCTTGAGCGAGGGCGTCTGCCCTTCCGGACAGCTGGCGCAGCGCACGTTGTCGCAGTTCCCGCGCGCGGCGACGGCCTCGGTGTCGACGGTCTGCGCGGTGTCGGCAGTCTGCGTCGTCGCGCAGGCGACGAGGCAGACCAGAGCGAACAGCAGGAGCGACCGGGTCACGATTCGCATATGTCCTCCTTTTCGCCGGAGAGAAGGAGAAAATAGTATCAGAACGTGACCCGTCCGAGCACGCTCTCCGCGGCGTCGTGCGGGTTGTTCCGCTTGCGCAAGACGTCCTCGAGCAGGTCCTCGTATTCGGCGCGGGGGACGGTGCCGCCGATGAGGCGCTCCATGAAGCGCTCTTTGAGCTGGGTCTCGATGCGGATGCGCACGCGGTCGCGGTTGCGGCGGTCGAGCTCGCCGGAGGCGGAGAGGTACTCGAAGTGCTTCACGATGGCCTCGTCCAGCTCGGCGATGCCCTCGGCGCGCGAGGCCACGGTCTTGACGATCGGGGGAACCCAGTCGCCGTGCTCCTCGACCAGGGACATCATCATCGTCACCTCGGTCACGGTCTTGTCGGCGCCGGGGCGGTCGGCCTTGTTGACTACGAAGACGTCGCCGATCTCCATGATCCCGGCCTTGATGGCCTGGATGTCGTCGCCCATGCCCGGGACGAGCACGACCAGGTTGGTCTGCACGGTGCGCACGACTTCCACTTCGTCCTGCCCTACCCCCACGGTCTCGACGAGCACGAGGTCGAAGCCGGCGGCGTCGAGGAGGTCCACGACGTCGTTGGTGGCCTTGGCCAGTCCGCCGAGGAAGCCGCGCGTGGCCATGGAGCGGATGAAGACGCCGCGGTCGGTGTAGAGGTCGGACATGCGGATGCGGTCGCCGAGGATGGCCCCGCCGGTGAAGGGCGAGGTCGGATCGACGGCGATGATGCCCACGCGTTTCTCCGCGCGGCGGTAATGCCGCGCCATGGCCGCGACGAGCGTGGACTTGCCCGCGCCGGGCGAGCCGGTAATGCCGATGATGCGCGCGCGCCCGGTCGAGGGATAGATCTCGCCGAGGAGGCGCGTGGCCCCGGGGTCATTCGACTCCACGAGGGAGATCGCCTGTGCCAGCGCGCGGGTGCGGCCGGCCAGGACGCCGTCGACGAGAGGCTGCGCGTCGCTCACTTGCTGGCCAGGAGGTTCCGGGCGATCACCATGCGCTGGATCTCGCTCGTGCCCTCGCCGATGGTGCAGAGCTTGACGTCGCGGTAGTACTTCTCGGCGGGGAACTCCTTGATGAAGCCGTAGCCGCCGAAGATCTGCACGCCTTTCTCCGTCGCCCGCACCGCCACCTCGGACGAGTATAGCTTGGCCATCGCCGAGTACTGGGTGACCTTCTCGCCTGCGTCCTTGATCGTCGCCGCGCGGTGGCAGAGCAGGCGCGCGGCGTCGATCTCCGTGGCCATGTCGGCGAGCATGAACTGGATGGCCTGGAAGTCGGAGATGGGCTTGCCGAAGGCCTGGCGCTGCTTCGAGTAGTCGCGCGCGGCCTCGTAGGCGCCGCGGGCGATGCCCACGGCCAGCGCGCCGATGGAGATGCGCCCGCCGTCGAGCACCTTCATGGCGTCGATGAAACCGTAGCCGATCTCGCCGAGGACGTTGGCGTCGGGGACGCGGCAGTCCTCGAGCACCAGCTCGGCCGTGTCGGAGACGCGCATCCCGAGCTTGTTCTCCTTCTTCCCCGGCCGGATGCCCTTGCGGTCGGCCTCGATGGCGAAGGCGGTGATGCCGTGTTTCTGGTCCGAGCGGTCGGTGACGGCCAGGACCACGGAGATGTCGGCGTAGGTGGCGTTGGTGATGAAGTTCTTCGTGCCGTTGAGCACCCACTCATCGCCGTCTTTGACGGCCGTGGTGCGCATCCCCGAGGCGTCGCTGCCGGAGCCGGGCTCGGTCAGGCCCCAGGCGCCGATCCACTCGCCACTGGTCAGCTTCGGCAGCCACTGCTTCTTCTGCTCGTCGCTCCCGGCGAGGTAGATGTGCCCGGTGCCCAGGGAATTGTGCGCGGCCACGCTGAGGGCGAAGCCGCTGTCGACGACGCCCAGCTCCTCGATGACGTTCACGTAGTCGACGTACGAGAGGCCCGCGCCGCCGTACTCCTCGGGGATGGTCACGCCGAGCATGCCCAGCTCGCCGGCGCGCTTGAAGACATCCACCGGAAAGTGCTGGGCCTCGTCCCATTCGGCGAGCTGCGGCTTGATCTCGCTCTCGGCGAAGTCCTTCACCATCTGCTGGATCTGCGATTGTTCGTCAGTCAGACGAAAGTCCATGGGTTCGATCACTCCTGATTGTGGAGCGGCGGGCTCTCAGCCCGCCGGCGTGTTTCGGCGGGC
>JBIOTX010000256.1:0-35361 GCA_044866315.1 Thermoanaerobaculia bacterium | reverse complement strand
CGCATGACCACCGATCCCGAGGCCGGCCTGGCCGACTGGGCGCCGACGTCCGATGTGGTCGAGACCAAGGACGAGATCGTGATCAAGACCGAGCTGCCCGGCATCGACGAGAAGGACGTCGACGTCGCGATCGAGGCCGGCGTGCTGACGATCAAGGGCGAGCGGAAGGCCGAGGAGGAGACGGAGGAGAAAGGCTACCGGCGCCTCGAGCGCTCTTACGGCTCGTTCCTCCGCTCGTTCACGCTGCCGGCGAACGTGCAGACGGAAAAGATCGCGGCGATCTTCACCAACGGCTTGCTCGAAGTGCATCTGCCGAAGAAGGAAGAGGCGAAACCGCGGTCGGTCAAGATCGAGGTGAAGAAGCAGCTCGCGCCGGCCGCGTGAGGCGGTCGCGGGCCTTCTGGCCACGACTGGCGTGGTGCCAGCGGAACGGTGGCACCACGCCGGCGGATCGAGCTCGATGCAGCCCGCCGCTCGCGCGACTGGGGCTTCGCGACGGTGACCGCGGGTCAGGTCCGAGACCTGGCCCCGACTCCAATCGCGGAGGCGGTGGAGTAGCGACGCTCGCTCAAGCGCAACCGTCCTCGCACTGCTCGCCCCGAAGGGCCTCGACTCCTTCGTTGCCGATGATCGGCACCATGATGAGCGCCGCGACCGGATCGGCCCACCACCAACCAGCGAGGGCGTTGAGTACCAGGCCGCCGAGGAGAATCGCGGAGAGCCAGGTGCAGAGCTCGGTCTGCTTCGAGTCGGCGGCGAGGGCACGGCTGCTGAGCTGCGCGGCGACCCGCCGCTTCGCACGCACCAGCAGCGGCATCACCACGACCGACACCGCCGCGAGCGCGATCCCGATCGCGCTCTCCTCCGGCGCCTGGCGGCGCACGAGTGACATCGCGGCGTCGAGCGCGACGTACGCCGCGAGGAGCAGAAACGACCAGCCGACGAGCTTGAGCGCCCGCGCCTCGACCTGTTCCCGCTCTTCTTCGTCGCGCCGGGTGTTGAGTCGCCAGAGAAGAATGAGCCCGGATAGCACTTCGATGCCGCTGTCGATGCCGAAGCCGACCAGGGCGATGCTGCCCGCGAGCACTCCGCTGCCGATCGCGATGACGCCCTCGAGCACGTTGTAGCCGACGGTCGCGTATTCGAGCGTTCTGCCGCGCCGGAGCAGGGCGGCGCGAGAGAGAAGCGATTCAGTGGTCACGGCCGAATCGTAAGCCAGGTGAGCCCGATCGGTCCGGATCGACGCCGCGGCTGATTCGCGGCGCATTGGACACCCTCATGACTTTCAGCGACATTGCCACTTTCTGAACCATCACCGTCGCTTTTTGTACCTGCACCGGAGTTGCTCGAGCGTCATCGCCGCTTTCTCCAGCCGCACTGCCGCTTCGCGAACCGCTCCACGGGCAAAATTACCGGCGGTGCGGCTTCTCGAAGCCGAGCGTCACCCCCGCTAAAATGCACTCACGCCCGTGAGCCGCACCCTCGCCCTCCTCGCCGCGCTGGCGATCGCAACGCGCGCGTTTGCGCTCGATCCCGCGCGGGCGTTGACGCAGGCGCGCCTTTCGGTCTGGACGAGTGAGTCCGGGCTGCCGCAGAACACGGTCGACGTGATCCTCCAGACCCGGGACGGGTATCTCTGGCTGGGAACGGAAGAAGGGCTGGTGCGGTTCGACGGCATGCGGGCGGTGATCAGCGACCGGCAGAGCGCGCCCGCGCTGCGCAGCTCGTTCGTCTCTTCGCTCTTCGAGGCCGCCGACGGGACGCTGTGGATCGGCACGTACGGCGGGGGCCTCACGCGCATGCGCGACGGCCGGATCGAGGCCTTTCACCCCGAGGTCCTCGGGGCGGACCGGCTGAGGGAGATGCACGCTGCCGCGGATGGGAGCGTGTACGCCGCGACGGCCGGCGGCGGATTGCTGCGCATCGACGGCGAGCGGGTGACGCGCTACACGACACGCCACGGGTTGCCGACCGACCGGATCTGGGCGCTGGAAGCGGACGGGGAAGGCGGCTTCTGGGTGGCCACGCACGGCGGAGGCGTGGTGCGCTGGCGCGACGCGCGCGTGCAGCAGCGGATCACCACCCGCGAAGGCCTTCCCAGCGATCTGGCGCGCGCGATCCTGCGCGACGCCGACGGCACGTTGTGGATCGGGACGGACGGCGGCGGTGTCGTCGCCTGGCGCAACGGGGCGATCGCGCGCGTGGTGACGACGCGCGACGGGCTGCCGAATGATCACATTCGCTCGCTCCTTCGCGACCGCGACGGGAGTCTCTGGATCGGAACCGACGCCGGTCTCGCCCGCTGGCGCGGCACGCGCGCCGAAGTCCTCGGCGTCGCCGAAGGGCTCCCCAATCCCGCCGTCCGCACGCTGCTCGAAGACCGCGAGGGATCGCTCTGGGTCGGAACCACCGGCGGCCTGGTGCGCCTCAGCGACACGCGCTTTCTGTCGTTCACGCGCAAGGAAGGGCTCTCCGTCGACAGCATCCGCGCGATTCTCGAGGACCGTCGCGGCAACGTCTGGGCGGGAACGGAAGGAGGAGGGCTCTGCCGGATCGTGCCTCCGCCCGTGCAATGCCTCACCAAGGCGAACGGCCTGCCGCATGACACGGTCTACGCGCTGGCCGGGAGTGCCGACGGCAGCGTGTGGATCGGAACCGACGGCGGCGGCGTGGTTCGTCTGCGCGATGGCAAGCTCGTCGAGACCATCGAAGGCCTTCCGAACGATCGCGCGCGCGCGCTCGTCGAGACGGCGGACGGCGGGCTGTGGGTCAGCACGACCCGCGGGCTGGCGCTCGCTCGCGCAGGGAAGACGACGCGCGTCGAGGAGTTCGCGGACCGGCAGCTGCGGCCGCTCCTGCTCCTGCCGGACGGCAGCCTCCTCGTCGGCACCGACGGCGCGGGGCTCTGGCGCGTGTTCGACGACGGCGCGCGCGCGACGCATGTCGCCGGCGCGGGTCGCGGCCTGGAGAGCGACCGCGTGTTCAGCCTCGCGCCGGACAGCGACGGCCGGCATGTGTGGATCGGCACCTCCGGCGGCGGCCTGGCGCGCCTCGATCCCAGGGCGGGGTCCATTCGCTCGCTCACGCGGCGCGACGGGCTGTACGACGACGTCGTCTTTCAGGTCGTGGACTCCGGCAGCGATCTGTGGCTGACCAGCAATCGCGGGCTCTATCGCGTGGCCCGCGAGCGCGTGCTGGCCGCGCTGAGCGGCACGAAGAGCGACCTGTCCGGGACCGTGTACGGAACCACGGACGGCATGCCGTCGAAGGAGACCAACGCCGCCTTTCCCGCGGCGATCCTGGCCCGCGATGGACGCCTGTGGATCGGGACGGCGCGCGGTGTTGCAGTCGTCGACCCGCACGCGAAGACGCGCAATCCCGTTCCGCCTCCGGTGCACGTGGAAGAGGCCCTGGTCGACGGCGTCCGCGCGGCAGACGGCCCGCTGCGCGTGCGGCCCGGCGCGCAGCGGATCGAGCTGCGCTACACGGCGGCCAGCCTTCGCGCTCCCGAGCGCGTGACCTTCCGCTACATGCTCGAAAGCTATGACCGCGACTGGGTCGACGCAGGCACGAGCCGGGTCGCGCATTACACACGACTGCCGCCGGGCCAGTACGCGTTCCGGGTGACGGCCACGAACGAGGACGGAGTCCGCAGCCAAGGCGAGGCCCGCCTCGGCGTCCGCGTCGATCCGCGCTGGTTCGAGACCTGGTGGGCGCGCCTCCTCGCACTCGTGCTCCTCGCCGCCGCGGCTTGGGGCGCGGTGCGCCTGCGGCTCGCGGCCCTGCGCGCGCGCAAGAACGAGGAGCTGGCCCGTCTCGCGCGCGAGCTCGAGGACACGAATCGCCAGCTCGCCGTGGCCAACGAGCGCCTGCGCGCGCTGTCGTACGTCGATGGACTGACCGGCGTCGCCAACCGCCGCCGCTTCGACGAGGCGCTCGCGGAGGCGTGCGCCGCGGCGAGCAGTCGCGGCGCGCCGCTCTCGCTCGTGCTCATCGACCTCGATCATTTCAAGCGCCTCAACGACTCGCAGGGACATCAGAACGGCGACGAGGCCTTGCGCACCGTGGCCGCGCTTCTCGCCGAGCGCACCGAGTCCCGCGGCGGCCTCGTGGCCCGTTTCGGCGGCGAGGAGTTCGCCTGGCTGCTTCCCGGCGTGCCCCTGGACGCGGCGAAGGCCGAGGCGGAGGCGTTCCGGATCCGGGTGCGCGACGCGGCCATCCGCCACGACGGCACCGAATCCGGCATCGTCACCGCCAGCCTCGGCGTGTCGGCCAGCGCCGGCACCGCGCCGCTCACGCCGCTCTCCCTCGTTGCCGCCGCCGACGCCGCCCTTTATCGGGCCAAGGCCGGTGGGCGGGATCGGGTGGAGGTTGAGGCGATGGGGTGACGGAGGAAGGCAGAAAGCAGAAGGCAGAAGGCAGAAGGCAGAAGGCAGAAGGCAGATTAAAGCGCCCGGACTGGAATGAAGAGAATCGAATGAAGAGGGAAGAATGAAGAGGGAAGAATGAAGACGCCCACCGCCCGGCATCGCCGGGCGGGCCTCTTACCTCTTACTTCTTCATTCGAACTTCTTCATTCCGGTCCCGGGCGCCTTCTGCCTTCTGCCCTCTGCCTTCTGCCTTCTGCCTTCATCTCTCTTCCCTCCCGGCGTCCTCCCATGTTAGAGTGCACGACCCCTTTCATCTCCGGCGTAACGCGCGTGGCGTTGCCCCGTCTCAATAAAGGAAGGAAGAAGTGACGATGCAATCGATGACCCTCCACCGCTCCAGCAAACGAAACGAATGGACCAGCGACCGCGCGGTCGCTTTGCCCTTCGTCTGCCGCTGCGGGCTGTCGGCTCGCACCACTTCTTTGACAAGACCGTACTTTGCACGAGGGACCGCCGGGACTCACCCCGCGGCACAGCAGGCGAAGGTTCGCTCCGGCGCGCATCGCGGCTGATCTCTTCACGCCCCGATTCCGGGGCGCTCACATCTCCCCTTCTCATTCCAAACACCGATTGACGGATTCCTGACCGGTTCCGACCGACACGCGTCAACGTTTGGATGCATCCGGCCCGGAGACGCCCGTCTCCAGATGCCGCTGTAGGCGAGCTTCACTCCCGGGTTTTCAAAAATAGTGAGGCTCGTCCGGGCCACGCGCGTGTGGCGGCCACTCTGGTGGGAGCGGCCTTCGCGTGGCGCCCGGGGCTGGGACACCACTACGGACCTTCACCGGTCCGCCCAGCGCCTGTGGGCCGGGACTTCTCCCGCTTTCTCGTCACACCATCGATGCCGGATGCATCCCGAAGCACTCTCCCTGCCATCAAACTGCGCGAATGGCGCGCCTGCCGATCTCCCTGGAGGCGCGCTGGCGCATGGACGGAGACCTGCGACGACCCGGGACGCGGCGCCGAAACCAGTCGTCCTTCAACAGCACCCGTGGGAGGCGGACCTTTCATGGGTCCGCCTCCGATGCGAGATTCACTACACTCCCGCCATGCCATCGAAATTGACCAACGCAGACATCAAGCCCGGGACGGTCATGGAGGCCGTGTTCGAGCCGAACCCGGTCGAGAAGAATCGCCAGTTCCTCTATCGCGCCACGCACCTCGACGGCCGCCGCGCGCCGAAGGTCGTGCTCTCCAAAGACCCGCGCATCCGCTCCGGGGCCCGCTGCCTGGTGCGGGTGACCCGCGTGGAGAAGAAGAAGCGCGACGACCGCGGCTACATCGAAGTCGAGTTCCTGCAGGCACTGGAGTTCGAAGTCGCCGACGTCTGGATCGATCCCGTCGTCTCGCGCAAGCTGCAGGTGCTGCTCGAGAACGGGCGGAACATCCTTCTCGACGGGCCGCAAGGCTGCGGCAAGACCGTGCTGGCCCGCTCGATCGCCCAGTCCATGGGCTACGAGTTCGTGTTCTTCAACTGCAGCGCGGTCATCGAGGCCACCGACTTCATCGCCACGCTGCAGGTCCGCTCGTCGGACAGCGGCGCTCCGGTGACGGCGTTCCTGCCGACGGAAGTGCTCGTCGCGCTGGAGGCCGCGCAGTCGGATTACCGGAGGCGGTTCCTGGTCTTCCTCGACGAGCTGAATCGCTGCCCGGAGAGCGCGCGCAACGCCCTCATGCCCGCGCTCGACTCCACGCGGCGCATCTTCAACCCCATCTCCAATCAGTTCATCCCCATTCCCGACACCGTGCAGTTCGTGGCCGCGGTCAATCGCGGCGACGAGTTCTCCGGAACGTTCAACATCGACGCGGCGCAGCTCGACCGCTTCGCGCCGATCGCCATGGACTACCTGCCCGTGGTCGAGGAGGTGCGGATGCTCTCCCGCCGCTACCCGGACCTCGGCGAGGAGAACATCCGCACGGTCGTCGACATCGCCCACCGCATGCGCAGCGCCGCGGAGCTCAGCGCCGGGCTCTCCGTCCGGGCCACCGACGAGGTCTGCGCGTTCCTCAGCCATCCCGTCTTCCAGCACGACCGGATGAAGATGCTGCCGGAGATCCTCAAGGACTCGTTCTGCGGCCGCTACGGCGGTCGCTGGAGCGATGCGACGTCCGAGGCGGGCATGGCCTGGGGAATCGTGCAGAAGGCGCTGCGCGAGAACACGCGGCGATGACGGCGCCGACCGAGCTGGAGGCATCGCTCCTCGCCGGCGAGATCGACGCCGCTCGCGTGATCGACCTGCTCGACGACGCGGCCCGCGCGGGATCGCCGCCCGCTCTGTCGCTGCTGGAGCGCTGCCTCACCCACGCCGATCCGGCCGTGCGCGCCGCCGCCTGCCGCACGCTGCGCGGCGCGAAGAGCCTCCCCGCGCTGCGAACGCTCGCCGCCGCGCTGGACGACCCGAATGATGCGGTCGTCGACGCGGCCGCTGAGGCGATCTTCGATTCGGCGGAGGTCGGCCCGCGGACGCTGGTGGCCTTTCATCCCCGCGCGGCCGCCCGGCGCGCGGCCGTCCGCCTGACCGACGACGTCGACCTCCTCTATCGCATGCTGGGCGACGCCGGCACGCGCGAGGCAGTGATCGAGCGCCTGCAGCTCCACCGCCCGCTGGCGCGCAGCGAGACCAAGAAGGCCATTCTCGAGCAGTTGCTGAGCGACGGGCTGCTCCCGCCGGACGCGGCGGCATCGCTGTTCCGCGACGATCCCGTGTCCGCCGCGCTCCTCGCGCTGGAGCTCGTCCGCAAGCTGGTCCTGTCCGCGCCCACCGCTCCGGTGATCGTCCAGAATCGCCCGCAATGGCTCGCCGAGCTGCTTGCCGGCGACGCTCCCCCGCCTCTGCTGGCGACACTCATCGCCTGGCTCGACGCCACGCCGAGCGCCTGGCGCGCCGTGCTCAGGCACCGGCAGGTCCTCATCGACGACCTGGCGCCGAAGACGGCGCAAATGGCCTGGCTCTCGCTGGTGGTGCACTCCGCGCGCATCCACGCGGCCGCCGGCTGGAATACGCAGGCGCTGGTCGTGGAGAGCACGCAGATGCCGTGGCTCCTGCTCGAGCCCGAGATCCCGCTGCTGACGCGGCGCAACGCGCTCCGCCTGTCCGCCGGCGTCACCGGACGCTCGATCCAGCGGCCGGCGTTCGATTGGGACGGGACGTTCGTGCGCAAGTGCCTGGAGGATCCGGTGGCCCGGCGGAACTCGGGCGCACACGATCTGCTCGCCGCGTACGCCCTGCTCGACGTCCACGCCGGCGGACTGCCGCTCACCGAGATCGACAAGACCCTGGGCCGGGCGGCGATCGCCCAGGCGGCGCGAGAGAGACCGGAGGATTTCGCCTGGGTCGTGACTCCAGCGCCGGTGCACCGCACCGATCATCGCGTGGCCACGCGCTGGCTCCAGGAGATCGCCAACAGCGATCCGGCCACGTTCGTCGAGATCACCCGCACGCTGCCGCTCGCCCATTGGAGCAATGCCGTCGGCGGGATGGGGACGCCGGCGCTCGAGGCGCTGCTGACGGCGCTGGCCGAGAGCGAGGCTTCGCCGGAATGCTGGAGCGCCTGGACCTACGCCATCACCGGCGCCGGTCCCTCGGTGAGCGCGATCCTGGAGTCCCGCGGCTTCCGCGCCGTGAGGGCCGAGACCTCGCTCTTCCCGCGGCCGCTCTCGAAGGCGCAGGAGGAGGAAGCGTCCCGCCTCGGCGTGCCGCCGCTGCTCGAGCACAAGGCCACCGGCATCGTGCTCGTGTTGATCCCCGGCGGGGAGACCATGATCGGCGCACCCGACAGCGATCCGGACGCCTACCCGCGCGAGAAGCCCGCGCGCCGCGAGCGCGTGGAGACGTTCTACCTCGCCGCCTCGCCGGTCACGCAGGGCCAGTGGAGCGGCGGCGACCTTCCCTTCAGCGGCGATCCGCGGATCCCCGCGCGCGGAATCAACTGGGCGACGGCGGTGGACTTTCTGACCAAGCTCGAGTGCGGCATGCGTCTGCCGAAGGAAGTGGAGTGGGAGCACGCCGCGCGCGGCGGGACCACCACCCGCTACTGGTGGGGCGATGACTTCCGCCGCCACATGGCCAATTGCCAGGAGGAGTTCCCGCGCGCCGGCCCCACGCGCGTTGGCGTCTTTCCGGCCAACCCCTTCGGCCTGGTCGACATCCTCGGCAACGTCTGGGAGTGGTGCCAGGAGTGGTTCACCGATCCCGCGTTCAAAACAGGCGCGCAGTGGCGCGTGCTCCGCGGCGGCTCCTGGTTTCACGAGCGCTGGAACGTGCGCGTCACCGATCGCTACTGGGGCGAGCCGGAAGGCACGGACACGGCCGGAATCTGGGGCCTGCGTCCGGCGGCGGACCTGGACATCTGCTTCGCGCCGAAGGCTACGTCACCTTCCGCACCAAGCGCACGATGATCCGTCCGAACCGGCCGACGGCCTGCGACAGGTCCTCGTCGTCGACGAGCACGTAGTCGGGGAAGCAGACGTCATCGATCGGCTGCACCGCCACCTGCGCGCAGGCGATGCCGCCGGCGGTCAGGCGCGACACGAGGCCGCGCAGCGCGTCCACCGAGCACTCCGTCGGCGCGCCGTCGCTGATCATCACCAGAAGGCGCGCGGAGCGGCGGCTGGTCATGGCCACGCGCGAGGCGTACCAGAGCGCGGCGGCGTCGTTGTTTCCTCCGTTCGGCTCGAGCTCGGCGACGGCGCAGCGCGACGCCGTCCCGGCGTCATAGATGACCGTGTCGGTGAATCCGAAGAAGCGCGCGTCGATCCCGTCCAGCCCGCGCGCGGCCTCGGCGATCAGCGCGCCGAAGAGCTGCGCGCGCGTCATCGAGCCGTTCACGGCCATCGAGCCGGAGCAGTCGATCGCCACGCCCAGGAACAGATCGGCGCGCACGACGGTGTGGCGGGCCATGAGGATGCGCGGATCGCCGCGCGTGATCGCGCCGGGCAATGCGGCGCGGTCGACGGCCGATCCCGCCGTGCGCCGGCGCACCGTCACGCGCGAGACGCCGAGGGTCTCCAGGAAACGGCGCAGGCGACGGCTCCATCCGGCCACGCCTTGGGCCAGCTTCCGGTACTCCTCGCGATCGACGTCCAGGACCACCACGCTCTCGATCTCCGAGAAGTCGGTCGTGCCGCTGCGGTTGATCGCCTTCCCGCCCGGACCCTGCGCGCGCGACGGGCGCTCGGACGATCTCTGCCGGATGGAGTCGATCTCGGCCGACAGATCGTCGTCCGAGATCCCGGGCAGGCGGCCGGCCAGCTCTCCCGGGTCCGCCTTCGCCGCGCCGTGCAGGCTCAGCGTGTCGCCGAGCATCGTCTCCGCTTCGAAGATGCGGCGCAGCTCGCGCGCGATCTCGAGCATGCGCTCGGGCGTCGCCTCGCGGAAGCCCTTGCCGAACAGCGCCAGCGCCTCGGCGACCTTCGGATCGCCGGTCCGGTTGCCGAGTCCCATGCGCAGGGCGCGCAGGAACCGCGAGAAGCTCGAGCCGTGCCGCTCCAGCTCGCGCAGCAGGCGCCCGGAGCTGACGGCGACGTTCGCCGGATCGCGCGCCGGCCCGAGGCCCGCGCGCACGAGGATGGGGAACGCCCGTCCGCCGAGGAGGTCGAGGAGCGGGGCGATCTCGATCTCGCGGCTGCTGCGCTGGAAGGCCCAGGCCGCGAGGGTCTTGAGCGCGTCGCCCCAGTCCGGATCGATCGAGCGCAGGTTCCGCTCCAGATGCTCGTCCTGCACGAGGTTGAGCAGCGAGTGCAGCTCCTCTTCCTGCGCCGCCTCCTCGATCGGGCCCCACTCCGGGCCGCTGTTGTAGCGGTGGTGCCCGATCTCGTGGAGGATGATGGCCTCGACGATGCGGCGTCCGTCCGGCTCGCCGCGCAAGAGGGGCAGCGGGTTGAGATAGATGGTCCGTCCGCGCAGGATGGTCATGCCGACCTCGCCCGCGGCCGTCCCGTAGAGGCGGAAGCGAAAGGTCTTCCCGGTCAGCTCCAGCCCGCGCTCGATTCCCCAGGTCGCGATCTCGGCGAGCGTGCGCACGGTGCGGGCCTTGGAGAAGCGATCAGGCCGCACCAGCGCGAGAGCGCGCTTGCGATTGGCCTCGTCGCGGCTGCCGTCGAGGATCGACTGCAGCAGCCACGTGCTCGTCCCGCTGTCGAGCTCCCCGGCGTGGACGCGATCGAGCACGTTGCGCTCGAGCCGGCTCTCGCCCGGAAGGAGCATGGCCTCGAGCCGCGCCCGCTCCAGCGTCGCCTGCTGCTCCGCGGAGAGTGCCGCTGCGACGCGCGCGGACGACTTGCGCTTCGCGACGGGCGGCGGCGCCTGCGGCTCCGTGATCGTCTCGCGCGGCTCCGGCTTCATCCGCTCCATGAGGAAGGTGATGGCGTCCCGATCCTCGGGCTCGAGACGCTCCAGCGCGGCCGTGACCTCCGGCGTCGTCATCTCCCGGAGGATGGCCTCGACCATGGCGTAGGAGGGAGCGATCGTGTCGCGGGACCGCCGGCGCACATTGCGCGCGACGGCACGGAGCAAGAGGTCGATCCGCGTCGCGCTCATCGGCGCGTCCGCGGACGACCACCCCTTCAGCGAGTCGGCGAGCCGCCGCAGGATCGATAGCAAAGTGCCGGCGATTATCCCCCCGTGCCAACGGCATCGCGACAGGGCCCTATACTCGTCGCATCGCCCATGGACACGGCATCGAAGCTCATCGATCTTCTCGTCGACTGGGGCAGGAGGGGAAAGCGGTGGCCGCTTCTGCTCATTCTGCTGGTGCCCGTCTATTTCGTTCTCGTCCAGAAGTACTTCGACATCAAGTTCGCCCAGGTCCTGGAATCGAGGCCGTTTCTGTGGCTATCGGCGACGACGGTCCTGCTCTCGCTTTTCCTGTACCTCCTTTTGAACAAGTACGATCGCATCGCCTATTCGAGAGCGATGGACCTGTTGCGGCGCGGGCCGCGCGTCGCAATCACCCCGTCGCTGGCATGGCCCACGATCACCTATGACGACGGAACCGGCGGTACCGAGTCCGTCACGGTCGTCCGGGAGCTCGCACGCCTCCTTCGCCTGCGGAACATGCATCCCGTGGTCGTTTCCCATCCACAGGCCGGGCGCTACCAGTTCATTCTCGGCGGCGCCATTTCCGGCGTGGGCCTGATCCTTCGGTCGTCCATTGCCATGCGGGAGGCGCAAATACTCGAGCTCGCGGAGCGCCTGACCCGGGATCCCGGCTCGGGCAAGGAGAATCCGGAAGCGGTGAGCGTCACGGTGCCGCTGGCCCGCGTCCTCGGCATCGACTTTCTGGCAACTGTCTACCACTGCAGCCTCTCGGTTCCGGCCGGGCAATCCAACGAACAACGGACGGCCATCATCCGGGTGTTCCTTCGCCAGGCTCTGATGACGACGCTGTACCGCGACCGGCATCCCGCCGCGAAGGGCGTCGCCCAGGCGATGGTCGATCTGGGCGAGTTTCTTTCCCCTGTCGAAAACACGCAGATCGCAACGATCTTCAAGGGCGCGGCCCTCCATTTCATCACCACCGATGAAGACTTTTCGGAAGGGGCTCGAGCGCTGCGGATTGCGGCAAGGTTCGCCCCGGCCGATCACACGATCGTCGCCCTACAGGCCATTCTCGCGCTGAAGATGAAACGCCTTCAGGAGGCTCTGGAGCTCATCGGCCGGCTCGACCCCGCCACGCCGGACCGAGCGTTGCTGTGCTGGTTGCAAGCGGATCACTTCATGGCCACGGGCCAGCGGGAGAATGCCATTGCGTCCTTCGAGAAAGCGATCGCCCTCGAAGAGAATCCCGAGCACCAGGCCACGCTCCATTTCAATGCGGCATTTGCGTACGCGATGGCGGCGACGCTCGATTCGAGACATCGGGCGGACGGCATGATCCGACATCTCGAGGATGCGATCCACATCGACGACAACCCGGTCTTACACGTGTTGAAAGGCTATGCCTGGGCACTCCGGGGAAATGCAGCCCTCTTCGAAGCGGAATTTGCGAAAATCGCCGCGTTCATGGAGGGTCTACCCGCTCTGAAGCGCTACGCGGAGAACTGGAAAGCCCGCGGCCTTCGCGAGCTGGATCAAGCGGACAGGATCGCGGAGAGCGTCCTGAGCATCGTCGGCCCGCCGGAGGAAAGCAATGATGTGGCGAATCTGCTCGTGCTGGCGGGCGCCGCGCTCGACCTGGCCCGAAACAGGGCCGATGAGGAGCATCTCGCGGCTGCCGAGCGCTATGTGAATCGGGTCCTGACACTGCAGCCTCGCAGCGGCGAGGCTTATCGTTACCGCGCCTCGATTCACGTCCTCCGTGCCGACGCTGCGATCGACGCCGCGCAGAAAGCGGTCGACGGCGAAAAGGCCCGAGAGGCACTGCTGATGTCCATCCGTGTCGGCGATGAAAAGCCCGCTTCGCAGGCCATGCTCGGGTATCTCTACGAAGAGGCCGGCGACCCGGTCAATGCCGCCAAGCACAGGCGGCGATGGCTGGAGCTCTCACCAGCCGATCCGAGCGCCATGGCCTATCAGGCTCTGGACATCCTGGACCGAACCGGCCGCCTCGAGGACGCCGAGGCTCACCTGGCCGGCCTCGAAGGAAAAAGCAAAGACCTCGGAATCGTCTATGGGCGTATTGCGGCGCAGGCGTTGAAGGAAGGTCTCGTCGAGGGTCAAGACCTGCGCGAAGGAGAACCATCCGCCAGGCTGGTCGAAGCTGCGGCAAGATGCCTGCTCAAAGCATGGAAGCTCGGCAACTCGCGCGTCACGGACACGCTGGTCACGATTCTCATGGAGTTGGCGGAAATGCATCGCGATGCGGGACGCCTCGACGCGACCGCCGAACGCTATGCCGCGTGTCTGGAAGTGGACCCGGCAAACGTCACTGCGCACAACAACCTGGCCTTCCTGCTGTTCGATCGGGACGAATTCACCGAGGCCTTGCGGCATTGGGATCAGGCGCTGCAGGTCTCACCGGACGACGCCGATGCGATCGCCGGCAAGGCGGCCGCTCTTCGAGCTCTCGGCAGGAACGAGGAAGCGCTGGCCTGCTACAAACAGGCGGTGTCGCTCAATGGCGATTTCCTGGACGAAGCGGTCATGCGCGACAAGTACCTGTGGTCGGACAAGGCGCTCCGAGCCGTGCGGCCGCTCATGAAAGTTGAACGTTGAAAGGCGAAAGGCTTTCCCCTTTCGCCTTTCGCCTTTCGCCTACAGCGTCGGCAATGGCCACACGAACGCGCCCCGTCCGCGCGTCCACAGCGACAGCGCGGTCCCGCCGCGGTCGATCTGCATGTCCCAGATCATCACCGCGGGCAGGCCGGCGGTGAAGCGCTGCCACACCGGCGAGGCGGCGGTGATGTCGTCGGTGAAGTACAGACCGAAGTCCGTGCCGGCGAAGACCTGGGCGGGGATGTTCGGATTGACGATGACCGAGTCCACCGGGATGTCCGGCAGGTTGCCGGTCTTGTCGGTCCAGGTGAACGACGCGCAGTTCGCGGTGCAGTCCACGCGGAAGAGATGGCCGGGCGTGGACGGCGTGTTCGCGTCGAAGCCGCCCACGGCGGCGTAGCCGATCGGCGAGGTGGTCGTGGTCGGATCGATCGCGATGCCGAGGATGGGCCGGTTGGGAAGAACGGCATTGCTGCCGGTGACGTTGACCCACGTGGCCTGCGAGGCCACGCCGGTGCCGAGGTTGAAGCCGATCTGCACGTTGCCGTCATTGGTGCCGACGATGGCCACGGTGTGCGTCTTCGGCGCGTACTTCACCTGGCTGATGAAAGAGCGGTTGCCGAGGGTCTGCTTGGTGAGGTTCTGCGTCGAGGGGTTGTTGGTGACGTACCAGGTGACGGTGCCGGTCGCATTGGCGGCGTTGCCGGTGATGGTCTCCCACACCCGCGTCGTCCCCACGACCAGACGTCCGCAGCCGCCGCTCGCCCCCGCGGCCGGGCAGTCGGTGCCGCCGGCGATGCCGCCGCGGAAGAGATCGAAGGGCATGATGAACGACTGCGTGTCGCTGCCCCAGCCGCCTTTCTTGCTGGTCCAGGTCGCGCCGCTGGCGGTGCAGTTGCTGATGCAGCGGGAGAGGCCGCCGCTGTTGTTCCCCTGCCAGAAGCGCAGGCTCGTCCCCGTGCCGACGGGATCGATGCGCGAGTAGAAGCCGTCGCCGCCGAGGCCCATCTGCCACTGCACCGGCCCGGTCGGACTGCCGGCGAACGTCACCGAGCTCGGTCCGTTGTCCTGCGCGCCGCCGCTGGCCTGCGGACTGCCGGCATTGGCGAAGTTGCCGCTGATGTCGCCCGAATAGAACTCGATCGTGTTCAGGCCGGTGTCCATGTTGAACCAGGTCGGATCCTGGCTGGAGGTGGCCGCATTGGCGTTGGTCGTGCCGTGCACGCCGCCGTCGTTGCCCAGCATGAGGATGCTGGACGATCCGGACACGAAGGCCAGCGCGTGCTGGTCGACGTGAACGGGGCCGGCGCTGCCGCTGTAGCTGTAGCCGCAGGTGACGTTGTTGAAGGACGTGCCGGTGCGCGTGGCGAACCAGACGTCGAAGGTGCTGATGAAGACGCGGCTGGAGTTGTTGGGATCGACGGCCACGGCCTGGTCGTACCAGTTCTGCGGATAGTCGCCGGTACCTGCCTGGGCGCCGCCGCCGCACCGCTTGAGTGAGAATCCGGCCGACCCGCCCATGAAGCTCCAGGTGCTGCCGCCGTTGGTGGTGGACCACACGCCGAGCTGGCAGCCAGCCGCGTTGCCGCAGCCGCTGTTGTTGTTCGGCGTGATCGACTGCACCTGCGCGTAGATGACGTTCGGATCGCTCGGGGCCACGGCCATGTCGATCCGGCCGAGCTGGTTGCCGGTCGAATTGTTCACGTAGGCCACGCCGCTGCCCGCGTTCATGTTCGCGTTCGCGGGATAGGCACTGGTGGCCGTGCTCTGGTAGCGGAAGCCGTTCCCGTTGCCGGCGATGGAGGTGAAGGTCGGGCACCCACTGGCCGGCATGGTCGCGCTGTAGATCCCGTTCGCGCCGTTCTGGTTCAGGTCGTACTGCACGGGAGTGGCGAATCCGCGCACGCCGACCGCCGCCAGGACGCGCGTGACGCCGCTGCCCATGTTCGACAGCTCCAGCGCGGTGATGTCCTGGCGCATGCTGGTGAAGGCATTGGTCAGGCAGGGTCCGGTCCAGTTCGCACCGCCGTCGTACGAGAAATAGAGCCCGAGCTTCGTGCCGGCCACGACGTTGTTGCTGTTGTTCGGATCGACGCGCACCTTGCCCACGGCGTTGTACTGCGGGAACTGGCCGGCCGGCAGCGGCAGCGCCGGGCCGAAGACGTCGGGAGCGAGGACGGTCCAGGTCGCGCCGGCATCGGTGGACTTGAGGATGCCCTGGCTGCCCATGGAGAACGATCCGTAATTCAGATCGCCCGTGCCGGCGTAGACGGTGTTGTGGTCGTTCGGATCGAGAGTCACCGTGTCGATGCTGGTCGTGGAGATCAGCGGGTCATCGGTAACGACGGTCCATGTGGTGGAGCTGCTGCAGCAGTTCGTGGTCTTCCAGACCCCGCCGCCGACCGTGCCGATGTAGGCGACGATGCTCCCGTTCGTGGTGGTGGTGGGATCGAAGACGATGCTGTTCACCCGCCCCTGGGTGGTCGTGTAGTTGTAGCAGTTCGAGCAGCCGGTCATGCGCTCCGGCTGCGGCCCGAGGGCGGTGAAGGAGTCGGGATCGAGCACGAGCGTGCCGACCTGCCAGGTGCCGTTGCCGTTGGTGGCGACGCCCGGTCCGCTCTGTCCTCGCTTCTTCCCCTTCGGCGTGCCGCGCGGGACCTTCTTGTCGTCGTTGGCCGCCTTGCGCACCCAGCCGGGATTGAACTTGCCGGTGGGATAGGTCAGGCGCTCGTGCCAGTAGTCCTCCAGCTGGAGCAGGCGCTCGCCGTCGGTCTCGGCCTTGCCCTCGCTGAACTGCGCTTTCGCCAGGGACTTCGAGATGCTGCCTTTGGCGGCAACGTGGTAGCTCCCGCGCTCCTCGCTCGCGGCGCGGATGCGCACGGGGGCCTTGCCGATGGAGGCCACGTCGTCGGGCAGGGTCGCCGTGAGGCTGAACGCGCCCGCGCTGTCCGCAACCGCGCGCAGCGTGGTCGTCTCTCCGCTCCCCTCGGCGGTGATGACGATGGTCACCGGCTCGCCCGGCGCCCAGTCTTCGCCGCGCAAGGTGATCACCTCACCGGGAGCGTAAATCGGCTTGTCGGTCGTGAGAGTCGGCGTGGGCTTTGGCGCAGCCGCGAACGCCGGGGACAGGAAGGAAACGAGAAGGCCCGCGAGAAGCAGCGAGAGACGCTTCATACAACACCATTCCTTTCGGGGTTCGAGAGGACGATCCGTTGTCTCCATAGTAACGCCTTGACGGCGCTAACGCCGCATCGATATATTTCTTTAAACCGCACTTCCAATCTCAACGAACGACCCGCGCGTCGACTACGCCATTCGTCTCGAAGCAGTCGAAGGAAGCCCCCGACCTCCGACCCGGTCCCTGTATGTCCGTCAATCATTGAAGACAGGAGAGAGTCATGGATCAGCCACGGACGGCACACCTCACCGCCCACAAGACACGGTCACGAATCGGGATCCCCACCATCATCCTCGCTGTCGCCCTCACGGCCCTCGGCAGTCACGCCCTGGCGCAGCTCATCGACAAGACCGTCTACCCCAACACCCCCAACGTCGGCATCGCCAAGTCCTACACCCAGCAGATCGGCGCGGGCCGCGGCAGCATCACCACGCCCGACTCCTCGCTGTTCATCATCAAGCGCGATCCCTTCCGGGCCATCCGGCGCGGGCGGCAGATCTTCCAGCGCCGGTTCAGCCGGGACCAGGGACAGGGACCGGTCACGGGCGACGGTCCGCTCGATCCGACGCAGCTCACCACCAACACGCGCGCGATCGGCGCCGGTCTGATGGATAGCTGCGCCGGTTGCCATGGGAACGTGAAAGGCGGGGCCGCGGCCGGAGGAGCCATTCACACCACCCCCGGCGGACGCAACGCACCGCATATCTTCGGCGTCGGCCTCAAGGCCATGCTCGGCGAGGAGATCACCGGCGATCTCTGGGCCATTCGCGACAAGGCCATCGCCGACGCGAAGAAGATGAAGAAGACCATCGAGGCCCCCCTGATCAGCAAGGGCATCAGCTTCGGGACGATCAAGGCCTTCCAGAACGGGGATGTGGACACCTCCGGCGTCAAGGGCGTCGGACCGGACCTCCAGATCCTGACCTTCAACCTCGGCGGCCACGCCGGCGCCGATCCGGCCCTCAAGCCCTTCTTCGTCGGCGCCTTCAACGGAGAAATGGGGATGGAGGCCGTCGACGCCGACATCCGCCAGTTCTTCATGACCGGCAAGCCGGTGATCACCCCGGCCGGCCTGCGCATCCAGGGCATCAACATCGAGGAATCGCCCTGCCGGAACGACCCGAACTGCGACAACGACGGCGACGGCGTCGCCAACGAGGTCCCGCAGAGCATCGTCGACTTCATGGAGTTCTACCTCCTCAACTACTTCAAGCCCGCCCTGGGCCGGCAGGACTCCACCACCCGCGACGGCGAGCGGTTCCTCAAGGACATCGGCTGCACCGAGTGCCACATCCAGAACCTGCAGATCGATCGCGACCTCCGCGTGGCGGACGTCGAGACGGTCTACGACCCGGTGCGCGGCAACCCGTTCAACAACCTCTTCGCCACCGCCACCCCGCTCTTCCACGAGGTCAACGACGGCACCGGCCACCCGACCCTCAAGCTGCCGAACGAGGCCCCGTTCCTGGTCAAGAACATCTTCACCGACTTCCGCACCCACGACCTCGGCCCGAACTTCTGGGAGATGAAGTGGGACGGATCGATCGAGAAGACCTGCCTCACCACCCCGCTGTGGGGCGTGGGCTCCACCGCCGCGTACGGCCAGGACGGCAAGAGCCCGACCCTGGAGTCGGTCATCCTCCGCCACGGCGGCGAGGCCCAGACGGCGAGAAACAATTTCGCGAACGCATCGGACAAAACGCGCCACGCCATCCTCGCCTATCTCAACACCCTGATCCTCTTCGGCCCCGACGAGACCGCGTCGACCCTGCAGCCGAAGAACGAAACCGACCCGCTCTTCCCCATCCGCGGGCAGGGCGCGATCGCGCTGACGCCGCTGTTCAATAATCCGAACGATCCGGAGTAGGTAGGGGACTGGGGGCGGACGGAACGTCCGCCCCTTTCGTCTTCCCTGCAGGATCAAGGCGTCCGACACCGGAATGAAGAATTTCGAATGAAGAGGGAAGAAGGAAGAAGCACGCCCCGGTGGGTGGGCGGACCTCTTCATTCTTCATTCTTCATTCGAACCTCGTCATTCATCTCTTCATCCCTCAGGGCTCGCAGCGTGCGGGTGCTGTTCTTGCCCCATAACCCCCGCCCCGTTCCCTTCAGTGGCAGGAGTGATCGCTGCGCGTTCCGATCGACGAGCTCTTCGATCGGGACGAGCGCGGCAACCGGCTGTCCGTGCTTCGTGATGATCGTCGAGCGTCCTCTTTCCGCAGCGTCCAGAAGATCGGGAAACTGATTCCCGGCCTCTTCCGCGTCCTTGTGTTCGGTCGTGCTCACTGACTCCTCCGAGAGAAACCGTACAGCACTGTACTCCTCTCGATATTGCTCCACCTCGTCCACAAGGACGAAGGCGCCCGACACCGGAATGAAGAATTTCGAATGAAGAGGGAAGAATGAAGAAGCACACCCTGTGGGTGGACGGGCCTCTTCATTCTTAATTCTTCACTCGAACCTCTTCATTCATGTCTTCATCCCTCATCTCTTCATCCTTCCGCCATCGCTGCTCCGCCCCTCAGTACTGCTCCACCTTGTCCACCACATTCTCCAGCGACTCCCCCGCCCGGAACCGGCGCAGGTTCTCCAGGAAGAAGTGCATGGCCCGGGTGTGCGAGTCGTGCGTGTGGTCGGCGGTGTGAGGGGAGATCAGCACGTTGTCGAGTTGCCAGAGCGGGTGGTCGGGCGGCAGCGGCTCGGCCTCGAACACGTCCAGCGCGGCGCCGCGGATGCGGTGTTCGCGCAGCGCATCGACGAGCGCGGCCTCGTCGACCGTTCCGCCGCGGCCGATGTTGATGAACACGGCGGCGGGCTTCATGGCGGCGATGCGCCCCTGGGACATCAGGCGATAGGTGCTCGGGGTCAGCGGCGCGCACATGACCACGAAGTCGGACTGGGCGAGCACTTCTTCGATGGTCGGATCGCCGAGCTCCTGGCGGCGGCGGATGGGAAGAACGTGCATGCCGAGGGCGGTGCAGCGGCGGGCGACGGCATGGCCGATGCCGCCGTAGCCGATGATGCCGACGGTCTGTCCCTCCAGGCGCTCGACGGTGTACGGCTCCCAGCGCCGCGCCTCCTGGTTGCGCGCGAGGCGGCGGAGGTCCTTCGCGAACCAGAGCATGGCGGCGAGGGCAAACTCCGCGAGGGCGTCGGCGTAGAGGCCGCGCGAGTTGGTGACGACGACCTCGCTGCGGCGCAGGAGGTCGAACGGCAGCGACTCCACGCCCGCGGAGAGGGTGTGGATCCAGCGGACGCTCCGGAGGTCGCGCCACAACTCGGTCAGTGCCGACCCGGAGCGCGGGCCGATCAGCACGGCGTCCGTGGCCGCGGCGGCGCGGCGGAGCGCCGCGGCATCCGTCCCGACCGACAGCTCGATGTCCGGCGCATCGCGGCGCAGGAGCTCGAGCGGCGCGAAGTCCGCGGGGGCGAGGACGAGGAGACGCATCAGCCGCCCGCCTCCAGGCGCGCGAGGAAGGCATCGCTCCACTGCGGCAGCCCTTTCTCCCTGGCGATGGCGTTGTACGCGCGCATCATCCGCACGGGATCGCACATCAGGGCGACGAGCGCGCCGCGCCCGCTCGCCCGCTCGATCGTCGCGGCCATCGTCCAGCCGACGGTGTAGAACGCGCCCTGCGGCACGTCGCCGGTGGCGATGAAGCGCAGGAACTCGCGCGCGACCGCGTCGCGCTCGCCGAGCTTGCCGTCGAGGATGGCGGTGAAGAACGCCTCCAGGCGTGGGATGTCGTCCGCGACCTTCGCGACATCACGCTCCCAGACCGCGCGCTCCGCGGCACTGCTGACGTGGTGCGGGTGCGTCTCGGCCGATCCGGCCGCGGCGAGCACGGCCAGCCCTTCCCCGAAGCCGCCGAGATAGCCGCGCGCGAGAGCGAATGCCGAGGAGCCGGACGGTGTCGGGCAGGCGCTGGCGTAGCCGATGTGATGCAGCTCGTGAATGGCCGTGTTCTCGAACTTCGCCGCGCTGATCTTCGGGTCGAGGTAGAGGAAGATGGCCATGCCGCGCTCGGCGCGGAAGACGAACGAGTTCGTCCGCGGCTTGATGAGCGGGTAGACCACCGCCGTGGCGCTCGCCCCCTCCGGCAGATAGCGCATGGCCCGGCGCGCCGCCGCGGCGACGTCGAAACGCTTCCACGACGCGAGCGTTCGCCGCAGCGCCGCGCGATTCTCGAGCACCGCGGGCGAGGCCACGAAGGCGCGGAACTCCTCGTCCGTGAACGCCCGCTGCATCGCCGCCTCGCGCGCCTTCAGGTCGCGATACCCGGCAGTCGCGAAGAGCGCGTTCCACTGGGCCTCGCTGACCCGCCGGCCGCGCGCGAGCCGATCAGCGATGGCGAGGACGCGTTCAGGCTCTGCGGTATCGAGGGTGACGCGGAGATCGGCGGCAGCGGAGAGAGCGGAGGTCAGGAGGAGAAGGGACACGAGGGCGCGCATACACGCCCAGCTTACCGCCCCGCCACCTCCCCCACCCGATCCGCAATCTCCCCCAGCGACACCGGCCGCCGCATCACCGCCGCCCACCCGCCCTCCGGCAGGTCGTTGATCTCCGGAATCCCGCCGACCACCACCACCGGCACGCCGATGTCGCAGAGGCGCGCGACCAGGCGCAGGGGCTGGCCGCGCAGGTCGACCACGATCACGTCGGGCGGGCGGGTGGGGAGGGCCTCGATGGCGTCGCCGGCGGTGAACCAACCGACGGCGTCGAAGCCGCGCTCGATCAGCTCCGCGCGGAGCATGGCCCGCGGCCACTGTTCGACGTCGATGATCCACACGACGGGCATTTAGGAGTGCGGCGGCCGTAGCCGCCGCTTTCGTATCCGCATCGCAGAGCGGTGGCTGCGCCACCGCACTCCTAAAACATCAATGATGCACGATCGTGCAGGGGACGGGGTGGAAGCCGCTGAACTGGATCAGCGTGCCGACGACGATCGGCTGGTCCGCGGTCACCCGGATCACGGCGGGCATATCGCCGCCGGCGGCGACGTCGCCCTGGCCGGTCTGCCAGCGGATCACGCGCGAGTTCGCCATGGCCAGGGAAACGGTCGTGACGCCGGTCTCGCCCGGGTACACCGGCGTCGGATCGCCGGGGTTGAGCGGAACCGCGCCGGGGACGACGACGCCGGCCAGGTTCACGCCGTCCTTGTTCAGCCAGTGCGCGGCCACGTTCGCCGTGGCGCCGCCGCCGTTGAAGACCATCAGCCACGCGCTGACGCTGCCGGCGTTGGTGTAGTTGATGTTCGTGCAGACCCAGACGTACGGCGGGCCGCTCGCGGCGTCCGTGCCCGGAGGTCCCGGAGGTCCGGCAGGTCCTGCGGGGCCGGCCGGTCCCGGAGGTCCGGCGGGGCCTTCACTGTTCCATTCAATGCGCGTCTCGCTGGCGTGGCAGGCCGTCGTCGCGGAGACGATGCGGACGTTACCGTTGCCTTTGTTGACGCACGCCTCGAAGACGTCAGCGGCGAGAGGGAGGGCTCCGACGAGGGACAGGGCGAGAACACCGGCACTGCGTGATAGAGCGCTCATCGACACAACTCTCCTTTAAGTTGAAGCGGTGCGCGCAATCTAGGTTGGCCGGTGCCGGGCGTCCATGACGCGCGTCACACTTCGCGATACAGCGGCGCCCAGCCGTCGTGGTTCGCGAAGAGACGCATGCAGCGGATCTGCTTGCGGTCCGTGAGATAGAACCGGTGGTGCGTGTTCGCGGGGATGACGATCATGTCGCCAGCCGCGACTTCGATGCGCATCCAGCGGTCGCCCTCGTCGCGCACGTCGAAGATGCCCTCCCCTTCCACGACGTACCGCACCTCGTCCTCGGTGTGGTAGTGCTCCTTGTCGAACTTCGCGCAGATGGCCTCGAGGTTCTCCATCTCCGGGCGGAGCTCGACGAAGTCCTCGTCGACGTAGCCGTGCTCGCGCTTGACCGAGGCGAGCAGCTCCGCCCGCGCAGCCTCGTCCGCGGGCACGTCCCAGGACAGGATGCCGCGGCCGGCCAGGTCTTCAGACGACAGTCGCTTTGTCGGGTCTTCGAGTGAGTACGCGCGCATCTTCGGAGCCTCCCATGGTGGTCGGAATGCCGAGCCGCCGCATCTCCACGGCGGCCCGGAAGAGATAGTCGTAGCACTCGGCCTGGGTCTTCGCCCGCACCCAGTCCTCGCCCCAGACGTACACGCCGTGGCGGCGCACGAGCACCGCGTGCGTCTCCGGGTACGCGAGGATGGCCTCCTCCATCGCGTCGGCGAGGTCGCACTCGCGGGCGGTGTTGTCGATGATCGGCACGACCAGCCGGTCGTGATAGCCGAAGCCCTCGATACCCTTGATCATCTCCAGGTGCGAAATCACGAAATCGCCGGTGAACAGCAGCGTGGCCATGACCGCGTGGATGGAGTGGCTGTGGATCACCGCCCCCGCGCCGCGAATGTTGACGGCCTTCAGAAACAGTGAGCTGCACTCCGACGGCCGCAGCGCCGGATCTTCGGGACGGGAGACGACGGAGCCGTCGAGACCGATGGTGAACATCTGCTCCGGCCGCATCCGCTCCTTCTGCACGCCGCTCGGGGCGACGATCACCTCGTCGCCGACGCGGATGCAGATTCCCCCGCCGGTGCCGCTGGCCCAGCCGAGGTCGTAGAACGAGCACGCCAGCTCGCAGATGAGAGCGCGGGGGTCTTCTTGGGACATGGGAATGATCATTTTAGCCGAGGATCGTGGAGCGGCGGGCTCAGCCCGCCGGCGGTGGGCTGAGAGCCCACCGCTCCACGTCAGCGCGCCACCGGGTCGACGTACGTCCTCTCGTTGACCACGTTCCCCGTATTCAAGGTCGAGGCCGGCTCGAAGAGCACCACCTCCACCTCCCCGTCCGCCACCGGCATGTGCTCGATCCTTTTCGGCACGACGATGAACTCGCCCGGGCCGATCACGGCCACCTGCTCCTTGCCGTCCTGGCGGTAGTGCATGTGGAGCGTGCCGCGCAGGACCAGGAACATCTCGTCCTCGGTCTCGTGGTGGTGCCAGAGGAACGACCCGGCCAGGCGGACGATCTTCACGTGGTGGTCGTTCACCGCGCCGATGACCCGCGGCTGCCAGTACTGGTCGACGGCCTGGACGCGTTCGGAGAGATTGACGACGTCGAGCATGTTCGTTCCTTTCACACCTCGATGGCGGCGCGGAGCTTCGCCAGGTGCTCGCGCAGCGTGTAGTCCGGGCGCTCCTTGCGCGCCGCGAGATAAGCGCCCCACTCCAGTTGCGCGCGCAGGCTGGTGCCGCGCCTCACGGCGTCGGCTTGGCGGCGCTCGGTAATGCTGATCGCCCGCGCGGCCTCGAGCACCGCGCGCACCTGGCGCTCGTGCACGAAGAGAACGCCGTCGCCGTCGGCGAAGACGATCTGCTCGCGGTCGACCGTGATCTCACCGACCGAGCACGGGCCGAGGGCCAGCACGGTCCGCTCGCGGACGCCCAAGGGTCCGAGGGGATTCGCGCCGGTGCTGAAGACGGGCAGGCGGATCTCCAGCAGCTCCGCCGTGTCGCGGTGGCAGCCCCACAGCACCACGCCGGCGATGCCGGCCGTCGCCGCCTCGATGACCGTGAGGTCGCCGATGCAGGCCTCGTCCTGGCGGTTGGCGTTGTCGATCACCAGCACATCGCCGCGCTCGGCGGTGTCGATGGCCTCGAGGAAGACGTCCACGCTCCCAAAGTGCGTGACCGGCAGCGCCCGCCCGGCGAAGCGCGCGCCGGGGAAGATCGGGCGAAGGATCGTCGGCGCGACCGCGTAGGCCGTCTTGAGGCGCACGCAGGCGTCGGCGAGGTTCGCCGTGGTGACCGGTGCGAAGGCGTCCTGGAGCTCCTGATTGGCGATCATGACCTCATCGTAGTCGGCTATCATTCATCAGTCCAATTCATAGTCTTGATGACATCGATGAGCCATCCCGATGAATGACTTCCGCCCCATCGCCCTGGAAGCCCGCCACCTCCGCCTGGTCCTGGCCATCGTCGACGAGGGCGGGGTGACCCGCGCCAGCGAGCGGCTGAACCTCACCCAGTCCGCGCTCAGCCATCAGCTCAAGCAGATCGAGGAGAGCCTCGGCGTGCCGCTGTTCCTGCGGGTGAAGAAGCGCCTCGTGCCCACCGAGGCCGGCGCGGAGCTCGTGGCCCGCGCGCGCCAGATCCTGTCCGACCTCGGCGCGCTCGAGGACGACATCCGCCGCCGCGCCGCCGGCTGGCGCGGCACCCTGCGCATCTCCACCGAGTGCTACACCGTCTACGAGTGGCTCCCGCCGCTGCTCAAGCGCTTCAACCGCCGCCACCGCAACGTCGACGTGCGCATCGTCGCCGAGGCCACGAGCAATCCCGTCGGCGCCCTCGAGAACGGCGAGATCGACCTGGCCATCGTCACCAAGATCCCCCAGCAGCCCGCGGTCACCACGCGACACCTCTTCACCGACGAGATGCTGCTCATCGTCCCGAGCGGCCACCCCCTCGCGCGCAAGCCCTTCGTCCGCCCGGCCGACCTGGAGAAGGAGCGGCTGATCCTCTACTCCCCGCCCAAGCAGAACTTCTTCTACCAGCGCTTCTTCGCCCCGGCCGGGAAGCATCCCGCCGACGTCCTCGACGTCAAGCTCACCGAGGCCATCCTGGCCATGGTGCGCGCCGGCCTCGGTGTCTCCGTCGCCGCGCGCTGGGCCATTGCCTCCGAACTGGCGGGCGGACGCCTCGTCGGCGTGCGCCTGGGTCCGGCCGGACTGCAGCGCGAGTGGCACGCTGCAGTCGCGGCTCCGCGTGGACGTGAATTGCCTCAGCACGTGAGCGACTTCATATCCCTCGTATCCGAGGCCGCGGCCCCGGCACGTTACGCGGAGCGGATGCCGGCGTAGGGGCAGCTTGCCGCGTAGCGGACTTGATATGGCTCGTTGCTGAACGCGCTCTATGTCGTAGCTGCCGCAGTACGCGTCGCAGCGGACCGCAGCATGCGTCGCAGCTGACCGCAGCATGCCTCGCAGCTGACCGCAGCATGCGTCGCAGCGGACCGCAGCATGCCTCGGGCTGACCGCAGTCTGGCTCGTAGCGACCGAAGCGCGCCTCGGTAGCGACCGCAGTACGCCTCGGTAGCGACCGCAGTGTGCCTCGTTGACGACCGCAGTATCCCTCGTCGCGACCGCAGTATGGCCTCTCAGCGATCGCTGCATGCCTTGTAGCTGACGGCGGTAGGCCTCGTCACTGACCGCAGTCTCCTCGATCGTGACAGCAGCCCCCCTCGATACTGACAGCGGAACGCGGGCAGTGATCGACAGCGATCATGAGTTCATGAGCGCTTCGATCTTCCAAGACCGCGCCTACGCGTCGAGAATACCCTCACACCCATGGTCCTCCTGCTCAGCGAGGCCGAGGTCGCGAGGCTCCTCACCCTCGACGACTGCATCGCCGCGGTCGAGAGCGCGTTCGCGGACGCGGCGCGCAGGCCGGCGTCGCTCTCGGTGCACGTCGACGGCGGCGCGTTTCACGTGAAGGCTGCCGCGACCGGGCGCTACTGCGCGGTGAAGACGAACGGCAACTTCTTCGACAACCCCGCGCGCGGGCTGCCGCGCATCCAGGGCACGATCCTCCTGGCCGACGCGACCAACGGCACGCCCCTGGCCATCCTCGGCTCGATCGGCATCACCATCCGCCGCACGGGCGCGGCCACGGCGGTCGCGGCGAAGCACCTCTCGCGCGAGGACGCGCGCACGCTCCTCGTCTGCGGCTGCGGCAATCAGGGGCGCGTGAGCATCGAGGCCATCCGCCGCGTGCGCCCGTCGATCGAGCGCGTACTCGTCTTCGACACCGACTTCGCCGCCGCGGAGCGCCTCGGCGGCGAAGTCGTGGGCGACCTGCACGCCGCGGCGACCGCGGCCGACCTGGTCGTCACCTGCACGCCCTCGCGCCGCTTCTTCTTCGAGAAGCGCGACGCCCACCCGGGCCTCTTCGTCGCCGCCGTCGGCGCGGACAGCACGGAGAAGCAGGAGATCGACCCGGAGCTCCTCGCCGCGAGCGCGGTCGTGGTCGATGACCTCGAGCAGTGCGCGGCGTTCGGCGATCTCCGCTACGCCATCGACGCCGGCCTGATGACCCGCGACTCGGTCCGGGCCACCCTCGGCGAGATCATTCGCGGAGAGAAGCGCGTGAACGGCGACGAGATCGCGGTCTTCGACAGCACCGGCACGGCGCTGCAGGACGTCGCCGCCGCGGCGCTGGTGTACGAGCGGGCGCGCGCGGCGGGCGTGGGAACGGAGTGGAGCGCATGAACGACGAGGCCACGATCGACCTCCTCCGCGAGCTGATCGCCATCGACTCGGTGAACCCCGGCCTCGTCCCCGGCGGCGCGGGCGAGGCGCGCATCGCCGACGTCATCGCTACGCGCCTGCGCGCGGCCCGGATCGACGTCGAGATCCGCGAGGCCGCTCCGGGAAGGCCGAACGTGATCGCCATCATCGAGGGACGGACCAAGGGCCCGTCGCTGATGTTCTGCGGCCACACCGACACCGTCGGGGTCGAAGGAATGGACGCGCCGTTCGATCCGGTCGTGCGCGACGGCCGCGTGTACGGCCGCGGCGCGCAGGACATGAAGGCCGGCCTCGCGGCGATGCTCTCCGCCGCGATTACCGTCGCCGAGTGCGGCGCGCCGGAGGCGGGACGCGTGATCGTCGCGGCGGTCGCGGACGAGGAGTACCTCAGCGCCGGTGCCGACGCGCTAGTCACCCACTGCACCGCCGACGCGGCCATCGTCTGCGAGCCGACGGAGCTCGTCGTCGGCGTCGGACACAAGGGCTGGGCCTGGGTGGAGATCACCACCCACGGCCGCGCCGCGCACGGCAGCCGCGCGGACGAGGGCCGTGACGCCATCGCCATGATGGGCCGCGTGCTGGTCGCGCTCGAGGAGCTCGACCGGGACCTGGTCCGCCAGCCCCGCCACCCGCTCCTCGGCCGGGCCTCGCTGCACGCCTCGCTGATCGAGGGTGGCCGCGAGTTGAGCACCTATCCCGACCGCTGCACGCTGAACATCGAGCGGCGCACCGTCACCGGCGAGCCCGCTGACGTCGCGCTGCAGGAGGTCGAGGCCATCCTCGAGCGGCTGCGCGCCGCGGATCCCGACTTTCGCGCCACCGCGCAGCGCATCTTCGAGCGGCCGGCGTACACCACGCCCGACGGACATCCGCTGGTGAACTTGTTCTCCCAGTCGCGCGGCGCGATGACCTTCTGGACCGACGCCGCGATCCTCGGCGCGGCCGGCATCCCCAGCGTCGTCTTCGGTCCGGGCGGCGCGGGGCTGCACGGCATCGAGGAATTCGCCTGGATCGATCAAACCCTAGCCTGCCGCGACACGCTGGTCGACGTCGCGGGGAGGTTCTGCAAATGAACGACACGCTCGCCCAGCTCGCCGACACGCCGCGCCGCCTGCGCGAGCTCGCCTCGCAGTTCGACGAGAGCCGCATCCGCACCCGCGCCGCCGACGGCACGTTCTCCGTGCTGGAGCACGCCTGCCACCTGCGCGACATCGAGGAGCTCGCGTTCGCCGTGCGCATCCGGCGCATTGAGGCCGAGGAGCGGCCGGAGCTGGCGGACGTCGACGGCGACAAGCTCGCCGAGGAGGGCGATTACCACGGCACGCAGCAGCTCGGGCCGGCCCTCGATCGCTTCGCCGAGCTGCGCGCGGCAAACGTCGCCCAGCTCGAGGCCGCGGACCTCACCCGCGAAGGCATCCTCGAAGGGGCGGGCCTGATCACGCTCGCCGAGCTCGCGCGCCGCATGCACGGCCACGACCGCGGTCATCTCGACGAACTGGAGAAGCTGCGCGCGGAGCTGGAATGATCGCCGGCGTGCAAAACCTGAATGAAGAATTTCGAATGAAGAGGGAAGAATGAAGAAAGGCCGGAGCGTCCTTCATCGAATTCTTCCCTCTTCATTCTTCATTCGAACCTCTTCATTCCTCTTTCATCGCCGGCAGGATGCCGCTGAGGCATGGTGATGAGCGCCGGCGTGCGCCGCGACGTGGCCCTGGTCTTCACCACGCGCGCGGTGCGCCTCTTCGCCTACGGATTCCTCTCGGTCATCCTCGTGCTCTACCTCGAGGCCGTGGGCCTGACGCCGGCGCGCATCGGCCTGCTGCTCTCGCTGACGCTGGCCGGCGACGCGATGGTGTCGCTCGCCGTCACCGCGCGCGCCGACCGGATGGGCCGCCGGCGCAGCCTGATCCTCGGCGCGCTGCTCATGTGCGCCGCCGGCGCGCTCTTCGCCTCCACGACCTCGTTCCCGCTGCTGCTCCTGGCCGCGACCCTCGGCGTGATCAGCCCGAGCGGCGGCGAGGTCGGGCCGTTCCTGGCGGTCGAGCAGGTCGCGCTCGCGCAGACCATCGACGCCTCGAAGCGCACGTCCGCGTTCGCCTGGTACAACGTCGTCGGGTCTCTGTCGACCGCGCTCGGCGCGCTCGTCGCCGGCACCGTCACCGCCCCCTACCGCAGCGGCATCCTCGCCTACGCCGTCCTCGGCGGTGTGCTGGCCATCCTCTTTACGATGCTGTCCACGCGCGTCGATTTGTCTAACGCCGCCGGGGTCGGCGGCGCCACACGGAGGGTCTTCCGCAACGACCGCTCGCGTCGCATCATCACCCGCCTCTCCGCGCTCTTCGCCCTCGACGCCTTCGCCGGCGGCTTCGTCCTGCAGAGCATGATCGTCTACTGGTTCCACCATCGCTACGGCGCGGACGTGGCCCAGCTCGGGCGCATCCTCTTCGGCGCGAACCTGCTGGCCGGCTTCTCCGCCCTCGCCGCCGCGGCCATCGCCCGAAAGATCGGCCTGGTGAAGACCATGGTCTTCACCCATTTGCCGTCGAACGTCCTCTTGATGCTCGTCCCGCTCATGCCGAACCTGTCGCTGGCGGTCTTGGTGCTCCTGCTGCGCTTCTCCATCTCCCAGATGGACGTCCCGACGCGGCAGGCCTACGTCATCGCGGTCGTGGACGAGGACGAGCGCAGCGCCGCCGCGGGCATCACCGGCGTAGCCCGCACGGTCGGCTCGTCCCTCGCGCCCGTGCTCTCGACGCCGCTCCTCGCCGCCGCGCCCTTGGCGTCGCTGCCGTTCTTCATCGCCGGCGGGCTGAAGATCATCTACGACCTGACGCTGCTGCGGGCGTGTAGCGCCGACTTCCAGTCGGCCGGACCGCCGGCATCCATGCCGGCTGAGAAAAGATGAATGAAGAGGGAAGAATGAAGAAAGGAGTCCGGAGTGTCCGCGATGTGGTTCTTCCCTCTTCCCTCTTCACTCGAACCTCTTCATTCATCTCTCATTTGCCGGCTGGAAGCCGGCGGGGCGGCCGGCAGGATGCCGGCGTTCCGTCGTGACGCGTAGAATCGAGCCACCCATGTCCCTCGCCGTACCGGTCACGCTCGGGTCGCCCACGCACACGCTGATCGCGAACGACTTCGTGCTCACCGAGACGGCGTACGCACCGGCGACGGTGCTGCCGCGGCACTTTCACGAGAGCGCGTATCTCACCTTCGCCATGAAAGGCACGTTCGAGGAGAAGACCGGGCAAAGAACGTTCTCCTGCGAGGCCTTCGACGTGATCGTCCGGCCGCCGGGAGAGATGCACTCGAACCGCTACGGCGCGCGCGGCGCGTCGTGCGTGCTGGTGTCGCTGCCGGCGATGCACGCGCGGCTCGAGGAGCCGATGATGATCGCGCGGTCGCCGCTCGCGGTGCGCATCGCCGAGGACATGTCCGATCCGCTGGTGGTGGAGGGACTGCTGCTCGAGCTCCTCGCGGTGGTCACGCGCCGGACGGCGATGCAGGAAGCACCGCGCGTCGTCCGCGCGGCGCGCGACTACATCCACGCGCACGCCTGCCAGGCGCTGTCGCTGAGCGACATCGCGCGCGCGGCGGGCGTGCACGCGACGACGGTGGCCCGCGCCTTCCGGGCGCAGCTCGGATGCTCGCCGGGCGAGTACGTCCGACGGCTGCGCGTCGAGCGCGCGCTCGCGCCGTTGGCGGCGAGCGACGCGCCCATCGCGGAGATCGCCCTGGCCGCGGGGTTCTACGACCAGAGCCACTTCACCAACGCGTTCCGGCGCTACGCGGGCGTCACGCCCGCGCAGTACCGGCGCGCGCTGCGGAGACGCTAGCTCTTCCGATCGCCGCGGTCCCCGTGTCCCTTTTTGGACACCGACTTCGCGTCCCGCTTGCGGTCCTGAGACAGCGAGCGGCCCACGTCCTCGACTTCGCTGAAACGCCCGCGCTCGTCGCGGCGAACGTAACGCTTGTCGCCCTTGTTTGGTTCGATGAGTTCTCGTTTGCTCATGACCGATTCCAGTGCAACGGCAGTGCCGCTACGATGGGTCCGATGACGGTCACGCTCAGCCGCGCCGAGGCCCGGCGCCGCATGATCGAGCACCTGGGACTGGCACGCGTAGCCGGCCGCGGCGCGAGAGGAATCCGAGGCGTGCTCGAGCGTCTGCGCTGCATCCAGCTCGATCCGCTCGACGCCATCGGCACCAACGCCGACCTCGTGGTCATGGCCCGCGTCGACGGCATCCGCCGCGGCGACGTCTGGCGCGCCCTCTTCCCGAACCACGCCTTCGAGCACTTCGCCAAGGAGCGCTGTATCCTCCCGGCCGCGGCCTTCCCGTGGTACCGCCAGCAGGGCCACGGCGCCCAAACCCACTGGTGGCGTCACCAGGAGCGCGAGGACCGCATCCCGCCGCAGCTGATCGCGGCCGTGCTCGACGAGATCCGCGCGCGCGGACCCGTCACCGCCGCGGAGCTCACCGATCACGGGCGCGTCGATCCGATCGACTGGGCCGGCTGGATGGGGACGTCCAAGGCCACCACCATGGCCATCGAGATCCTCTGGACCCGCTGCGACGTCGTCGTCGCCGGCCGCACCGAATCCGGCGCGAAGCTCTACGCCGTGCCGCGATTCGACGGCACGCCTCCCTCCGGCGACTTCGCCAGCTGGGCCCTCGTCGAGCGCGCGCGTGCCGCGGGCCTCCTCACCCGCGCCGGCGGCGCGATGTGGTCGATGCTCAGCAGCGTCCGCACCTCCCCGCTCGTGGACGAGATGATCGAGGCCGGCGAGCTCGTCGACGTGCAGATCGAAGACTCCCCGCGCCGCTACCTCGCCGTGCCCGAGTTCCTCTCGAAGAAGCCCGGCCGCTACGACGACCGCGTGCGCATCCTCGGCCCGCTCGAGCCCCTGCTCTGGGACCGCAACCTGGTGCGCCACGTCTTCGACTTCGAGTACGTGTGGGAGGTCTACAAGCCCGCGCACCTGCGCCTGTGGGGCTGGTACGTCTGTCCCCTGCTCCACCGCGACCGGCTGGTGGGACGCATCGACGCGCGCGTGGACAACAGCACCCTCGTCGTGCGCAAGCTCTGGCTCGACGACGAGGACGTCGACGTGCGCCCGGCGCTGGAGCGCCACGCCGCGATGTGCGGCGCGGCGCGGGTGAAGATGCCTAGCCGCAGCAGCCGACGATGATCGTGTCCGGATCGAGGGTCGGGTGCCCGTCGACGATGACGTCGTACTTGCAGCGCTTCTCCGTGGCCCCGGCTTCGAGGCGGCCCTCGACGTTCGCGCGGCAGTGATTGCCGTTGCAGTTGATGTTCCTCACGCAGCCGGCGTCCTTGAACTCGACGCGCAGGTTGCCGCCGGAGCGCGTCCACCATTGAATGACCGGGCGCGTGCGGCGGTCGGTGGACATCACCTCGTGCACCCTCACCGGATCGGGATTCACGGTGAGCGCGTCGGCGGAGTCGTCGACGCAGACGATGGGGCGGTCGCGGTTCTCGTCGCCCTGGCCGTTCCCGCACGGACCGGTCTCCGCCGCGATCTGGCTGGGAGCGGGACCAGTGCCGCTGGCGCTGGCGCCGGCGTCGGGGGCCGGCTGGGTGGCGCAGGTGAGCAGGAAAAACGAGAGAAGGAGGAGAGCGGACGGGAGCCAGAGCCGGGGGAACCGGTGGACCACGGACATGAGACCTCCTCGGTTGCTTATGTCTTTGATTTTACGGCATTCCTGAATGCCGACAGGGATCGAAGGGGCGCGAGGTCGGGATCGCGCTCGGCCTCGCCGGCCGGGTACCCCGCGGCCACGGCGCGCTCGAGCCAGGAGATGGCGCTGTCGTGATTGCCGCGCAGGACGCCGATCACGGCCGCCTTGTACAGCACCCTCGGGTCGGTCGGGTCGATCTCCAGGGCCTGGCGGATCTCGTCGTGCGCTTCCGCGCCTCTGCCGCTCTTGCCGAGAGAAAGGGCGATGACCGAGCGCGTGTAGGCGTCGTTCGGCTTGATCTCCAGCGCGGCGCGTCCCGCACGGACCGCGCGGCCGTAGGCTTCGTTCGCGTGCGGCGTATCGCCCGCGGCGCGGCAGGCATCGCCGAGGTTCGCCCAGATCACGAACTCCGCGGGTGCGAGTGCCGCCGCCTGCTCGAACGACTTCCGCGACTCATCGTACTGGCCGCGGGAGAACTGGAGCGTGCCGAGGTTCGAGTACCCGACCGCCGTCGGCTTGATCCGGATCGACCGCTCATAGGCAGCCACCGCCTCGTCCTGGCGGCCGAGCGCCAGCAGCGTGCCGCCGTGGTCCGTATACGCGTGCGCCGCGTCGGGGATGAGCTCCGTGACCCTGCGGAACAGCTTCTCGGCCTCTTCGTATCGCCCGCGGCGGTAGCAGAACGCGCCGAATCGGCTCAGGGCGTGGGAAGAGTCCGGGGCTCGGTGGAGCACGCGCTGGAAATATTGCTCAGCCTCCGCCGGACGCCCCAATCCTTCGTACGCATTGGCCAGCCCGACCAGCGCCTCCGGCTTGTTCGGCCAGAGCGTCAATGCCCGCTCGAACGACTTCACCGCCTCGGCATGCTGTCCCGAGGCGTTGCGCAACTGTCCCAGCGTCACGTGACTCTCCGCGTCGTCGGGACTCAGCGTCACCCCGCGCGTGGCGTACACCGTGGCCTGCTCGATCAGCGCCGGCCTTCGCGCCAGCGACGCCTTGTACAGCAGCGCCCGCGCGAGGAGCGCGTTCACCGACCCCGACTCGCGCGCGTTGCGCAGGAGCGCCTCCAGCGTGCCGATGGCCCGGTCCACGCTCTGCTCGTCCTTCACCCGCTGCAGCAGGCCGACGGCCTCGACGAACCGCCGCTGATCCTCGGGACCGAGCGCCGCCGACCCCACGCGCGCGCGGGGCTGGGCCTCGCGGCCGAGGGCGGAAAGCAGATCCGCGGCCACGGCGTCTTCGAGGGCGAAGAGCTCCGAGGCCGGGCGGATGACCGTATTCGAGAGCAGCGTCTCGCCGCTCCCGCGATGGATCAGTGAATAGCTGACGCGGATCTCGTCGCCGGAGCGCTGCACCCCGCCGCGGATCACGGCGTGGATGCTGCCCCGCTTCTCCGCCGCCGCGGCGGCGCCGTCGAACGGCGCGGCGATGCGGAGCTCCGGCACCGCGGCTAGACGCGCGGCGACCATCTCCGAGATGCCGTCGGCGAGCAGGCGCCCGTCCGCCGTCGCGGTGTGGTCGCGGAACGGCGTGACGGCGATGGAGGTCATGTTCTTGCGGACCGCGGCGCGCTTGTCGGTCCACATGCGCACCGCGCCGGCGGCGAAGGCGATCAGGAGCAGCGCGCCGGCGACCGCGCCCCAGGCGAAGCGGCGCTTGCGGATGGACGTGAACGAGATGGCGCGCGCGCTCCGGGCCGTCGAGCGCGTGCTGTGCGTCAGCTCGTCGCGCACCTCGCGGACATCGTGGGCCAGATCGCGCGTCGAGGCATAGCGCTCGCGCGGCTCCTTGGCCAGGCAGCGCATGACGATCCGGTCCAGCTCGTGCGGCACTTCCTCGTTCAGCTCCGACGGCGGCGGCGGCATCTCCCGGATGATCGCCGTCATGGTCTCGGCCTTGGTCTCGCGATCGAACGGCCGCCGCCGGGTCAGCAGCTCGTACAGGATCACCCCGAACGAGAACTGGTCCGAGCGGTAGTCCATCTCCCGCCCCGCCGCCTGCTCGGGGGCCATGTAGCTCACCGTCCCGAAGATCGCCCCAGGCGAGGTGTGCGGCAGGGTCGTGTCCTCGGAGCTGAGCAGCTTGATCTGCTTGGCCAGGCCGAAGTCCAGGACCTTCACGAACCCGTCCCGGGTCAGCATCACGTTGTCCGGCTTCAGATCGCGATGCACGATCCCGCGGTCGTGCGCCGCGGCCAGCCCGTCCGTGATCTTCGCCGCGATGCGCACGGCCTTCTTCAGCAGCATCGGCTCGCGGTCGATCAGCGTGCCTAGGTCTTCGCCGTCGATCAGCTCCATGGCGATCCAGGCCATGGCGTCCGTGTGCTCGATCTCGTAGATGGTGATGATGTTCGGATGATTCAGCGCGGACGCCGCCCGCGCCTCCAGCTCGAACCGCCGCAGCGC
This sequence comes from Thermoanaerobaculia bacterium, assembly GCA_044866315.1. GTDB lineage: Bacteria > Acidobacteriota > Thermoanaerobaculia > Gp7-AA8 > Gp7-AA8 > QHVT01. The sequence goes on along the minus strand of JBIOTX010000256.1, from coordinate 166 downwards.
CTCGTCGTTGTTCGACAGCTCCGCCGGCAGGATCTTCAGGGCGATGTCCCGCCCCAGCCGCTCATCCCGCGCGCGATAGACCTCCCCCATCCCTCCCTTGCCAAGAGAGCCAAGGACCTCGTAAGGACCGACGCGATCACCAGGGGAGAGACGCACGGGGTATGGG